>VGER01000034.1 GCA_016869235.1 Alphaproteobacteria bacterium | reverse complement strand
CGCCAAAGGTCAGCAGGTGTACCTCAACCACGCCGACCTGCTGTCCGCCAACCTGAGTGGTGCCGTTCTCACGCTGACCAACTTCACGAAGACGAATTTCACGCGCGCGAATCTGTCAGGCGCCGACTTCTCGCGCTCCTCCTTCGCGGGCGCCAACTTCTTCGAGGCCGACACCACCGGCACGAAGTTCACCGGCGCAACCATGCCCGATAACACGGTCGGTCGTTAGCGAGCCGGCGTCACCTTGGCGGCGATATCCGCAGCCAGCACTTCCACCCAGACGCCGACGTCGAATTCGTTTCCCCCAGGCACGCCGCCGCGGTCGGCCATCTGCCCCGCCTTGAGCAGGCGGTGCGTGCGCATCGCTATGTGCTGGCCCCCGCTCGTCTTTTCGCACAGCCGCTTGATGTAGGTGCCACCGAGGGGCTGCTCGCCTTCGATACGCGGCAGGTCACGGCAGGTCCATCCGTCATCGCCATAGACGATCGTGGTGAGGGCGGCGAGCATGTCCGAGTCGATGCGCACCAACGGATCCTCGCGCGGATCCGAAGCGATGCGATACCCTTGCATGCGGCCTCTGTCGTCGAAGAGGATCGAGTACACAACCAGCATGTCGAACAGCAGGTTGGCCCGCCGCATCATGATCTGGTGTTCAGGAGCGCGCATGGCACGCAAGTGGTACTCGAGCTCATCGTCGTAGCTGAACCACACCTCATGCAAGCCCGTGGCGGGTTCCGGCCGGCACTGGGCGAACTCGTGAAATCCCTGCAGCGGCGTCGAGGGTGGTCCGCCGTTGGTGCCGCATGCGGTGATCATGAATTCGGGCGGAAGTTCCGTTGCGGGGGTGCCCAGCGGCACGTTCCAGATGCGCGTGCCGCGCGGACCGGGTACCAGGCCCTGCTGTGCGAGCACGCCACCCGCCACGCCAACGGCGATCATCGCCGCGAAAACCGCACGCACGAGAAGGCTCACCGTCTGCATCCTAAGGTGAATCATACAAAAAAAGGGGGAGCCCGCAAACGGGCCCCCCCTACTCCCAACCAAGTGCAACCGATCAGTCGGGTAGGCCGAACACCCAGAGGTTGGGGTTGCCACCGAGCTGCGCGCCCGGGTTCGGCGCCGTGCTGATGGCGCCGCGGGCGCCGCCAGCCAAAATGGCGAAGTACTGCTTGCCATCGACGGCGTACGTGATCGCCGCCGCAGCGATGCTGGTGCCGGTGTAGAAGTTCCACAACTTCGCGCCGGTGTCCTTGTCGTAGACAGCGACTTCTCCGTTCGGCCAAGCGCTCATCAGGAGGCCTCCCGCCGTGCCGAGCAATCCCGACAGGTTGCCGCTTGCGATGGCGTCCTTGTAGATCTTCCGCCGCTGTCCCGTGTCGATGTTCACGCCCACGATGCCGAAGCCGCGGCCGATGTTCGCGCCGGTCGTTGCCGTCATCGCCGGCATGGTAGTGGTCGCCATGAACGCGTTTTGGATCGGCACCGCCGTCTCACGCACGGCGGTGATGTAATTGCCGGTCGTGCAGCTGTCGTTGGTGACGGTGTAGGCGATACGCCGCTCGAGATCGAGCACCGACGGCTCCATGCCCACGCTCTGGTGGCCCCAGGCCGGGCAGTGGTACATCGGCTTGCCGACGTTGGCGCGGCGTCCCGCGTTGTTGGCGTAATCCAGATACACTTGGTGGCCCCGGTTGGCATCGTACTCGGCCGGCAGGCCGGTCTTGGGATCGATGCCCTTGGTCCAGTTCACCTCATCGACGTACTGATGCGCGCGGACGAATGCGCCGATGTTGGGCATGTTGGCGCCACCGGCTTGCGGATTGGCGCGACCGGTCTTGATGCCCTCGTCGAGATCGAAGACGTACCAGAATCCGGCGCGGCCGAAGTGCGACGTCACGCGCTTGCCGTCCTTGGTCGTCCAGATGTGCATGTTGTTGACCGAGTCGTTGTCGTACGCCTCGTTCGGGATGTACTGGAAGTACCACTTCACCGCGCCCGTATCGACGTCGATGGCCAGGGTGGAGCCGGCGAACAGGTTGTCACCGGGACGGTACTCGGGGTCGTAGGACGGCCAGGCGTCGCCCACACCCGCGAGGATCACGTTGGTCACAGGATCGAAGGCGTTGTGCGCCCAGAAGCCCTGGCTGGTGGTCATCCACGCCGCGTTCTGCCAGGTCTGATGGCCGGGCTCGCCCGGCGCCGGCACTGAGTAACGCCGCCACAGGAGCTTGCCGGTCTCGGCGTCGACGGCGTCGATCGAGTGGTTGCCGGCGTGCGTGCCGCCGCGGCCGCAGATGTGCACGTCCTTGCCGCCGGCGGTACGCATGACGTTCGGTGGCGCCGTCATGGTCTGATTCGGAATCACGGTCATCGCCGTGTTACCACGTTGCGGCGGCGCGAGCAGCATGGTCTCGTACTTGGGCTCGCCCGACCTCATGTCGAGGGCGAAGGCTCGTGAGTCGCCGCCGCAGCCGTAGACATTGTTGTTCATCAGCGCCACGCCCTTGCGGTTGCGGTAGCTGGTGATCTTCGGGTCATAACGCCACACCCAGTCGCCGCGCCTGCCGCTCCGCACGTCGATCTTGGACACCTTGCTCAAGCCGTCCTCGATGTAGAGGAAGCCGTCGGCAACGAGAGGAATCGCCTCTTCGGCGGGGTGGCCGCCTCCCGCCATGCGATCGGTGGGCTTGAAGAGGTTGGGCGTGCACGACCAGCCGCAGATGTCGACCGCGAACTTCACCACCATGCGGTTGACGTTGGTCTTGTTGATCTGCGTCAGGCCGGAGTTGCGGTGCTGGCTGTAGTTGCCGTCCACCATCAGCCAGTTGTGCGGCTCGGCGTCGGCGTTCAGCAAGCGTTGGTAGCTGACCGAAAAGGTCCCCCCGCCGCCAGCCTCCTGCGAGGCCGCCGGCGCCGCAAGGCCAGCCAAAGCCGTGCCTGCCGCCAAAGCAGCGATGACACTCGTGTTTCTATTCATAGTCCCTCCCCGTGGTGAAGCCGGCCCTCCGGCCGCCTGGGAAGCCTGCGCCCAATCGGTTAATGTGTCAAACCATTGGTGGAAACAACGGACTGGCCCCGGTGACAGCTGGGGGCGTTTGACCATGATTCGCAGTTGCTCGGCGGTCGCGTGCCTGCTGGCTTTGTGGTGCGCCGCCGCCACTGCACAACCAGCGCCGGTTACCGGGCGCGCCGCGGCACGGCAGGCCGACCAGATCGTGGTCGGCAACCAGATTATTTCCTTATATGGCATCGATGCGCCCGACGCCGATCAGGACCGGCAATGTAGCGCGGGCGGGCGGCCCTATGGCTGCTTCAGCAACGCGAAGCGGGCGTTGGAGATCCTCGTAGATCTGGGGCCGGTATCCTGCCTCGATACGGGGGAGCGCAACTGGCTCGACGTGCCCTACATGGTATGTACCGTCCGCAATGAGGACATCGCCGAGACACTTGTGAAGCAGGGCTGGGCGTTCGCCTTCCTGCCACAGAGCAACCAGTACGTGGCCGCGGAAGCGGAGGCGCGCACCGGCAAGAAGGGCCTGTGGCAAGACGGCATCCGCTTCGTCAAGCCATGGGAGTGGCGCGAGCGGAACGACCGGCCGATCTTTGCTCCCTAGCCGCTGGTGCAGCAACCTGCGCCTGTCTCGCGACTAGGTCGAACGGGCACTTTTGATGCGCGGACTCATCGCTGGAGTCGTCCTGCTGACCGGCTTAACGCTGGCAACCGTCTTCTTCTTGGTTCGGCCCACCGAATCGCCGGAGCCCCGCGCCCAACGGCCTGCCGACTCTCCCAAGGCGGCGGCGGGAACCGCAACCGTGGTCACCGAGGCAGGTCCGGCGCAGCTCGCCGAGGCGCAGCGTCTGTTCAACACCGGCAACACCAGCGCCGCCCGCGACTTATATGTCCGCTTGCGCGCGCAGGCCCGGGGTCAGAGCAACGTCGCCACCGAGGCCGCGGCGGCGTTTGGTCTCGGAACGCTGGAGCATCAGCACGGGCAGAGCGACGCCGCCCGCGCCGCCTATGCCGACGCGGCCCGCCTATTCCAGCAGCAGGGCGACCTCGCCAGCCAGGCGCGCGTCTTCGTCGCGCTCGGCGACCTGGAGAAGGACACGTTCCATCCCCGCGAGGCCGCGCAGCACTATCGCGCCGGCATGGCGCTGTGGGCGCGCGCACCCGAGCCGAAGAACGACACGCACACGCTGCTCAACGTCGAGCGCGCGCCGCTCATGCCGGCCGGCGAAATCCGCGCCCGCGCTGTCCTCGAGCAGGCGGACAAGATCTTCGACAACGTCGGCGATGACGAAGGTCGCGGTGACATCGCCATGCTGCTCGGGCAACTTGCCTGGAATCTCGACGCCGTCGCTGCCGCCCACACGAGCTTCGAAGTCGCGCGTGGTCGCTTCGAGACCGCCCGCGCCACCGCCAAGCAGGTGGAGGCGATGCTTCGGGTCGCGACCACGGAGACGTACCGTGGCCACAACATTGCCGCCAAGGAGACGCTCTACGCCGCCGACCGCCTGGTCGGCGACAATGCGGTGGGACAGGCGCGGATACGGTGGCGGCGCGGCGACATCGAGCGGCTGCAGGGTGTCCTGCCCGCGGCGCGCAGCGAATACGAAGCTGCACTGGCGGTGCTGGCCGCGGCGCCGCATCCCGAAGCGGCGGAGGTCCGCCTCAGGCTCGCCCAAGTGGCGGCGGCGCTCGACGACATGGACACCGCGCGGCGCGAAGCAGAGGCAGCGCTGCAGCTCTATCGCCAGCGCAAGGATGCGCGCGGAGAGGCTGCCGCCGCCCTTGCAGCCGGCCGTATCGCAGCGCGCGCCGGCGACGCTGCCTCCGTCGCCACGCACCTTCAGATCGCGCAGCAGAAGTCCGGGGAGGCGCGCGATACCATGGGCGAGGCACGGGCGCTGCTCGCGCTGGCAGAGGCATATGCTCGGCAAACCACGCCCGAGGCCGCGAACGCCGCCTCGCAGGCCTCGGCGCTGGCCAGCGAGCAGTTCGCCAAGCTGCGCCTGCCGCTCGGACAGGTGCTGGCCGTCCTGGCCGAGGGCGACGCGGCGCGCGCCGCCGGAGATCGCAGCGGCGCGGCCAACTCTTACCGCCGCGCCGCCAATCTCATGACGGCGATCACCAATCCGGTCGAGGATGCCGGTCTGCTGCTCGGGCTGCCGCCGGTGGCCAGGCTGGTCCTCGAGGTCCCCGGCGAGTTCCCCGTTGATGTCGGCGATCCGGTCGATCCGGAAGTCGTGCGCTACGCGCGCGTCACCCGCGCCGCCAACATCGCCGCCTACCCGAATGCCAACGCGGAAGGCCAGACCCTTGTGACCGAGACGAGGGCGCGCCTTACAGCGGCTACGGAGTTCGTGCGCGGCGGCAACTAGCCTTATTCAGCTGGCAGGGGATTGGGCAGGCCGCCGATGCCGACCTCGGCGCGCGCTTCCTTGCGCTTCTTGCGCGCGATGAGCGGCGGGCACTTGTTGTCGTCGTAGTAGTCGACCTGGCAGTCGAGGCACTGCAGGCATTCGTTCATGTTGATCTTCCCGCTCGGCTCGATCGCTCCCACCGGACAGTCGGCCTCGCAGATGCGGCACTGCGTTCCGCACTGTGGCTTGCGCTTGAGCCACTTCACCATCCGCACGCGGCCGAACACCGCGAGCGCGCCGCCCAACGGGCACAGGAAGCGGCAATAGAAGCGCTCGATGAACAGTCCGGCGGCCAGCAGCGCGGCGGCGTAGAGCACGAACGGCAGCTCGCGCACGAAGTAGACGTTGATGGCAGTCTTGAACGGCTCGACCTCCTCGATCCGATTGGCCATTTCGACCGAATAGAGGCCGATGCCGAGGATCGAAGCCGCCAACACGTACTTCACCACCCATAGGCGCTCCTGAACAACGCGCGGCACCTTGATCTGCGGCACGCGCAGCAATAGCGCAAGCTTGTTGGACAGCTCCTGCAACGCGCCGAACGGACACAGCCAGCCACAAAACACGCCGCGACCAAGCAGGAACAGCGACGCCGCTATGTAGATGCCGAGGATGAAGAACAGGGGGTCGAGCAGGAACGAATCGAGCGCGGCGTCCGTGAACGGTGCCTGCAGGTAAGACAGGATGTTGATGATGGAGAACTGCGCCCCCACCCACCATCCGAGCCAGCCCAAGGTGAACGACAACACGCCGACGCGCACGACGTTGTACGCGATGCGACTGCGGGCGAGCACGTCCTGCAACATGAAGACGAGACTCACCACCGCGAGCAGCGCCACCAGGATCGCGATGTCGACGCGCTGCACCTCCCACTGTTCGACCCAGGCTGGCCTGGGAGGCGGTGGCGGCAGCAGCTTGTGGATGTCGGGCAGGTTGTAGGTGACGGGCACCTCGACGGTCATCGCCTCGCCGGCCGCGTTCTTGCCGGGCACCATCAATACCGCCTGCCATGGCTGGAGCGGATCGAGGCCGGCATCGACCGGCAGGTAGAAGACTACGGTGTCGAGTCGCGGCACCCGTAGCGAGGTGAGAGTGGAAGCGCGCTGGTAGTTGTCGCGGGTGAAACGGAATTCCTTGCCGCCCTGGACCAGCTTGACTTGGTCGAACAAGTAGCCGGCCTCGCGGCTCAAATGGCTGTTGCTGATGAAGGAGAAGTAGCCTTCCGCGCCCATGAAGATCGACAACCCGGCGCCCTGACGCGCCGCGACGCTGGCGAAGTTCTCGCCGAATAGGTTGACGCCGATGGACGCCGGGGTCGCCAGTGCGACCGCATAGTCCACGAAGGGCTCGTCGAGCGAACGCACCCGTTGCAGCGGCTCCGACGGCAGCGACCCTTTGCCGCCGTGCACCTCGAAAAGCCTGAGGACGTCGCGGACCGTGAGCTTGATGCGTACGATCGAGCCTTTGGCAAGCAACTCCTCGCCGGTCATCGACAGGAAGCCGCGCCGGTCGAGGGCCGGCTCGGTGACGACCTGGAATGCCTCGCCCTTGATGTGGCTGACATAGACGCGCTCGGCTGCGGTCTGCATGCCGTTCTTGAGCAGCCGGCCACTGATGCTGGCGCCACGCAGCAAGTCCGGATTGACCGAACGCCAGGACTCGAGGCTCGCCGAGGCGAATCCGGCGATGAACTGCTGCAAGCGTTCTTGCGGTACGCCGCGACCGATGATCGTCTCGCTGTGACGCCGCAGCAGGGCGCCGGTGATCTTGCCGTCGAGAGTCATGCCGGCGATGAAGTCGAACGGCGAGCCAGTGTATCCGACGGCGTTGACGACATCCTGGGTCGAGAAGATGTAGCCCTTGAGCTCGCCGCCCACCCAGGCCTCGAGAGCGAGCGGCCGCCCCGGAGCCGGAACGACCTTGTCGACGCCGGGAAACAGCTGCTGCATGGCGTCGGGCGTAAGGCGTGCGCTCAGCGCGTCCACTTGCGACGGCGCGGCGGCGGGGCGCGCCTGTTGCGCCTGCGCGCCGGACATCACCAAACTGGCAAGAGCGGCCGCCCAGAACAGGCGGCGGAGCGCTGAAAACATCCGCTGGCGTGGCGTCACCTCCCCCCCCTGCTGGCGCGCGGCCCGCAGGGTAGCACGGGCGGCCCGTACTCAATGGGTTGCACTCTCAGCGGTAGCCGCGGCGCCAATCATCCGGCCGCATGAACGGACCCTGCCAGAGGCCGACGTTGTCGCGGTCCGCCTTGATCTGCAGATCGGCGTAGTCGGCGCGCGGGTGGACCCGGTCGGCGACCGCCCAGCCGGCGGCGAGCATCTGCTCGTTCAGGGTCTGGGTACCGGCCCGCATCGCCGTGCCGGCGGCGTCGGCCTCGCCGCAGACGCCGAAATTGCGGTCGTCGCCGGGCCGGCGCTCGATGACGCAATGGATGCGCTTGCCCATGGTCATGTTGGAAAGCATGCCGCGGGCGAAGATGCCGGCATGGGTAGGCCCCCGCCCTGCGGCGAGGCCGCACGACTGCGGTGTCTCGGGCGCATCCGTTCCGGCAAGCCGCACCAGGGTGCCGCCGATGCGCAGGGTGTTGGCGTCGAGGATGTAGGCCGCGCCCGACACGCTCGCCGGCGCAGCACCATCGACCGGCGGCGTGGTGCCTGCCCACATGCCTCGCTTGGCGGCACGCGCCGCCGCTTCCTCGGCGACGAGGGCGCTGCTGTGCAAGCGATGGGCGAACGCCCACCCCGAGCGCACCCACGTTGCCGCAAGCTTCTCTCCGCTGGGCGAGACGCAATCGCCATAGCGCCGCGTATCGCCGCGGAACTCGTGCAGGGTGCAGGTGTACCGCGTTCCCGCCGAAATCTCGGCAAGGTGGCCCTGGGCGATCAGGCCGCACTGGTAGGGCACCCGGCCAAGGTGGCAGGCCTCGTCGCGCTCGAACGTGGATGCGCCCAGCAGCTGGAACCACTGATTGAGGACCTGCACGACGCCGGCGCCGCGCACGCGAATCTCACCTGCCACGGTTTCCGGAGCGGCCTGGGCATAAGCAGTCTGTGCCGCCGAGCACCAGAGCAACACGGCCGTCACCAGGGCGATGCCAAACGAGCGCTCAGCGCTTGCCATTGCGCCACTCCGACGGTGGGACGAATTCGCCCGCCCACAGGCCGCGCTTGGCGGCACGCGCCTCGTCCTCGGCGGCGACGTAGTCGGTGCCGCGGGTTCGGTCGGCGAGAGCCCAGCCGGAACGCACCATCAGCTCGTTGAAGGTCGGGTAGCCGGCGCGGAAATCGGAGACGCGCTCATTGGGAATGCCGCACCTCCCCCAGCCGCGGTCGTCACCGGGCCCCTGGGTGACGACGCACAGAATTCTGCCCTGGCCGGCGACGATCGCGATGAGCTGCACGTACGCGTGCAAGCCGCATGCGTACGGCAGGCCGTTGAGCGCGCACTCTTGGTTGAGCTCGGGTGCGTCGATGCCGAGCAGCCGGATGCGCGTCTCCTCGATCTCGACGGTGTTGCCATCGTTGATCTCGGGATTACCGAACCGGTTGCCGGTGACGACGCGATGGGTGGCGAACGGGCCCGCCCACATTCCGACCTGCGCGTCGCGCGCACGATCCCCGAGGGGCTGGAAGCTCGCGCCCTGCTGCTTGTTGGGCAACGCCCAGCCCGCCAGGAGCAACTGGCCATTGACGGTGTCCTCGAGCCTGTCGCCGCGCACGTCGGATGCGCGGCAGACACCCCACTTGCGATCGTCCTGGCCGAAGCGATAGATGTCGCAACGGATGGTCTTGCCCGCGACCAGCTCTGCCAGCTTGGCGGCGGAGATCACCGTGCACTGCACGACCGCGCCTCCGGCCCTCCGGCAGTCCGGCTCCTCGCGCGGGGCCACCAGACCCATCAAGTGCACCAAGCGCCCGCCGACCTGGAGCACGCCGGTGACCTGCACCACGTCCCCGGTAGGCACCACGGCGTAGCCCTCGACGAACTCGCCGCGCTCGCGGGAGGAGAAGAGGACGGCGATTCCTGCCACGGCCAGCACGGCAATGGCGGCCCCTAGCCCGGTGCGCAGCCACCGAGGATGCCGGCGCACGGCGTTCATGTCCGCAAGCGCACGATGTTGTGGGCCGCAACCGGGCGATGGAACCCCTTCAACGTGAGCTCGCCGAGGGATTCCAAGTCCGCAATCCGCTCGACCTCCGGCACCAGACGCTGGCTGATGACGATCTGCCAGGGTTGCGCCGCCGAGCATAGCCGCGCGCCCAGATTGGCGCCACTGCCGACCGCGGAATACTCGTAGCGGCCCTCGAAGCCGATGCGGCCGAGGGTGGCGTAGCCCTGGGCGATGCCGATGCTGAAGCCCACGTCGATGCCGGCGAGGGACTGCAGCGGAGACCAGCGGGTCTCGGTGTGCGGCACGCTCAGGCCTATGTGCACCGTGCGGGTCGCGGCGTCGACCGCGTACACCCACGTGCGCATGTGGACGATGTCGCCTTCCTTCGGGATGGCGATCTGCTGGGACTGGCTGTGGTAGTCTTACGGCTCGGCGGCCAAGGCACCGGGCACGACGGCGAGCCAGACGACGGCAACGGCGGTAACGATGGAAACGAGAAGCGAGTTCATGGTGTAGGTCTCCCCTTAGTATGGGTCCGCCCAAGTATGGGTCCGCCCAATTGCGAACCTGAGCGCATTCTCTGCCGCAACCCGGCGCGCATCTGTGGGGATCAGCACGGTGTGGGGACGTTCACACGGGAGCCGGTTCTCGCGCGCGGACGACGGGGGGCCCATTGCGGGCTTTGTTCGCGCGGCGCCGGAGTCGGCACAATGTGAGTTTGCGCACCGCGGTGGCACTCGCGGCGACGGGGACGGACCTTGGCAGAGCGTTGGCGCTCCCTACGGGAGTCGAACCCGTCTTTCCAGGTTGAAAACCTGGCGTCCTATCCGATAGACGAAGGGAGCGCGCCGCCGGATATAGCGTTGCCGGCAGCGGCGAACAATGCGCTTCGTTGGCCACCCGGCCCATAGCCGGCACGCCCCGGGGCGCGCTCCCGGCCGCGCCCCGCCCGCCTCCCCCGTTCGCACCACTGTGAGCCCGCTTGCACGGCCAGGCACGGCCCCTACCGCGCCTCCCGAACACCCTTTTCTGATGCAGCGAAGGAGATCGCCATAGTCGCCACGGCGAAAGATCGCGAAACGGCGATGACGTGTGCATCGTCGCCTACAAGGTGCACGAGGACATGACCGTGGATGGAAAACCGCTGTCGCTGGTCGCCACCGACGCCACGACGTGGGTGCGCCGCAACGGCAAGCGGATGTGCGCCCTCCACACCGAGTCGATCCTCGGCGATCCGTTCGGCCGCGACAAGGCGACCCCCCTAGGCATTACGGCAGCCAGCCGCGCGACTTGGCCGTCGCCCTGCGCGCAACCGGAGGCGTCGTCTTCGCCGCGGCGCGGCGGCGCAGCATGGACACCGCCTTCACCTGGGCAAATACCTGCTGGCCCGGCGCGAGCGACAGCATCTCGGCGGAGCGGCGTGTCACGCGCGCCAGCAACCGCGCGCCGGCGCCATCCTGGCCGAGCTGCAGGACGACGTTGACCTGCGCATCGTCGAGCGGGCGCATCTCGACGATGCGTGCCGGCAGGACGTTGGAGATCGTCGTCGCCGACGGCCGTTCGGCCACCAAGCTGACGTCCGCCGCGGCGACACGCACGCGCCGGTGGCTGCCGGGTTCGCCGATGCGCCCCGGCACCAAGAGGTTACCACCGCTCACCGACACGTGCGTCAGCGCATAGCGCGCGTCGAATTCGCCAACCTCGGCGTCGAGCATGGCCGACGCATCGGGCCGCCGCGCGCTGGGCAGGTTGACGTCGGTGAGCACGTCGGAAAGCGGACCGGTGGCGATCACCCTGCCCTTCTCCAGCAGCACGATGGTGTCGGCGAGGCGCTGCACCTCGGACAAGTCGTGGCTGACGTAGAGCATCGGAATGGCGAGGCGTTCGTGCAACGCCTCGAGGTACGGCAAGATCTCCTCCTTGCTGTTGAGGTCGAGCGCGGCGAGCGGCTCGTCCATCAGCAGGACTCGCGCCTGAGACAGCAGCGCACGGCCGATGGCGACCCGCTGGCGCTCGCCGCCGGAAAGCGTTGCCGGCGCGCGCTCGAGCATGCGGTCGAGGCCGAGGAACGCGACCGTATCCGACTCGCTGATCGTTGGCTGTGCGCCCGCCCTGGCGGCGCGGCGCTGGCCGTAGCGCAGGTTATCGCGCACGGATAGGTGCGGGAACAGGCTCGCTTCCTGGAACACGTAGCCGATCGGACGCTCGTGCGTGAAGCGAAAGATCCGATCGTCCTGCCAGACTTCGCCGCCTACCGACAGACGGCCGGGCAGCCGCGCGAGGCCGGCGATGCAGCGCAAGATCGTCGTCTTGCCGCTGCCCGAAGCGCCGAACAGCGCGGTCAGTCCCTGCATCGGCGCCGTGAAGGCGACGTCGAGTGTGAACGAGCCCAGGCTGCCGGCGAAGCGCGCCGCAATCGTGTCGGGCGAATCCGTCATCCGCGCAGGCGGCTGAAGCGCTTCTCCAGCACGAACATGGCGAGGATCACCACGAACGAGAACACCACCATGCCACCGGCAATGATGTGCGCCTCGGTCCAGCGCAGGGTGTTGACGTAGTCGAAGATCGCGACCGACAGAGTGCGGGTGCGGCCGGGGATGTTGCCACCGATCATCAGCACGACGCCGAACTCGCCGACGGTGTGGGCAAAGCCCAGCACCGCGCCGGTGAGGAAGCCCGGGCGCGCCAGCGGCACCGCCACCGACCAGAAGGCGTCCCAGCGCGAGGCGCGCAGCGTCGCCGCGACCTCGAGCGGGCGCTCGCCAAACGCTTCGAAGGCGTTGCGGATGGGCTGCACCACGAACGGCATCGAGAACAGCACCGAGCCGAACAGAAGCCCGGTGAAGGTGAAAGCGAAGGTACGCAGACCGAACAGCTCGGCGACGTCACCGCCCGGGCCGCGCGGGCCAAGGAACAGGAGGAGGTAGAAGCCGAGCACCGTTGGCGGCAACACCAGCGGCAGCGCCACCACCGCGGCGACCGCCTCCTTCCAGCGCGCCCGCGAGCGCGCCAGCCACCAGGCGATGGGCGTGCCGACCAGCAGCAGCAACACCGTGGTGGCGGCGGCGAGCTCGAGCGTGAGTCGAATCGGCGGCCACAGCTCTCCCCAGTCCAGCATCCCTTTCCCCCGGCGGCGACGGCGGAGTGTAGCGGCTTACGTGCCCTTGCCATACCCGTACCTCTCCATCAGGGCGACGGCTTCCGCCGACTTGAGGAAGTCGAGGAACTGGCGCGCGGCCGCGGCGTTGGCCCCGGCGCGGGTGAGCACGGCGTCCTGGCGGATGGGAGGATACAGGGTGTCGGGCACGATCCAGCGCGACCCGCCCCGGACGGCGATCACCTGCGACAGCGCGACGAAGCCGAGCTCGGCGTTGCCGGTGTCGATGAACTGATAGGTCTGGCCGATGTTGTCACCCTGCACTATCTTGGGCTGCAACGAAGACAGCACACTCAGCGCGCGCATCACCTCCATGGCCGCGGAGCCGTAGGGGGCCGCGCTCGGGTTGGCGAGGGCGATCTTCCGGAAGGCGCCGCCGCGCAGCGTCGCCTCTCCGGTCACCAGTGAAGGATTCTTGGAGTAGAGCACCAGCTTGCCGACGGCGTAGGTGAACTGCGTGCCGGCGACCGCGTTGTTCTCGTCCACCGCGCGCTTGGCGGTCGCCTGGTCGGCGGACAAGAACACCTGGAACGGCGCGCCCTGGGTGATCTGCGTGTAGAGCTGACCCGTGGAGCCGAAGCTGTAAACGGCGCGATGGCCGGTGGCGCGCTGGAAGGCGGCGCCGATCTCGTTGGCCGCATCCGTGAAGTTGGCGGCGACGGCCACCGAAACATCGGCGGCGTCGGCCCGCACGACCGGGAGCGCAATCGCAACCGCGAGCAAGCCGCCCGCAACCCGCGACCACAACGACATCGAGTCCTCACCACTTGCCGGTCGCCAGCCGCGTGATGCACGCGGCGATACAACGGGTCGGAAGGCTATCCGAACCGATGTATCCCGTCAAATATTGCGGGAAGTCCTAGGAGTGGCCGGCGGCTTCGTGCGCCCCGGCGACGGGCGCATGCGGCGCGGCCTGCTCGCCGAGGCGGCAATCGATTTGCCAGCCCAGGAAGATGCCGACGACAAAGGTGGCGGCGTAGAACGCCGCGACCCACAGGGGCGAACGCATGCAGGGAATCCTTTCGGGAATCAACGTTACTGAAGGAGATGGGACCTCGGTGCCGCTCCGGCCAGTGACAAGCGTGTGAGGATGCCGGGCTAGCGAGCGGCCGCCGTGTTGCGCAGCAGACTCGGCGGCATGGGGTCGCGCAACGGCATGCCGGCGAAGTAGCGCGTAAGCGCCACCGCGCGGTTGGCGTACTGGTCCATAGGCGGGCGCGCGACGACGTTCAGCAACGAGCCGACGCGCACCAGCGTGTAGGACCTCCACACGTCCGGCGATTCGCGCTCGAAGCTGAACAGGAACTGCCCGCCGCCTGCGCGCACCATGGGGAAGCCGAGCACGCGAACGGTGATGGCGTTCTCCAAGGCGACGGTGAGCTTGTCGGGCGTGTACTCCAGGACCTGCATCCGGTAGGCGACGTTGTTCACCGCGTTTCCGCCCATGTGCAGGAACACCGGCTCGCCCTTGGCAAGCTCGGCGACCGTGAAGTCCTCGCGCCGCAGGCGGGTGTCAGGACCCGACAGCGCGCTCGCGTTCTTGATCAGCGTGCGCAATTCCTGGTTGTTGGGCGACCAATAGGGAATCTCGGTGTAGTCGGACACCTTGGCGAAGCGCTCGAGGATGACGTCCACGCTGCCGGCGTGGCGGAAGCGAACCGCGCTCGCGGCCACAGCGTCCTGCGACGACTGTTCCCATCCCGTGCAGGCGGGCGCGCGCCAGGTGCGCAGCTCCTCGGCATACCAGACGGCGACATTAGGGATTTCCCCCACGCGCGAGTGCGGCGGATCGGCTGGCCCCGCGCAGGGCGGGACGGGCTGGGCATCGGAAGCACCAGCGAAAGACAGCAACAGTACCGTCGCGACGAAAATGCGCTTCATGGCGAAATCCCGCAGGCTGGTTGCAGCGGCGTGACTACAGCCCCGGATATATAGGTGTGCGGCGTGTCATTTTTGCGACAAGCGTCGGTCACTTGCCTGCCGCCCCATTCCCACCCGGGGATCATAGGACCGGGGCCGCATCCTCGACCACGAGCTGCGCTTCCTCGCGGCCCTGCCAGGTGTCGGCGCGCAGATGGCCGGCGACATGCAGCGGCATGCCGCGTGACGACAAGAGTGCCTGGCCGACTGGAGTCTCCAAGGCACGAAACGCGATCGCCTTGAGGCGGCCGCCGCCCCCGCCGCCGCTGAGGATGGCACGGACATGGCCGTCGCCCACCGGCTCGGCCTTGACGATGGACGCGGCGGCGATGGCGAAGCGCGGCTCGGCGTTGCCGGCGCCAAACGGCCCAGCTCCCTCGAGCTTCTCGAGCAGTTCCGGCGTCGCCGCGCCGGCGGCCAACGCGCCGTCGAGCGCCAGGTCGCGCAGGCCGGGGGATTCGTGGAACGATGGCGTGATGCGGGCGCGCAGGAACTCGGCGAGCTCCTCGATCCGCGAGCGCTGCACGGTGAAACCGGCGGCCATCGGATGACCGCCACCGTTCATCAGCATCCCCGCCTGGCCGGCGGCGATGACGGCGGCACCGAGGTCCACGCCGGGCATCGAGCGGCCGGAGCCCTTGGCGATTTCGCCCGTGATGGCGACGACGACGGACGGACGGCGCAACGCCTCGGTGAGTCGGCTGGCGACGATGCCGAGCACGCCGGGGTGCCAGCCCTCGCCGGCAACGAATGCGAGCGCGCCAGGATCTCCGGCTGCTTCCACCCGCGAGAGAGCGTCTTCGTGCACCGATGCCTCGATGGCGCGGCGCTCGGCGTTGTAGCCCTCGAGCTCAAACGCCAGCGCACGAGCCTCCGCGCCGTCGTCGGTTGCCAGGAGGCGCGCGCCGATCTCGGAGCGACCGACGCGGCCGCCGGCGTTGACGCGCGGGCCGAGCAGAAATCCCGCCGACCAGGCGTTGGGCGCGCCGTTGACCTTGGCCGAGTCCGCCAGCGCCGCGACACCGACATTGGAGCGCGCCGCCATGACCTTCAGGCCTTGCGCCACCAGCGCGCGGTTTAGCCCTTTGAGAGGAACCACGTCGCACACCGTGCCGAGTGCGACGAGATCGAGCCAACGCAACAGGTCCGGCTCGCTGCGACCGCCGGCGTAGTGGCCGTCCCGGCGCAGCGCCCGGTTGGCGGCGACCACCAGTAGGTAGGCGACGCCCACGGCCGCCAGCGTGCCGACCGCGCGGGTGATGTCGGGCGATTCGTCCAGGCGGTTGGGGTTGACCACGGCGAAGACTGCCGGCAGGGACGGCGCCGCGACATGGTGGTCGACGACGATGACGTCGACGCCGAGCGGCGCGGCAACCGCCAGCGCCTCATGAGCGAGCGTGCCGCAGTCGACCGTGACGATGACGCGCGCGCCTTCGGCTGCCAGCAGGCGGACCGCTCCGGCGTTGGGGCCGTAGCCCTCCTTGATTCGATCCGGCACGTAGACGCGCGCCTTGGCGCCGGCGGCACGCAGGAAGCGCACCAGCAGCGCCGCTGAAGTGGCGCCGTCCACGTCGTAGTCGCCCAGGATGGCGATGCCTTCACCGGCACGGACGGCCGAAGCAAGCCGCTCGGCGGCGCGGTCCATGTCCTTGAGTTGGCTGGGATCCGGCAGGAGGTCGCGCAGGCGCGGGCTCAGATACTTGTCGGCTCCATCGAGTCCGACGCCACGCGAGGCGAGTACGCGGCCGAGCACCTCGGGCAGGCCGAGGCGCTGGGAGAGCGCGACGGCCGTGCGGTCGTCGCAGGCGCGCGCCACCCAGCGGCGTCCGCTGAGCGAGCGCGTAACGCCGAGAAAGCAGTCCGAGAGCAGCTGGGCGGGTGCGTGCATGGAGCGAGTGCGCGCGTTACCCTACCCCCTCGCCCACGGACAAAGGACTCTTTTCCTCATGACCTGGATATGGCTTGGCCTCGGCGGTTTGGTAGTCATCGCCCTGGGGACGTACGCCTATAAGGCGCGCGCGGCGCGACGCATCGACGTTCTCGACGCCCAGCGCACCGCTCTCCAGCAGCTGCGCAGCGACACCGGGCGACGGCCGGAGGACCAATAGCAGTCAGTTCCCCGTCCGGGGGTTGCCCTTCTCGTCCAGCTGGTGGCGCGTCTTGATCCAGCGCACCGAGCCGGTGCGCGAGCGGATCACCACGGCATGGGTGACGGCGTCCTGGGTGCCCACATGGGCGCCCTCCACTAGGGCGCCATCGGTGACCCCGGCCGCGGCAAAGATGACTTCGCCGCGCGCCAAATCCTCGGTGGTGAAGGTGCGGCCGGCGTCGGGGATGCTCGCGGCGGCAATCTGCGCGCGCTCATCCTCGTTGCGCGGCGCCAAGCGCGCCAGCAGGCGCCCGCCGCGGCCGCGCAGGGCGGCGGCGGGACCGACGGCGATCTTGTCCATGTAGACGGACGGCACGGGCTGGAAACCGCCTGCTCCGGCGACGGCGATCACCGACAAGGCACCGGGATCCGAGCGCGCGGCGCGGGTGATGCAGTCGAGCGAATCGACGACGACCTCGGCGGCGACGCCGCCGGCGCCGACCGTCTCGCCAACGTAGAGCACCGGCACCGAGCCGCGCGGACCGTCGCCGATGACGAACTTGCCCTGGATGGCGACGTGGCGCAGCGCCTGGCGCATCGCCGAGGCAGCGGCGCTCTCGGCGGCGAACTCGTCGCCGCGGCCGACCTAACGCGTCGCGGCAATGGCGGCGGCCTCGACGGCGCGCACCACATCGAGGCTCAGGAACGCGTCGAGTCTGGCGTCGGCGTCGTGGCGATGCTCGGCGTGGTGCATGAACTCCTACAATTCCTCGATGCGAATAAAAGCGGGCTTCTCGACTACCGCCTTGGTGTTGGCGAGGCGGTCACGCACCCGCATCATCGCCGCCTCCTGACACTCATGGGTCGTGAGGATGAGCGGCACGTTCTCGCCGGGAGCGCGGCCGCGCTGCAGCACCGATTCGATGGAGACCTCGGCTTCGGCGAAGATGCGCGCGACTGCCGCCAGCACGCCCGGCACGTCCTTGACGATCAGCCGCACGTAATAGGCGCCGACGTGCTTGTCCATCGCAGCCGACCGCAGCCGCGACAGCTTCGCCACCGGCACCGAGAACGGATGCGAGGTGCGGCCGCGCGCGAGATCGACGAGGTCGGACACCACGGCGGAGGCGGTGGCGCGCTCGCCCGCGCCAGGGCCCTCAAACACCGTCTGGCCGACGAAGTCGCCCTCCGCCACTACGGCGTTGAGCACGCCCATCACCTGGGCCACGGGCTTGTCGCGGCGCACCATGCAGGGATGCACGCGCTGCTCGAGGCCATGATCGGTCATGCGCGCGATGGCGAGCAGCTTGATGCGGTAACCGAGCTCGGCGGCGAACGCGATGTCGAGCGCCGAGACGTTGCGAATGCCCTCGACGTAGATCGACTCCAGCGACACCGGCGTGCCGAAGGCAAGCGACGTCAGGATGGCCAGCTTGTTGGCGGCGTCATGGCCGTCCACGTCGGCGGCCGGGTCTGCCTCGGCATAGCCGAGCTTCTGCGCCTCGGCGAGCACTGCGGCGAAGTCGCGGCGCGACTCCTCCATGCCGGTGAGGATGTAATTGCACGTGCCGTTGAGGATGCCGTAGACGCGCTGGAAGCGGTTGCCGGCCAGCCCCTCGCGGATCGACTTCAAGATCGGAATGCCGCCGGCGACGGCGGCCTCGAACTGCAGGGCGACCTTCTTCTGCTCGGCCAGCGTGGCAAGCACGACGCCGTGCTTGGCGATGAGCGCCTTGTTGGCGCACACCAGCGACTTGCCGGCGCCCAGCGCCGCCTCAGCGATCTGCTTGGCAACGCCGTCGGCGCCGCCGATCAGCTCGACCATGACGTCGATGTCGTTGCTGACGGCAAGCTTCCGCGCGTCGTCGTGCCAAGCGACACCTTTGAGCAGGGGCGCGAGCGGCTTCGGCGTCTCCAGCGCGGAAACGCCGGCGAGCACGATCGGCCGGCCGGCGCGCGCTTCGAGCAGCACCTTGTGCTCGCTCAGTAGCTTCACTACGCCGCCCCCGACCGTGCCGAGGCCAGCGAGGCCGACTCGTAGCGCGGAACTCACCTGCCGGCGGCTTTCTTGAAGGGCGTCACGTTCGAGGGCATGGTGCGCGCCGACGGAGCGTCGGGCGCGCCCTGCGAGAGAAACTTCTTCACCGAGCGCGCCGCTTGGCGGATGCGCTGCTCGTTCTCGACCAGCGCGATGCGGATGAAGCCTTCGCCGCTGGCGCCGAATGCGTTGCCCGGCGACACCGCAACCTCCGCCTCGGTAAGCAGGAGCTTGGAGAACTCGAGCGCGCCCAGATGTTCGAAGCCCTTGGGCAGTGGCGCCCACGCGAACATGGATGCCGGCGGGCTCGGGATGTCCCAGCCGGCGGCGGCCATCGAGGAAACCAGCACGTCGCGGCGCTTGCGATACAGGTCGCGAATGTGGGCGACGCAGTCCTGCGGCCCATTGAGCGCGGCGGTGGCGGCGACCTGGATCGGCGTGAAAACGCCGTAGTCGAGCCACGACTTGATCTTGGTGAGGGCGCCGACGAGCTGCTTGTTGCCGGTGGCGAACCCGATGCGCCAGCCGGGCATCGAGTAGGTCTTACTCATCGAGGTGAACTCGACGGCGATCTCCTTGGCGCGCGGTATCTGCAGCACCGACGGCGGCGGCGTCTCGGTGAAATAGATCTCCGAGTAGGCGATGTCGGAGAGGATGTAGATCTTCTTGGCGCGGCAGAACTCGACCATCTCGCCGTAGAAGTCGAGGTCGACGATCTGCGCCGTCGGGTTCGACGGATAGCTCAGGATCACCGCCAGCGGCTTCTTGCTCGATGCCTCGACGGCGCGCTTGAAGCCCTGCATGAAGTCGCGGCCCGAGGGCGCGCTGGGATCCTCACCCGGCAGCTGCTTGATAGGCATGATCTCGGCGCCCACCAGCAGGAAGCCGTGGGCGTGGATCGGATACGAGGGATCCGGCACGTATATCTGATCGCCCGGCCCGGTCATCGCCGACGCCAGGCTGGCGAGTCCTTCCTTCGAGCCGATGGTGACGCAGCTCTCGGTGTCCGCGTCGACCTCGACGCCGAAGCGGCGGCCGTAGTACACGGCAATGGCACGGCGCAGCCCGGGGATGCCGCGCGACGACGAGTAGCGGTGGGCGCGCGGGTTCTGCGCGGTCTCGACCAGCTTATCGACGATGTGGCGCGGGGTGCCCGTGTCGGGGTTACCCATGCCAAGGTCGATGATGTCCTGGCCGGCGGCGCGCGCCTTGGCCTTCATCGCGTTGACTTCCGCGAAGACGTACGGCGGCAGCAGCTTGATGCGATGGAAGTCCATTGCCTCGACCAACACGGCCCGCGGCTCACACCGCAGGCAGTCGTACCTTGAGTTCGTTCATACCACAGTTAGCGTGCTGCGCAGAGTGGGTGCGCACCCTACGACGCCGCCAACTTGGCGATAGAAGCAGTCGATGGTGGCCGAATTGCGGGCGGCCACTCCGCTCGGCGAAGGCCTACGCCTCGAGGATGATCTCGACGCGCCGGTTGCCCGCCTCGCCCGCCGGCATCGCCTCGAGGAAGCGCGGCTGGGCGTCGCCGAGGGCCTCGACGATCAGCGCCGCCGGCGGCACGCCGAGGCGCATCAACTCATTCGCCACCGCCTGGGCGCGGTCGACCGACACCTTGAAATTGACCATGACGTGCCTGTCGATCGGCATGTCCTTGGTGCGATGGGAAGCGTGACCGACCACGTGCACCTTGCCGCCGCGCGCCTTGTACTGGTCGGCGATGGCGCGAATGCTGCGCACCGCGTCGGCCGACAGCCACGTCGAGTCGTGGGAGAATATCACCGTGGCGGTCGGGCGGGCGCCTCCGCCGGCGACGTTGAACTGCGGCGCGCCACCAGCCGCCGGCACGTTGGCCGTCACCTGCGGGCGGGCGCCCCCACCGACTACGACGTTGGGCAGAGGCTGGTTGGCCGCTGCCGGTGGCGGAACGCGCTGCTGCGGCACGACCGGCGTCAGCACGGGTGGCGGACCGCCGAGCGGCGACAGCACCGTCACCGTGTTCTGGGACTGCGCCAGCATCTGCGCGAATGTGCGCGCGAGCGTGTCTTGACCGGCCGCGTTCTGGGCGGGCAGCACGCGCTGCACCTGCGCCTGCGTAAGGGGCGCGGGAGCAGGCGCAGGCGCTGGAGCGGGAACCGGTGCTGGAGCGGCCTGGGCGATCGTCGGTGCCGGCGCCGGCGTTGGTGCCGGAGCCGGAGCCGGAGTCGCCACTTGCGGGGCTGGAGCTGGTGTGGGTGGCCGCGCGGGCGCTGGCGCAGCGCTGCCAAGAACGGCCGGCGGCACGGCCTGTGGCGGCGCGGGCGCGGTGGTCTGCGGTGGCGTGACGGTAACCGGGGGCGGCGGCACTGGCTGCGCGGTCGCACCTACCGTCACCTGCGGGCCGCCTTGGAACACCGGCGGCACGGGAACCGCGAGGTCGGGCACCGCAAGGGTCGGCGTGTTGGTTGGCGCCGTCGCCGGGCGTACGGTCTGGGTCGCCGGCGTGCCGATGGGCACCCGCGGCGTTGCCTGCGCCACCTGCGGCGCGGGGGCGGGCGTGGG
>VGER01000033.1 GCA_016869235.1 Alphaproteobacteria bacterium | reverse complement strand
ACCCATCAGCAGACTCGGCCTGACCCGGAACAACCTATTGAGGCTCCACAGCTAGGGCCCTTTCGTGCGCGCCGCCAGCGCCTGCGCGCGCCGCAGGAACGCGGCGACGTCGGCGCGCGCCACCGCCGCGGTCGAGCGGTAGCGCTTGCAGCGCTGCCGCCGCCTGCGCGGCGGCATTGGGGCCCCACTGGCCGCGCAGCGTGACCTCCATGTCGTAGATCTGGTCGCGCAGCTTGCCGACCTCGGTTTCGGCAAGCTTGACCTCGGTCTCCAGCATGGTGGCGCCGACATTGGCGTCCCCGTCCACGCGTGCGTCCCGTTCCACCGCGTCGAAGCAACCCTTGAGGTCGGTGCTGAGCCGCGTCACGCCGTCGGCCGTGGAGCGCTGCACCAGATCGAAGGCGCGCGCCGCTTCGGCCGGGGCCACGCCGGCGAGTCCAACGTGGGTCGCGGAAAGGCTCTCGCGCTGGGTTTGCAGAACCTCGACCAGCGCAAACGCTTGCATGGCGCAATAGCCCACGCGCTCGCCCAGGGTGCCCTCGTGATAGGCATGGGCCGGCGTCGCCGCGAGCCAGGCCCCAGCCAGCAGCCCGACGCGATACAGGTCCTTCCGCGTCATCGGCGCAGGCGTCCGTGGTGGCGTGGCGCCTCTACCGCGCGAGGGGCGTCGCGGCCGGCGGAGCCGGCGCGAGCGCTGGCGGGACTCCTGGCGTGACCCCGGGCGCAGGCATCGGCGCAGCCGGAGGTGCGGTTGCGTCCAAAAGGGCAGCCACGATCTCGCGCGCGTCCTGGAGATCCGCTTCCAGATCGAAGGCGAACGAACAAAACGGCTGCAGGAAGTTCGCCGCCTGGGCGTTGCCGCCAGCGCCCCACTTGGCGCGCAGCGCCTTTTCGCCCGCGTCGATAGCCTCGAACATCTGCTCGATCTCGTCGATGGCGAAGTCCACTTCGATCTCCATCGCCTGGACGGCGAGATTGGCCTGGGCGTCGGGAGCAAGGTCCGGGGCAACGCTCTCGACGCACCCACTCAAAGCCCCCATCACGCGCGACACGCCGGCGCTGGCGACGGCGTGCACGGTGTTCGCCAGCCGCTGGTCGGCTGCCGTGGGAAGCGTGCCCGCCACATTGTCGGTCGCCGTGGCGATGCTCTCGCGATAGGTGATCAGCTACTCCACCAGCGCATAGGCGAGCGTCGAGCAATACCGCACGCGCCCCCCCAAGTTGGCGTCGTGATAGGCGCCGGCGGGCGCAGCCGGCAGCAGCAACAGCACGGCAAGCGAAACGGCGCGCAGACGGGGCATCCAGCGTTCCCTAGAGCGAAAAGAAGAACACGTAGTTCGACGGCGTGAAGAACTGCGTCGAGGATCGTATCATGCGCTGCGCCGGACCGGCGGTGCCTCCCGCCATGATCGCCACGTACTGGTGCCCGTTGACGGCGAACGTCATCGGCGGCGCCTGGATCGGCGTGCCGACGTTGAAGGTCCACAGCGTCGAGAGCGTGCGGGCGTCGAAAGCCGAGAAGTCGCCCAGCTGGTTGCCGCCGAACACCACGCCGCCGGCGGTCGCCACCAGGCCCCACGTCTTGGTCTCCTGCATGACCTTGGTCTTGAGCTGGCCGGAGCGCGGATCGAGCGCATTGATCGAGTAGCCGGTCTGGGCGAGCGGCCGCTGGGTCGTGGCCGGCGCGGCGGCGCGGCCGTCCCACATGGTGCGCTTCTTGAACGTGCCGCCGAGCTTGCCTTCGAAGTGGCCCTCGTTCTGGGCGACGAACGCCGAGCAGCCCTCGGTCGAGGGCGTGAAGACGGTGCGCAGGGTGCGGCTGTAGGTCGACGGCTCCCAGTTCTTGCCGCCCGGTAGCGCCGGGCAGAACACGCCGACCACGCCGCGGCGGGGCACCGAGCCGGGGTTGTACTGCTGCAGCGCGGTGCGCGGGTTGTATGCCAATGGCTTGCCCGACTTGGGATCGATGCCGTCGGTCCAGGTCACGAGGTTCGGGTACTGCTTGGCGTAGACGAACTCGCCGGAGACGCGGTCAAAACCATAGAAGAACCCGTTGCGCGCGACGTGCGTCACCAGCCCACGCATTTGGCCGCCGACATCGATGTCGATAAGCGTGTGCTCGGCGACCTCGTCGTAGTCGAACGGATCGTTGGGCGTGTACTGGAAGTACCACTTGATCTTGCCGGTGGCGGGATCGAGCGCCAGCAGGCTGTCGGTGAACAGGTTGTCGCCAGGACGGTATTCGGCGTCGATCTGCGGCGCCGGGTTGCCGGTGCCCCAGTACATGAGCTTGGCCACCGGGTCGTAGGTGCCGGTCACCCAGATCGAGGCGCCGCCGGTTTCCCAGGCGTTGTAGGGGTCGGCCCATGTCTCGTTGCCCGGCTCGCCCTTGGCGGGGATGGTGTAGGTGCGCCACGCGGCATTGCCGGTGTTGAGGTCGGTCGCCTCGAGCCAGCCGCGGATGCCGAATTCGGCGCCGGCCGGGCCGACGATGGCAAGGTCGCCGACGACAAGCGGCGCCGCCGTGAGAGTCTCGGCGATCGACGGATCGGCGACCGTGCGCTCCCAGGTGACCTGCCCCGACTCCTTGTTGACGGCGAACATGCGGCCGTCGAGCGCGATGGAGACGACCTGATCCTTCCACAGCGCGGCGCCGCGGTTGTTGACGCCGCAGCAGGCGACGTCACCGGCCCACACCTTGTCGATGCGCGGATCCATCTTCCAGACGAAGTCGGCGCGGCGGCCCGAGCGCAGGTCGATCTTGTAGAGCGCGCCCCAGCCATCCGTGACGTAGACGAAGCCGTCCTCGGCGATGGGTGTGCCTTCGAGGCGTGTGGTGCGCTGGCGGCCGCCTTCGGCCGGCGTCTGGCCGGCGAGCAGGATCATCGCCGAGAGCTTGAGGGTGCGGACGTTGGCGGCGGTGATCTGCGTCAGGTTGCCGAAGCGATGCCCGGCGTAGTTCTGGTGGTGATGCAACCAGTTGTCGGGCTCGGCGTCGGCGTTCAGAAGGCGTGTCGCCGTCATGTCGCGAGCGCCCGCGTGTGGAGTGATCGCAAAAGACTGCGCGACGCAAGCCACGGCCACCGCGCAGACCCCCTGCAGTCCGCGCCGCCATGCGCGCCGGCTGTGCATCGATCACTCCCTGTGCGTGCCAAGGGCGCGCGGCTGACGTGCCTGGATCTCCCAGTGCCCGCGGCACCACCCAGGCGGCAAACTGTAGTATTCCACAACCGCCGCGCGGAGACTCGGCGCGGGTTGATCAGGTAGCCCGGAGCAGTTCGATTGCGGGTGGCGGCGCGCATTAACCGTATCCACCGCAATTGCGGGCGATTCGCGGCAACCCCTTCCCGCCCGCCGGCTCCAATCACATTATGTAGGACACGAAATGTATCCGTCAAGATGCGCAGACGTCTCCGCCGACCACCGTAGCTGCACGAGAGGCCGGCATTCCCGGCGCTACTGCTGCCCGGGCAGGACGACGGTGCTGGCGAGGTAGGAGGTGACGCCGACCGTGAGCGCGACAAGCGCCAACGCCGCCACGAGGACGACGACGACCGCCCACCTGGATCGATTCATCGTGGTCACGGCGCGTGCGGATCGCGCGCGGGCTCCTCGATGGGTGGCTGCGGCCAGTAGACGACAGCCACGGCGCCCGCCGCGACCAACAGTCCGATCACCACCCACACCGCGATCAGCTTGGACGATCCCATGATGCCCCTCCCCTGTAGACCTACTCTATCGCCAGCAGCGCCGCCGCGACGCGGCGATCTTCTGCCAGGAGCACATTGAACGTCCGGCAAGCCGCCGCCGGGGACATCGCCTCTACGGCAATGCCCGACTGTCTCAGGGCCACGCGCAGCGCCGCCGGCGCGATGGCGCCCTGCAAGCCGAGCCCCATGAGTAGAAGGTCGACTTCGTCGGTGGCGGCGGTGACGGCGGCCAACGAGTCGAGCGAGACCTCGCTGCCTGCCGCAATCGGCCAGGCGAGCGTGCGCTGCGGGAACACCAGCACCGCGCCGGCGTAGCGCTGGCCGGCGACGGTGAAGGCTCCGCCTCCGTAGCTTTGGATGATCTGGCGACCCTGCGGGACGAGAGGCGTGACCTCCATGAGACTCCCCGCGCAAGGCGCGGCGCCGCCGTCTGCCTAGGGCGACGCCGTGGTAACGGCCGAACTTGCAGTCGCCGCGTCCGCGTGTTGCTGGGCGGCGCCGCGATTCAAGTCGAGATACAACAGCACGGGCGCGGCGATGAACATGGACGAGAGGGTGCCGATGCTGATGCCCCAGATCATCGACAAGTTGAAGCCGCGAATGACCTCGCCGCCGAAGATCAACAACGCGAACAGAGCCAGCAACGTGGTGATGCCGGTGTTGATGGTGCGCGACAGGGTCTCGTTCAGCGACAGAGTGATGAGCTGCGCCAGCGGCATCTGGCGGAACTTGCGCAGGTTCTCACGGATGCGGTCGTAGACCACGACCTTGTCGTTGATCGAGTAGCCGACGACGGTCAGGATCGCCGCGACCAGAGTGAGATTGAACTCGATGCCGAGCGCGGAGATCAGGCCGAACGTGGTGAGCGTGTCGAAGGTCAGCGCCAACAGCGCGCCGGCGCCAAACTGCCACTCGAACCGCACCCAGATGTAGATCAGCATCGCCACCAGGGCGATGCCGAGGGCGAGCGCCCCGTCCACCACCAGCTCCTGCGAGACCTGCGGGCCGACTACCTCGACGCGGCGGATCGCCACCGGCGCCCCGAGCGCTTCGGTGAACACCGCGCGCAGCTTCTCGACCGCCGCCGATTGGGCTGCCTCGCCTCCTGCCTGATGAGCGACGCGGATGAGCACGTCGCGCGGCTCGCCAAAGCCCTGCAGACCCACGTCGCCCAGGCCCTGCTTTCCGGCGACGTCGCGCATTGCGGCGAGGTCGGCGGGCGCTTCGGTGCGCATCTCGATGAGAATGCCACCGCGGAAATCGACGCCGGCATTGAGCCCGACGGTGAGAAGCAGGACAAGCGACAGCACCGACAAAGCGGCGGCGACGGCATAACCAATCGTGCGCAATCCGACGAAGGGAATGTTCGGCCGGGTCGGAACAAGCCTGAGGCGCAACATGCTCAGACCGGCAACAGCTTTGGCCGGACGCGGGTGACGTAGAGCGACACCAGGAGGCGCGAGAACGTCACCGCGGTGAACATCGACGTCAGGATGCCGATCGAGAGGGTCACGGCGAAGCCGCGCACCGGACCGGTGCCGAGGATGTAGAGGATGACGCCCGAGATGAGGGTGGTCAGGTTGGAATCGATAATCGTCGCCATGGCACGCTTGTAACCCGCATCGATGGAGGCGAACGGCGTCTTGCCGGCTGCGGTTTCCTCGCGAATGCGTTCGTTGATCAGCACGTTGGCGTCCACGGCCATACCCATGGTGAGGGCGACGCCGGCGATGCCGGGCAGCGTGAGCGCCGCTTGCAGCGCTGAGAGAGCGCCGAGCAGAAGCGTGATGTTGAGCAGCAGCGCGAGATTGGCGATGCCGCCGAACAGCGGTCCGTAGGCGGCGAACACGTAAGCGAGGCAGAGCGCAAACGCGACGATCGCCGCGATGGCGCCGGCGCGCACCGAATCGGCGCCGAGTCCCGGTCCGACCGTCCGCTCCTCGATGATGTCCAACGGGGCAGGCAGCGCGCCGGCGCGCAGCAGGACGGCAAGCTCGTTGGCGGTGGCGATGGTGAAGTTGCCGGAGATCTGGCCGACGCCGCCAAGGATGGGCTCCTGGATGACCGGGGCGCTGATCACCTTGCCGTCGAGGACGATGGCAAACCGCTTGCCGACGTTCTCGGCTGTTGTCTCGCCGAAGCGGCGCGAGCCGGTGGGATCGAAGCGCATCGAAACAACCGGCTGGCCGGTGCGGCCGTCGGTGGTGGGATGCGCATCCACCAGCATCTCGCCGGTGATGATGGCGCGGCTGCGCAGGACGTAGCGCACCAGCGAACCGTCAACGTTGAACTCGTTCTCCGACGGGACGATCACGGAGCCCGGCGGCAGGCGTCCGGCGAGCGCGTCGGCGAGGGACGTGTTGTTGTCCACCATCTGGAAAGTGAGCTTGGCCGTGCGGCCGAGCAGACGCTTGATGCGGTCGGGATCGTCGACGCCAGGCAGCTGCACCAGGATGCGGCCGGTTCCCTGGCGCTGGATGGTCGGCTCGGCGGTACCTGTCTCGTCGATGCGCCGGCGCACGACCTCGATGGACTGCTGCACGGCGGCGGTGGCGCGCTGCATCGCGGCGGCGTCGCTGAGGCGGACCTGCACCTCGGTGCCTGCGTTGGTGACCGCGATGTCGGGCTGGTTCATGCCGAACGCGCCGGTCTGCACGGGGTTGGCAAGGCCTTCGATCAGCTTGATCGCCCGGGACAGGTCGGCGGCATCCCCAAGCGTCACGCGCACGACGTTGTCGGCGCCGACGGCGGGAGGGCTGGTGTAGCGGACGGGGGGCTCGGCGCCGCGCAGTGCCGTGCGGGCGTCGTCGACAATGGCGTTGAGGCGCTCGCGCAAGACGGCGCGGGTGTCCACCTCGAGGAGCAGCTGCGAGCCGCCGCGCAGGTCGAGGCCGAGGTACATGCCTTTGCTGGGGAACGGAGCCGGAATGGCGTTGCGCACCGAATCCGGAAGCACGTTGGGGGCGACGTAGGCGAGCCCCGCAAGGATGATGGCAATGACGGCGATAATCTTCCAGCGCGGGAAGTACAGCATGGAGGCTTAGGGGTTGGCTTTCTGTGTGTCCGGCGCCGCGTTCGCGTCCCCCTCGGGCTTGGCGGCGGTCGCTCCGGTGCTCTTGTCCTTGCGCTTACCGTCGGGCGACTGCGCGCCTCCGGCGCGGTCGGAATCCGCCGGCACCGGCTTGGAGAGGACGTCCGCGAGCGTCGACTTGAGCACCTCGACCTTCACGTTGGGGGCTATCTCGACGGTGATGCGCCCCTCCTCACCCACCTTGGTGACCTTGCCGAGGATGCCGCCCGCGGTCACGACCTGGTCGCCCCGCTTGACGGCATCCACCATGGCGGCGTGCTCCTTCGCCTTCTTCTGCTGCGGGCGGAACAGCAGGAAGTAGAGGACGAAGAAGATCAGGATGATCGGCAGGATCTGGACCAGGAAGGTCTCAGTTCCGGTCGCGCCCGGCACCTGGGCATAGGCGGGCGAAATGAACATGCGCGCGCTCTGGATGGAACGGAAACGAGGGGCGGACTATAACGCGGACGAGAACCTTGGCCACCTGCTTTCCGCGTGCGCCGGGGCCGATTACGGGCCGGATTCAAGGCGGTTGGAGGATGCAGGGCGACCCTTTCGGGGGACCTGCCGCAACAGGACGGCACCAATGGCGCGCATTTCGGACTTCAAGCCCCCGGCGGCCGCGCATCCACCGCCATCGGCGAGACACAGGAGGAGCTGTTGCGGCGCATCGCCGCAGCGCTGGAGCGGCTCGCGCCGGCGGCGCCGCGCGCGCCCGACCTGGACGACGGCGAGGCGTTCGTCTGGGAAGGTTCGCACCTGCGCGCGGCGTCGCGCCTGTCGCGCATCGATCTCGCCCTCCTCAAGGGCATCGACACCCAGCGCGACACCTTGCTGGCCAACACCCGCCGCTTTGCCGAAGGACTACCCGCCAACAACGCCCTGCTGTGGGGGGCGAAGGGCATGGGCAAGAGCTCGCTGGTCAAGGCGGTGCACGCGGTGGTGAACGCGTCGCGCGTCGCGACTAGGGCGCGCTCCCAGCGCGACGAGCGCGCACCCGTCGCCCTGGTCGAGCTGCACCGCGACGACGTCGCCACCCTGCCCGCCCTGCTCGCCACCATCGCGGCCTCCAAGCGGCGCTGGCTGGTGTTCTGCGACGACCTATCTTTCGATGGAGGAGAATCCTACCGCTCGCTCAAAGCGATCCTGGAAGGCGGCATCGAAGGCCGGCCGGACAACGTCCTGTTCTACGCGACCTCCAATCGCCGTCACATGATCCCGCGCGACATGATCGAGAACGAGGCTGCGACGGCAATCCGCCCCGGCGAGGCGGTGGACGAGAAGGTGTCGCTGTCCCACCGCTTCGGCCTGTGGCTCGGCTTCCACCCGGCGACCGAGGACGAGTTCCTCGCCATGGTCGATGGCTACGCCCGGCGCTATGAACTGCGCATCGCCAAGGACGACCTGCACGCCGCGGCGGTGGAATGGTCGTGCACGCGCGGCGCCCGCTCGGGCCGCGTCGCCTGGCAGTTCATCCAGGACGTCGCCAGCAGGCTGGGAACGAAGCTGGACTAGCGCGCCGCGACCGTGACGGCGCTCAGGTAGTGCATCGGGTCGACCGCCTGGGTGCCCTTGCGCAGCTCGAAGTGGATGCCGGGATGTTTGGCATTGCCAGTCTGGCCGGCGGTGGCGACCTGCTGGCCGCGCGTGACGACGTCGCCGCGCTTCACCGATAGGGAACCGGCGTTGGCGTAGGCGCTCACCCAGCCGCCCTCGTGCTGGATGAGCACGAGGTTGCCGAGCGCCTTCAGCTCGTCGCTGGCGTAAGCGACAACGCCGTTGTCGACGGCAACCACCGGGGTGCCGAGCGCGGCACGGATATCGATGCCGTCGTTGGCCACGCCGCTTCCCTTCGCGCCGAACGTGCTGACCACCTCGCCGCGCATCGGCCAAGCGAAGCCCGCACCCGCGCGGGTCGGCGGCGGCGGCAGCGCCACCGCCTGGCGCAGCGCCGGTGCAGCACGGGGAGTCTGCGCCCCTACCACCTGATTGGCGAAATAGCCTTGCGGAGCGCGATGCAGAATCTCGACCTGGCCCTGGATGGTGGCAGTGTTCACCGGCGCCAGCGGGAGCTGGCCGGTCGGCGCGATGCTGGCGGTCAGGGCGCCGGGCAGGACCAAGGTCTGGCCGGCACGGATGGTGTAGGGCGGCGACAGGCCGTTGAGGCGGGCCAGCTGGCCCATGTCGACGCGCTCCCGCACGGCGATCTCGGACAGGGTGTCGCCGCCGCGCACCACGTAGGTGCCGCGCGAGGCGGCACGTGCCGGAGCTGCCGGCGTCGGCGCCGCCGCGAGGGTCGCGCGTGACGGCGGCGTGTTGGTGCTATCAATCACCAGCGCGGGTGCACCCGGCGGCGCGACGCATGCCGTCAGCACGAACAGCGCCCCAAAGGCGCGTAGTCCCCCTGCTCTCATGGTTATCCACAATGAGTCAGGAAGAGTCGCGCTGTCAAATCGCGACTGTCACAAACGTTGCGGTGCGACCGACTCAGTTCCGCGCCGAGGTGCGCAGGATCGATTCCGATTCGAACTCCTCGCCGGTGCGCACGATGCGCGTGATGGTGCTGAACGGCTCCTCTCCGAGCGCGACCAGCATGCTGCCACCGTCGCGCAACTGCGACAGCAAAGACGTTGGAATGGTTGGCACCACGCCGTCCACGATGATGCGGTCGAACGGCGCCTGCTCCGGCCAGCCCGCGAAAGGCTCGCCCACCTTGGAGACGACGTTGCCGATCTTGAGCGCGCGCAGGCGTGCGTCGGCGGCCTGGCGCTGCAAGCGATCGGCGGCGAGCGTATAGGCCATGCGGCACGAGCCGGCAAGCAAAGCGGCGAGATAGCCCGAGCCAATCGGCACCACCAGCACCCGCTCGCGGCCGCCGAGCGCCAGCGCGCGCAGATAGGTGGCCGCATGCAGCGGCCGCGCGCTGCCCGACAGCGCCACGTCGTCCCAAGCGCGCGCCTGGTCCGCCTCGGGCACGAAGGCCGCGCGCGGCAGACGCTCGATGGCGGACAAAACGGCGGTGTCGTCGATGCCGGCCCGGCGCAGCTCCATCACCAGCCGGATAGCGCCGCCGGCATCGGCGCCGGACGCTTTGGGGTTCACTTTAGATCGGCCAACAGCAGCTTGATGCGCGCAAGCGTTTCGTCATCGGACAGGTTGATGCGCAGCGGCGTGACCGAGACCCTGGCCTGGTCGATGACCGCAAAATCGGTGTTTTCCAACGGCTTGAACGGGTTTCTTCGGAAACCAATCCAAAAATAGGGAACGCCCCGCACGTCGGTGCGCTCGTCGATGATGAGGTCGGCGGGGTCGCGCACGCCCTGGTAGACCGCCTGCACGCCGCTGACCGCCTCGGGCGGCAGGTCGGGGAAGTTGACGTTCATCAACACGCCGGGGGGCCAGTCGACCGACATCAGCCGCTGGATGATGCCCGGCGCGAACTTGCGCGGAGTCCCCCAGTGCACCGGCGCCGACAGGCGCATGAGCTGACTGAAGGCGATGGAGCGGATGCCGAGCAGGCATCCCTCGATGGCGGCGGCGACGGTGCCCGAATAGGTGACGTCCTCGCCGAGGTTGGCGCCCATATTGATGCCGGACATGAGCAGGTCAGGCCGCTTCTGGCCGCGCAGGATGTGGTGCACTGCGAGCATGACGCAGTCGGTGGGCGTGCCGCGCACGGCGTAGCGCCGTTCGCCGACGGTGCGCAGGCGCAGCGGCTCGTTGATGGTGAGCGAGTGCGCCGCGCCCGATTGCTCGTCCTCGGGCGCGACGAGCCACACGTCGTCGCTCATCGCCCGGGCGATCTCCTCGAGCACGGCGAGGCCGGGCGAGGAGAGGCCGTCGTCGTTGGCTAGCAGGATGCGCGGGCCGATGGTGCCCGCCGCGACGTTAGGCACGGCGGATCGCCTGCGCCGTCAGGAGGCTTTGGCCGCCCATGTAGGGGCGCAGCACGGCTGGGATCGTCACCGAGCCGTCGGCGTTCTGGTAGTTCTCCAGCACGGCGATCAGGGTGCGCCCCACCGCGAGGCCGGAGCCGTTGAGCGTGTGCACGAAGCGCGTCCCCTTCTCATCGCCTTTGGGCCGATATCTGGCATTCATGCGCCGCGCCTGGAAGTCGCCGCAGTTGGAGCAGGAGGAAATTTCGCGGTAGCGATCCTGCCCAGGCAGCCAGACCTCGATGTCGTAGGTCTTGCGTGAGGAGAAGCCCATGTCGCCGGTGCACAAGAGCATGGTACGGTACGGCAGCTCGAGGCGCTTCAGCACCTCCTCGGCGCATTGAGTCATGCGCTCGTGCTCGGCGTCGGAATCCTCGGCCCGGGTGATCGACACCAGCTCGACCTTGGTGAACTGGTGCTGGCGGATCATGCCGGTGGTGTCCTTGCCTGCCGCACCGGCCTCGGAGCGGTAGCATGGCGTGCAGGCGGTGAGCCGCACGGGCAGCACCGCCTCGTCGAGGATCTGCTCGCGCACCAGGTTGGTGAGCGACACCTCGGCGGTCGGGATGAGCCAGTTGCCAATCGTGGTCTTGAACAGGTCCTCCGCGAACTTGGGCAGCTGGCCGGTGCCAACCATCGCCTCGTCGCGCACCAGGTGCGGGACGTTGGTCTCGGAGTAGCCGTGCTCACCGGTCTGCAGGTCGAGCATGAAGGCGCCGAGCGCGCGCTCGAGCCGCGCCAGTGCGCCCTTGAGCACGACGAAGCGCGCGCCCGACATGCGCGCCGCGGCGTCGAAGTCCATCAGGCCGAGGGCGGCGCCGATCTCGGCGTGCTCCTTGGGCTGGAAGGCGAACTTTCGGGGGGTGCCGTCGCGGCGCACCTCGACGTTGGCGGTCTCATCCTTGCCTTCCGGCACCGAATCGTCGGGCACGTTGGGCAGGACGGCGAGCAGCGCTTCCAACTCGGCGGCCTTGGCGCGCTCCTGCTCCTCGAGGCGCGCAGTGTCTTCCTTTAGCGCGGCGACCTTGTTCATCAGGTCGGCGGCGTCGAGCTTCTTCGCCTTGGCGGCGCCGATCTCCTTGGACAGGCGATTGCGCTCGCTCTGCAGCTCTTGCAGGCGTGTCTGCAGGTCGCGGCGAGCTTTGTCGATGGCTTGTACGACTTCGCCGCGCGGCGCGTGTTGGCGCTTGAGCAGGGCGCGGTTGAGCGCGTCCGGCTGCTCGCGAATCCACTTCAGGTCCAGCATGCGGCGTGTGGTAGCCGGAGTTGCCGGCCCTTGGCTAGTGCCCGGGTGTCAACAGGCTGGCGGGCGTGCGCGAGGCGAGCGGCTTCTCGCCGGGCCACTGCCTGGCGGCCTTGGCGTCGTAGGCGGCGCGGGCGGCCGGCAGCTTCTCGCGCAGCAGCGCCGGCAGCATCTCATCGACGCGGGCGAGGACGTCCGCCGCGATGCCGTTGGAGGCCCAGGCGAAGCCCTGTGCGTACATGGCGGCGGTCTGCTCGTCGGGCGGCGCCGGGAACTCCTTGGCGTCGCGCAGGTGCGGAACGATCTCCGCCGCCTCCCGGGCGAGATGAGGATCGAGCAACGCGGACAGCTCGCGCAACACGGCAACCGCGTCGGTCCTCGTCGCGGGCAGCCCCGCGAAGGCTGCGTCGCCGTGCTCGAGCAGCGGGTCGATGCGCTTGTGCTCGGCCGCGAGCTTGTCGATGGTCGCCGCGGTCGCCGGATGCTTCTGCCGCATGTCGGGGAAGATGGCGGTGTCTTCCTGGGTGTGATGGCCGTGCAGGGCGTTGCGGTACCACTGCCATTCCTCGCGCATGGTCGCCGGGTCGGGCGATCCCTTCTCGAGGGCACGCAGGTAGCGCCCGAGGTCGCGCCGGAACGCGTGGTGGGACATCATGAAGGCAGTGGCCATCGAGGCCGTGCCGTCGTCGTTCAGCAGGTCAGGGGCCATCGGCCGGGAAGCCGAACTATTCGGCGGCGCCGGTCAGGGCGGCTGTTTCGCGGGTGCGCTGGCGCTCGATGAAGCGCGCCACCCAGATCGAGACCTCGTAGAGGAGGATGATCGGGATGGCGAGGCTGATCTGGCTCAGCGGATCGGGTGGCGTCAGCACCGCCGCGGCGATGAAGGCGATGACGATGGCATAGCGGCGCTTGCCGGCGAGGCTCTCGGCGGACGTGAGCCCGGCGCGCACCATCAGTGTCAACGCCACCGGCAGCTCGAAAGCGATGCCGAAGGCAAAGATCAGCCGCATCGACAGGTTCAGGTACTCGGAGACGCGCGGCAGCAGCTCGACCGGCGCGCCACCGTCGGCACCGCTTTGCTGGAAGCTGACGAAGAACTCCCACGCCACCGGCATGAGCAGGTAGTAGACCAGCGCCGCGCCCATCAGGAACAGCACGGGCGTGACGTAGAGGAACGGAAGGAATGCCTTCCGTTCGCTCCGATACAGGCCCGGCGCCACGAACATCCACAGCTGCGCGGCGATCACCGGGAACGCCATCATGAAGGCGGCGAAGAACGCCACCTTGACGTTGACGAAGAACTTCTCGGTCAGCGCCGTGTAGATGAGGCGGTACTCGCCCGGCTGGCCCGCCTCGTTGCGCGCTTGCAGCACACGCTCGAGCGGCGCGACCAGGAAGTCGAAGATGGGGCTGGCGAAGTAGAAGCAGATGAAGAAGGCCACCAGGAAGGCGACCATCGAGTAGAGGAGGCGGCGCCGCAGCTCCGCCAGATGCTCCAACAGGGGCATCTTGGCCTGGTCGACGTGGACGTCTTCCGGGGCGCGCGAAACGGTGGCCATCGCTTAGACCTTAGCCGCCGGCGCGGCGCTTTTCGAGCGGGATCGGCTCCGCGGAAGGTTGGACTCCGGCGATGCGCGGCTCCGGCTCCTTGGCCGGTTCCTTCGCCGCAGCCGCTGGCGCCGGCGCGGCCGGCTTCTCGAGCGGCTTGACGTTGCTCGTCACCGGCGCGGCCACAGCTGGCGCGTTGGCGGCGCTGAAGGTGGGGTTCGAGCCGGCCGTGGGCGTGCCGATCGGCTGGGTGCCGGGCGGTGGGCCGCCGATGGCGGTGCCGGTGAACATGCCGGCGACGGTGTTCTCGGGATCGAGCGACTGGTCGAACGTCTCGAACTGCTTGTTCGAGATGTTCTCGAACTGCGCGGTCTCTTTCTTGAGATCGTCGAGGTCGGCCTGGCGCGCCAAATCCTCCATGCTGGAGGTGAACTCGCGCGCCAGCCCTTGCGCCTTGCGCACGAACATCGTGAACGTGCGCAGGACGCGCGGCAACTCCTTCGGCCCGACCACCAGAACGGTGACCACGGCCACCACCATCAGCTCCGGCCAGCCGACTCCCAGCATGTAGTTTGCTCTCCGCCGGGCGAGTCGCTCGCCGACCGCGCCCGGACCGAGCCGCTAGCCCTTGACGGTCTCTTCCTTGGGAGTCTCGGAAGCCAAACGGTCGCCCTCGAGCTTGCGCTTCTCGGCCTCCGCCGCCTCCTCGTCCTTGACGCTCTTCTTGAACGCCTTCAGGCCGCTGCCGAAGTCACCCATGATGCGGGAGATCTTGCCGCCGCCACCGAAAAGCAGCACGACAACGGCGAGGACGATGAGCCAATGCCAAATGCTGAAGGTTCCTGGTCCGAACATTAATACCCCACCCTCGTGGATGGCCCCTCTCTACCTACGGGCTCGCGGGGACCGGCTTGGACCCCAAGAAACCTGTGGAAATTCCACGCATCATCGCAGAATGCCCGGGAACAACGCAATGCGGACTTCCCGGCATGCCGCTGAGGCCGCCGCGTGCTTAGCGGCCTTCCACCGCTCCCTCATCCGCGGGGAAAACGAACGACCCACGCGGATCAAGGGTGACCTGCACCTGAGCACCCACCGCTGGAGCGGACCCATGCTCTACCCGCATGAGGTATCTGATGTCGCGGACGGTGTCTTTCAACTTCACAAGCACGTAGGCCCCCATCGGGTGCACGGACAGCGCTTGGGCACCCATGGAGCCGGCGGTCCCCGCCGCGCTCCACCGCACCGCCTCGGGACGGACGGCAACCACAACCGGACTGCCGTCGGGCACTCCGGGGGCTGCCACCGCGCCCGCCGCTGTGGGCACAAGTCCATTCTCAACAACGGACGGTAACTTGTTGATCTCCGAAAAGAATTCCGCGACGAAGAGATCGACCGGCCGGTCGTAGAGATCGAGCGGCGCACCGATCTGGACGATACGTCCCGCGCGCATGACCGCAATGCGGTCGGCAAGGCGCATCGCCTCGTCGGAGTCGTGGGTAACCATGAGCGTGGCCGTCCCCGTGGCGCGCAGGAGGGAGAGCGACTCCTCGCCGATGCGGTCGCGCAGACGGAAGTTGAGGCCCGAGAACGGCTCGTCCAGGAGCATCAGCACCGGCCGCGGCGCCAACGCCCTGGACAGGGCGACGCGTTGCTGCTCGCCGCCCGACAGGCGGTGCGGGTGGTCGGAGGCGCGCTCGGAGAGGTTCACCCGGCGCAGCAGCTCCATCGCCTGCTCGGCCTTGTCGCGCCCGTTCGGCAGGCCGAAGGCGACGTTTTCCAGCACGGTGAGGTGCGGAAACAGCGCGTAGTCCTGGAACACTAGGCCCACCCGCCGCGCCTCGGGTGGGACGAAAGCGCCGCCGCCATCGACGACCGAGCCGCCGATGCGGACCTCGCCGCTGTCCGCCGCTTCGAGGCCGGCGGCGAGACGCAACGTCGTCGTCTTGCCGCAGCCGGACGGGCCCAGCAGGCAGACGACCTCGCCGGCGCGAACCGTGAGGTCTACCTGGTCGACAGCGCGGGTGCCGCCGAAGCTGCGGCTGACGCGCTCGAGATCGAGGCCGCTCACCTCAACTCTGACCGGGGCGGGAGCGTGCAATTGCGGCAGACAGCAGGATGACCGGCAGCAGACCGGCGATGACGATGGACAGCGCGTAGCTGGCCGCCTCGGCGAGCCGCTCGTCGGAGGCGATCTCGAAGGTGCGGATTGCCAGCGTGTCGAAATTGAACGGGCGCAGGATGAGCGTGGCCGGCAGCTCCTTCATGGTATCGACGAACACCAGCACCGCCGCTGTCAGCAGGCTGCCACGCAGCAGCGGGGTGTGGATGCGGCGCAGCGCCGACCAGGGCCCGGCCCCGAGGGAGCGGGCGGCGCGGTCCATGTTGGGGGTGATCTTGGTCATGCCCGACTCGACGGCATTGAAGGAGATGGCCAGGAAGCGCACCACGTAGGCGAACAGCATCGCCGCCAGAGTGCCCGACAGCAACAGGCCGGTCGAGATGCCGACATGGTCGCGCATCCACGAGTCGAGAGTATTGTCGAACCAGCCGAACGGGATCATCACGCCGACGGCCACCACCGCGCCGGGCACCGCGTAGCCGAGGGTGGAGACGCGGCTGGCCCACGTCGTGACCGCGCCCGGCCGCAAGCGTGCCGCAAACGCCAGCACCAATGCCACCGCTACCGCCAGGAACGCGGCAAGTCCGGCGACGACCACGCTGTTGAGGACGTACCCCCAGAAGCGCTCGTTCAGGACGCGCGGCGCGGTTTGCACCGCCCACAACGTCAGCAATCCGGCCGGAACGAGAAACCCGAGCAACAGCGGCAGGCCGCAGGCGGTAATGGCGGCGAACCTCTTGGGCCCGCGCAGCGCGAAGGCCGGGAGCGGCCGGTAGCGGGTCGAGGTGTGGTGGTACGCCGCCCCTCCCCGGGCGAACCTCTCCAGCGCCGAGAGCAGGAACACGACCGCGAGCAGCGCGGCGGCGAGCTGCGTGGCGGCGGTGAGGTTTCCGAGCCCGTACCAGGTACGGAAGATGCCGGTGGAAAACGTGCTGACGGAGAAGTGCTGCACCACGCCGTAGTCGCCGACCGTCTCCATGAGCGCCAACACGATGCCGGTGACGATCGCCGGCCGCGCCATCGGCAGTCCGACGCGCAGAAAGGTGCGCCATGGTCCGGAGCCGAGCGTGCGGCTGATCTCCAACAGGCACACCGACTGGGAGAGGAACGCGGCGCGAGCGAGCATGTACACGTAGGGGTACAGCACCAGCCCCAGCATCAGCACGGCGCCTCCCACCGAGCGGACCTCGGGGAACCAGTAGTCCGCGCGTCCCCAGCCGAAGCTGGCGCGCAGCCAGGACTGCACCGAGCCGGCGTAGTCGAGCACCTCGGCGTAGGTGTAGGCGACCGCGTAAGCCGGCATGGCGAGCGGCAGGATCAGCGCCCACTCAAGCACGCGGCGGCCCGGGAACGTGCACATGGTGACGAGCCACGCGGTCGCGACGCCGATCGTGAACGTCAGCGCCGCGACGCCCAACACGAGCCACACGGTGTTGAGCACGTAGTCGCCGAGGACGGTGCTGGCGAGATGCGCCCACGCATCGCCGGCCGGGAACAACACCGAAGCCGCAACGACGAGCACCGGCAGCGTCGTCGCCGCGGCAATGCCCAACGCCGCAACGGTCCAGCCGTCAATGCGCGGCCGCCGGCGCGTGATGGGAAGTCCTGTCTCAGCGAGCGTGGTCATGCATCACTCTCCTCGCCCTGAGCTTGTCGAACGGCGAGGTCTAGATCGGCCCCATGCTTCGACAAGCACAGCTTGAGGGCATGGTTCAAATGCGGTCGGGGCTGGCCATGGCGAGCCAGCCCCGGCGGTCCTGAGGGAGGGGGTTTTAGGACCGACTGCCGCCACACTCAATCACTGAGGTTCATTTCCATCCGGCGCGGTCGAAGATGCGCACGGTCTCGACCTGGTGCGCGGCGAGCTGGGACAGCTCCAAGGTGTCGGGCTTGAGGGTGCCGATCGCCTGGAGCTGCGGCGCCACCGCGACGCCCGCCCGCACCGGGTACTCGAACACGACTTCCGCGTAGATCTTCTGGGCCTCGGCACTGGTGAGGAACTCCAGGAGACGTTGCGCGTTGGCGGGGTTCGGCGCGTTCGCTGCCACGCCGCCGCCGGAGATGTTGACGTGCGTGCCGCCACCCGGCTGCTGCGGAAAGAACACCTTCACCTTCGCCGCCGCCGCCCTCTCGGCCTCGGTGCCGTTCTGCATAAGCACGTAGTAGTAGGTGTTGCCGACGCCGATGTCGCACTCGCCGGACGCGACTCCGCTGATCTGGTCGCGATCGCCGCCGGCGGGCGGGCGCGACATGTTGGCGACGATGCCGCGCGCCCACTGCTCGGCCACTGCGGCGCCTTTGTGGGCGATGATCGAGGCGAGCAGCGACTGGTTGTACGTGTTGCTGGAAGAGCGGATGCAGACGCGACCCTTCCACTTGGGATCGGCGAGCGCCTCGTAGGTAGACAGCTCGGCGGGATTCACCCGCGCCGGGTTGTAGTAGAACACGCGAGCGCGCAGTCCGAGACCGTACCAGCGCCCGTCCTTGTCGCGGTATTGCGACGGGATCGCCTGCTCCAGCACCGCCGACTTGATCGGGCGCAGCAGGCCGGCATCGGTGGCGCGGATGAGACGGGCGACATCGATGGTGAGCAGGACGTCGGCCGGGCTGTTGCGCCCTTCGGTCCGCATCCGCTCGATGATGGCGTCCTCGGAGGCGGTGATGAGGTTGACCTTGATGCCCGTCGCCTGGGTGAAAGCGTCGAGCTGCGGCCGGATCAAGACCTCCTGGCGCGCCGAATACACGTTGACCTCGCCCTGCGCGAGGGCGGGAGGGGAGATGGACGCCGCCGCCAACACCGCGGCCGCAGCCAGTGCACCCCTCGAAAGCAACCCAAACATGCGGAAACCTCTTGTTGCGAATAATTCGCGGGTCTTGTAGCGCAAGTTGCGAATGAGTTGCAAGAGTTTTGCGAATGCAACGCATCTGCGACGGCGGGTCGCAGTTTCTCGCCCTCGCGGTCGCCCCGGTACAGCTCCAAGCCTACTTGCAAATGATACGCAACCGCGTCACTTTCAGCGCCGAGCGGGGGATTGTCTGCATTGCGGTCCGACCATGTTCGTTGCATCCGTAACGCCCGTCGCCTGGACGCGCGATGATCGGGGAGACAAGCGGAACATGATACAACGCTCCGCCAGCAGTCGCCTGGCACCGCGCGCTGTGGTGGGCGACGACCGCGTGGTACTCGCCATCTACACGGCCGTCCTGCTCCTGCAGATGGCCGTCGCCGTCTACATCTTCTGGCTGAATTGACGCCGGCGGTTTGCCGGTAGCCGGGATCGGCTCACGCTCCCTCGGCTCGCGCGGGAGAGCGAAGTGCCCTTCAAGACACGGGGGCTGAGCCGCTCAGCGCGGCTTGAGTGGCACCACGGAGTCGCTGCGCCCGGGATTGTTTTCGCCAGAGTCGTCGTCCGACTCCTCCGCCTCCTCCGCTTCGGAAGAGCTTCCGCCCTGCCCGGCCCCGGCGGTTTCGCGCACGGGCGGCCCCGGCGGCTCCCGCTGCAGGAGGCCGGTGGCCTTGAGCTCGTCGATGCCCGGCAGGTCGGCCATAGACTCCAGGCCGAAGTGCTCGAGGAACGTCTCGCTGGTTCCATAGACGACCGGGCGGCCCGGCGTCTTGCGGCGACCCTTGGGCACGACCCAGCCGGCCTCGAGCAACACCTCGAGCGAGCCGGCGCTGAGCGAAACGCCGCGGATGTCCTCGACGTCGGCGCGCGTCACCGGCTGGTGGTAGGCGATGATCGCCAGCGTCTCGACCGCGGCGCGCGACATGCGCCGCGTCTGGGTGATGTGACGCTCCAACAGATGCTTCAGGTCGGCGGCGGTGCGGAACTGCCACTTGCCGGCGACCTGCACCAGGTTGACGCCGCGGCTCTGATACTCGGCGACCAGCTGCGCGAGGATCGCCGGAACGTCGGCGCCGTCAGGCAGGCGCGCGGAGATGCTCTCCTCGTCCAGCGGCTCGGAGGCAGCAAAGAGCAGCGCCTCGGCCATGCGCACAAACTCGGAAACAGCGGCGGGATCGGGAGTCGAGTCGGCGGGAGCAGTCACGGGAATGGCTGTCATGTTTCCGTGGATTCCGGTCTCTGGGCTCGAACGAAGATGGGGCCGAAGGGTTGGTCCTGGCGCAGGCGGAGACGGCCTTGCTTGGTGAGCTCGAGGCTCGCCGCGAAGGTGGACGCCATCGCCGACTTCTGGCTGAGGCCGATGTTCATGCCGGCCGGCAGGAACGACTCGATGCGCGTCCAATCGCCAGACACGCCAAGCAGCCGGCCGATTCGCTCCATGGCGTCGCGGATGGTGTAGGGATCGAAGCGGCCCACCACGAGCGGATGCGGCGCCGCCGGCCGCGACACGGCGGCGTACGCCTCCAAGAGCTCGAACATGGTGCATTCCCACTTGGGATGCCGGATGGAGCGCACGCCTTCGGGCATGCCGCGGCGGAACACGTCGCGCCCCAAGCGGTCGCGCTGGAACAGCTTGCCGGCGGCCTCGCGCATCGCCTCGAGCCGCTGTAGGCGCCAGGCGAGGTTGGCGGCGAGCTCGGGGCCGGACAGCTCGTCGTCCTCCTCCGGCTCGGGCAGCAGCAGGCGTGACTTCAAGTACGCGAGCCACGCCGCCATCACCAGGTAGTCGGCGGCGATCTCCAGCGACAGCTTGCGCGCCTCGGTGATGAAGGTGAGGTACTGGTCGGCCAGCTTGAGGATGGAGATCTTGGCGAGATCGACCTTCTGCGTGTGCGCGAGCGCGAGAAGGACGTCGAGCGGACCTTCGTAGCCCTTGAGGTCAACAACCAGAGGCACCGGATAACCGGAGGGTACGCCTGCAGCGGTCACAGCCGACTCGGGTGTCTCAGCGGTCACAGAAAGTTACAGCGCCTCAAAGGCTTAGCGGCCGTTTTTCAGACGATGTCGCCGAACGAATGGCCGGTTACGAGTGCGACGAACCTTATCAGGGATTCGGCCCCCGGCAAAATGATCGCGCCTAAAGGATCGACTCCGACCTGCGGCAGCAGGAACAGGCCGATGAGCACGATGAAGATGCCGACCGGCTCCAGCCGCGAGAGCGCGATGGCCGGACCGCGCGGCAGCAACCCCACCGCCACCCGCCCGCCGTCCAACGGCGGAATGGGCAGCATGTTGAACACCGCCAGCAGCGCATTGATGAACCCGGCGTTGCGCAGGTTCTGCGCGAGCCATGCCGAAGCGTCGCCCTCCAGAAGCCCGGAGACGTGAAGCGCCAGCCCCGCGACCAACGCCATGAATACGTTGGCTCCGGGGCCCGCCAGCGCCACCCACACCATGTCGCGCTTGGGGTTGTAGAGGCGACCGAAGTCCACCGGCACCGGCTTGGCGAAGCCAAACATGATGGCGCCGTTGGACAGGAATAGCAGGAGTCCGGGCAATAGCACCGTGCCGAACGGATCGATGTGGCGCAGCGGGTTGAGCGATATGCGCCCGGCCCGCAGCGCCGTATCGTCGCCGAAGCGCAACGCTGCGTAGCCGTGCGCTGCCTCATGCAGTGTTATGGCGAACAGCACGGGGAGCACCCATACCGAGAGCGCTTGGGAGAAGTTCATCTAGGGTGACTCCGGGCCCTCCCGCCGCGAAACGCGGGAGGGTCGGTGATTAGATGGGTGCCTACGGCCGCACCACCAAGCAGTCCGTGCCGGCCGCTTTGATCCGGGTGCAGAGCTCGTTCGCCGCCGCCGGGGTCGACAACGGGCCGGCCTGCAGCCGATGGAAAGTGCGGCCGTAGACGGTGGCCGCGACGACCGTGGGCGTCATTCCCGCCAGCGTTGGCCCAAGGCGGCGCTGCAGCAGGGTCCAGTTGTCCATGGCGGCCTTGGCATCGCCATAGGAACCGAGTTGCACGCGATAGAGCGCGCCCACCTGGGCCGGAGGCACGACCGCAGCCTGCTGTTGGGGCGCGGCGGCCGCCGGAGCGTGCGCGGCCGTCGCCGCGACGGTCGGCGGCACG
>VGER01000032.1 GCA_016869235.1 Alphaproteobacteria bacterium | reverse complement strand
GCAGCGCAAACGCGATCTGCTCCTCCGGGAACCTGGCCTTCTTCATCGTCTCGGGCTCCCCTGGTTACATCGTTAACCTTGCCCAAAACTCACCTTCACGCCGGAGGAGAAAACAGGGAGGACGTCACGACCTTTGCACACCTTTAAAACTTTTATCCCCTACTCTATGGAGATGGTGGGGCCGCCGGCCTTGGCGGCGCTGCGTTGCAGGCCGTCCCACACGGTGCGGGCCAGCTCCTTATAGACCTTAGCTTGGGCGCCGGCGGGCTCCGCATGAACGATCGGCGTGCCTGCGTCCGACGTCTCTCTTATACGTACGTCGAGCGGCACTTCGCCCAGGAAGGGGGCGCCGGTACGCACGGCTTCGCGCCGGGCGCCGCCGTGGCCGAAGATCTCGCTGCGCTCGCCGCAGTGCGGGCACAGGAAATAGCTCATGTTCTCGACGATGCCGAGGACGGGCACCGCCACCTTCTCGAACATCTTCACGCCCTTGCGCGCGTCGATGAGGGCGACGTCCTGGGGCGTCGAGACGATGACCGCGCCGGTGATCGGCACCGTCTGCGCCAGCGTCAGGTGCGCGTCGCCGGTGCCGGGCGGGAAGTCGATCACGAGGACGTCGAGCGCGCCCCAGCGCACCGTGCGCAGCATCTGCTGCAGCGCACTCGTCACCATCGGACCGCGCCACACCATCGGCGTGTCGCCCGGCACCAGGAATCCCATCGACATGGCGCGGATGCCAAACGCCTCGAGCGGCAGCAGCGTCCGCTCCTCGGCCTCGGCGCGGCGGCCTTCGAGACCGAGCATGCGCGGGATGCTTGGGCCGTACACGTCGGCATCGAGCAGTCCGACGGAGTGCCCTTCGGCGGCAAGGCCGAGGGCGAGGTTGACCGCGGTCGTGGACTTGCCGACGCCCCCCTTGCCACTGGCGACGGCGAGGATGGTGCGGATGCCGGGGATGTCGGCCTTGGCCGCCACCGGACGCTCGGCGGGGTGCCGCCCGGAGGCTCCCGTGCCGGCGCGGCTGGGGGCCGCGGCCGTCAGCACGGCATGCACCTTCTTCACCCCGGGCAAGCGGCCCACGGCGGCGGCGCTGGCGGCGCGCACCGGCTCCTTGTCCCCTGCCTCGTGCGGGGCCACTTCTAAGGAGAACGACACCTCGCCGTCGCGGATGGAAAGCCCCGAAACCATGCCCATCGCCACGACGTTGCCGCCGCGCGCCGGATCGGTGACCGTGCGCAGTGCGTCCAAGACTCGTTCGGCGGTGACGGTGGCCATGCGGCGGAAATCTCGGGCGTTTCGGGTGCGACGCGGCGGTGCTTGTGTTGTGCGGGGCACCTCGCTGCCATATAAGCTTGAAAGCCGCAAAGATGCAGCGTCCGTCGCCACTTCTTCTTCTGTATAACAAGTCGCCGTCGCGGCCGGACCGGCTGGCGAGCCCAGCAAAGCCCTCGCCCGTTCTTTATTGCCGGCTGGCTATCGTCCCATTGAGCGTCGCGACCCGGCCCGATCGGGCCTAGCCGGTCGTCTTTACTCGGAGCGTTTCGCCCATGCCATGGAGCAATCGCGGCGGCCCCTCGTCAGGGGGTAACGGAGGCGGGCCGTGGGGCTCGCCCGGTGGCGGGCGCGGGCCGCAGCCGCCCAACCTCGAAGACCTCCTGCGCCAAGGCCAGGACCGCGTCCGGCGCCTCATCCCCACGTCCGCCGGTGGCGGCCGCGGGCTGGTGCTGTTCGTCCTGGTGATCCTGGCGGTGTGGGGCGCGTCCGGCTTCTACCGGGTCGAGCCTGACCAGCAGGGCGTCGTGCTGCGCTTCGGCAAGTTCGTGAAGACGACGTCGCCAGGCCTGCACTATCACCTCCCCACGCCGTTCGAGTCGGTGCTGACGCCGAGGGTCACGCTCATCTTCCGCGAGGACATCGGCTTCCGCGAGGCCGATGCGACGGCGCGCGTCGGCGCGCGCTTCATCCCGGAAGAGGCGCTGATGCTGACCGGCGACGAGAACATCATCGAGGTGCACCTGTCAGTGCAGTGGCGCATCATCAATGCCGGCGATTTCCTGTTCAACAACGACCGGCCCCAGGTGACGGTGAAATCGGCCGCCGAGAGCGCCATCCGCGAGGTGATCGGCCATACCCCGCTGCTGCGCGTCAACGAAACCCGCGGTGACATCGAATCCGAGACGCGCCAACGGTTGCAGAGCACCCTCGATTCCTACGGCGCCGGCATCCAGATCATCCAGATCAGCCTGCGCAAGGGCGAGCCGCCCGCCGCCGTGATCGACGCCTACAACGACGTGCAGCGTGCCCGCGCCGACCTCGAGCGGCAGATCAACGAGGCACAGGCCTACCGCAACGACATCATCCCGCGCGCCCGCGGCGAAGCGGCGCAGATCATCCAGGCCGCCGAGGCCTACAAGCAGCAAGTCGTCGCCAACTCCGACGGCACGGCGCAGCGCTTCCTCGCCGTGTACCGCGAGTACACCCAGGCCAAGGACGTGACGGTGCGCCGGCTCTACTTGGAGACGATGGAGCAGGTGTTGAAGGCCGCCACCAAGGTCATCGTCGACCAGAACGGCAAGCAAGGCGTCGTTCCCTATCTGCCGCTGCCGGAAGTGCAGCGGCGAGCGCAGGGAGGCTGACGATGCGCTGGTCCTCTTCCGCCACAGTCACCGCCATCCTTCTGGCGGTGCTCGTCGTGTTTGCGATGAGCTCGCTGTTCACCGTGCAGCAGACCCAGCAGGCGCTGGTGCTGCAGTTCGGCGAGCCGCGCGGCGTCATCTCGACGCCCGGATTGCACGTTAAGATGCCGTTCATCCAGAACGTCGTCTACATCGACAAGCGCATCCTGCAGGTCGACGGCGCCGCCGCGGCGGTGCAGGCTTCCGATGCGAAACGCTTGGTGGTCGACGCGTTCATGCGCTACCGCATCGTCGATCCACTGCTGTACTACCAATCGGTGCGCACTCAGCATACGGCCGAGGCGCGCCTGCAGACCATCCTCGACTCGACCTTGCGTCTGACGCTGGGCCGTGTCCCGCTTATCAGCATCGTCAGCGAGCAGCGCAGCGCCGTGATGGCGGAAGCGACGCGCATAACCTCGGAGCAGGCGCGTCAGTTCGGCATCCAGGTCGTCGACGTACGCATCAAGCGCACCGACCTGCCGGAAGAGAACACGCAGGCGATCTACGCGCGCATGCGCACCGATCGCGAGCGCGAAGCGCGCGAATATCGCGCCCAGGGTGCCGAAGAGGCGTTGCGCGTGCGTGCCGGAGCCGATCGTGAGCGCACCGTGCTGATCGCCGAGGCGCAGCGCACCTCCGAAATCCTGCGCGGCGAGGGCGATGCCCAGGCCGTGAAGATCTACGCCGACGCGTTCGGCCGCGACATCGACTTCTTCAGCTTCTATCGCTCCATGCAGGCGTACCGCGAGGCTCTGCCAATCAACACGACGATGGTGCTGGCGCCGGACTCGGAGTTCTTCCGCTACTTCCGCAGCATGCTTGGGCTCGACCCACCGGCGGAAGCCGCGGCTCCAGGAGCGGCCGCCGTAGCGCGGTAAGGCGAGGTGATCGACGGTCCGCTGCGCGACCTAGGGTTGGCGCTGGCCCTCATCCTTGTGATCGAGGGCTTGCTCTATGCGCTCTTCCCCGGCGCCATGCACAGGCTGATGACCCTAGCGCTGAGCCAGCCGCCCGGCATCATGCGCTGGATGGGCCTGGCGGCGGCGGCGCTCGGCGTCGCGCTGGTGTGGCTCGTCCAGCACCTGCCGTAGACGCGGGCGCGAGCGCCGGACGGGTTCCGGCCCGCGCCGGCCGCCTTTCTTTTCACGCCGACCTGGGCGCAGCCATAATTCCTCCTAAATTGAGCGACAGTTTTCCCGTACAACAGGGGCACTATCGGTCGCTGGTTTGAGCGGCCCCCTAGTCCGGGGAATGGCGGTCCCACCGCCAACTTGGGTTAGAGAAAGGCTGAAGAGGCATGCTGGCAGCGGTGCGCGACGGGTCGATTCTCCTTCGCGGGCACGGACGTTCTCTCTCTCTGGTGGCGGCGCTGGCGGCGGGCATCGTTTTCGCCCCCCTTGCCGCGCAAGAAGTGCATGCCGCAGGACCGGTGGGTTTCGCCGACGTCGCCGAGCAGGCGCTCCCCGCGTATGTCGACGTGCTGGTGCGCCAGCGTGTCGCGGTGCGCGCGCCGCAGGGCGGGCCGCAGCAACAGCAGCCGCAGGGTCCGTTCGATCAGTTCTTCCGCGACTTCTTCGATCAGGTGCCGAACAACCAGCCGGCACAGCCGCAGGATCGCTCGGTCAACTCGTTCGGCGCCGGCTTCATCATCGACAAGTCGGGAATCATCGTCACCAACAACCATGTGGTCGCCGAGGCGACCGACGTGACGATCATCCTGCACGACGGCACCAACCTGGCTGCGAAAGTGCTCGGCCGCGACGCGCTCGGCGATGTGGCGGTGCTCAAGGTCGAGGCCGGCCGCGAGCTCCCGGCCCTGCGCTGGGGCAACTCGGATACCGCCCGCATCGGCGACTGGGTGCTGGCGGTCGGCAATCCGCTCGGCCAGGGCGGCTCTGTCTCCGTCGGCATCATCTCGGCGCGGGCGCGCAACATCGGCGCCACCCAATATGACGACCTGATCCAGACCGACGCCGCCATCAACCGCGGCAATTCCGGCGGCCCGCTCCTCAACGGCAACGGCGAGGTGATCGGCATCAACGTCGCCATCCTGTCGCCCACGGGCGGGTCGATCGGCATCGGCTACGCGGTGCCGTCCAACATGGCGAAGCCGATCGTCCAGCAGATCGTCGACTTCGGCCGCCCGCGCCGCGGCTGGCTAGGCGTGCGCGTGCAGGCCGTCACCGACGAGATCGCCCAGGCGGTCGGATTGGGCCGCGCCCGCGGCGCGCTCATCGGCGGCGTGTCCGCGGATGGCCCCGCCGGCAAGGCCGGCATCCAGACCGGCGACGTGGTCGTCAAGTTCGCCGGCAAGGAGGTCGCCGACATGCAGGCGCTGCCGCGCATCGTCGCCGAGACGCCGGTGGACGCAACCGTCGACGTAACGCTGGTGCGCAGGGGAGAAACCAGGGAAGTAAAGGTCAAGGTCGGGGAGCTCACCGAGACCGCGGTCGCGGCGCTCGCGCCGCCGCCGCCGCAGACGCCGCGCAACGCCACCGAGACCCTCGGCATGAGCCTGACCGCGCTCACGCCCGAGCTGCGCCGCCAGTACAACATCACCGACGACACCAAGGGCGTGCTCATCACCGGCGTGACCGCGCAGACCGACGCTGCGCTGCGCCGCATCCAGCCTGGCGACGTCATCCTCGAGGTCGGCCAGCAGGAAGTGCAGTCGCCGGAGCAGGTGCTGCAGGTCGTCGAGCAGACGCGCGCGCGGAACCGCGGCTCGGTGCTCATCCTCCTGCGCCAGCGCAACGGCGACATGCGCTTCGTCGCGCTGAGCCTCGAGCGCGGCTAGGCTCAGTCCCGCACGAACTCCGCGGCACGATATCCCTGCAGGTACAGCACGGCGGTAAGGTCGCCGTGGTCGATGCGCGCCGCGACCGCGGCGCGCACCTTCGGCTTGGCGTGGTACGCGACCCCGAGTCCCCCCGCCTGGAGCATGGGAATGTCGTTGGCGCCGTCGCCCAAGGCCAGCGTGTCCTTCGGATCGAGATCCAGCTCGGCAGTCAGCTCCTTGAGGCGCGCGAGCTTGGCGTCGGCGCCCAGGATGTCGCCGGCAATGCCGCCGGTAAGGTTGCCGCCTTCGATCTCGAACTCGTTGCCGCCGAACGAGTCGAACCCTGCTGCGGCAGCCACCCGCGACGTGAAGAACTTGAATCCGCCCGACACCAGAGCCGCATGGGCGCCGTGGGCGTGCATGGTGCGGGCGAGGGTGCGCGCGCCCGGGTTGAGGCGCACCGACTCGGCGTACGTGCGGTCGAGCAGCGCCACGGGTTGGTCCTTGAGCAGGGCGACGCGCTGCTGCAACGCCTCGGCAAAGTCCACCTCGCCGCGCATGGCACGCTCGGTGAGCGCCGCGACCTCGGCGCCAACGCCTGCGCGCGCCGCCAGCTCGTCCAGGCACTCCTGGCCGATGATGGTGGAGTCCATGTCCGCGACCAGGAGCTTCTTGCGCCGCCCGGCCAGCGGCAGCACCACGACGTCGGCGCGCACGTTGTGCAGCGCCTGGCGCGCATGCGACTGCGCCGTGGCAACATCGCCGGCGCCTGGCTCGACGGCAAAGGGCACGTCGAAGGCGACGCCCTCGTCGAGCCATGACCAGGCGTGCGTACTGGCCCCGGCCATCTGCAGCGCCACGCGCACGGAGCCGGCCGCGTCGGCGCGCAAAGCCGGCTGCGACGGAGCATTGATGACGGTGACGACGTGAGTCGGGGACATGCGATGGAGCGCGTGGCGCCTGCGGTCCTTATCGCGGGTCCCACCGCGTCGGGCAAGTCTCAGCTTGCCCTGCGCCTCGCCGAGGCGCTGGCGCCGTTCGGCGGCGGGCGCATCATCAATGCCGACTCCATGCAGGTCTACCGCGAGCTGCGCATCGTCACGGCGCGGCCGTCCGCCGCCGACGAGGCGCGCGTCCCGCACTGGCTGTACGGCTCGCTGTCGGTCCTCGAGGTGTGTTCGGCCGGACGCTGGCGCGCGATGGCGCTGGCCGAGATTGAGGCCGCGCGCCGCGACGGCGTCGTGCCGATTCTTGTCGGCGGCACCGGGCTGTACTTCAACGCGCTGGTCAAAGGCCTCGCGCCGGTGCCGCCCATCAGCGCCGAGGTGCGCGCCGAGGCCCGCGCTCGCCTGAAGGAGCTTGGCATCGACGCCTTCCGTGCCGAGCTGGTTGCGCGCGATGCGCGCAGCGCCGAGTCGATCCGTCCCACGGACACACAGCGCCTCGTGCGCGCCTGGGAGGTCATCGAGGCAACGGGGACGCCGCTGCATGAATGGCAGCGCCGGCAGCCTCTCGGAGAGGACGCCAGCCTCGGTCGGCACGCCAAGGTGCTGTTGCTGCCCGAGCGCGAACGCGTCAACGCCGCCATCGATGCGCGCGTGCCGCGCATGGTGGAGGAGGGCGTCTACGCGGAGGTCGCCGCGTTCGATGCGCTTGGACCGGGCGAGGACTTGCCCGCCACCCGCGCCGTGGGCGTGCCGGAGTTTCGTGCCTGGGTGCGTGGCGTCGTTCCCGAGGCCGAGGCGGTCGCCGCCGTCCGGCAGGCCACACGGCGGTATGCAAAGCGGCAGTACACGTGGTTCCGCACCCAAGCCCCTGACTGGCCTGTGTTTGGGGCCGGCACGGCGGAAACCACTCGGCAATATTTGGAAAGTATGGTCGCCGAAGTCTTTCCATTTATTCGCGAGTTTCTATTGACCCCACTGGCCGCGAGCGATTAGGTTCCCGCCTGCCCGCCCAGGGATGCGGCGGGTCTCCGGCGTTTCTCGCGCTTTGGAACGAACGGCTGCCGAGTTCTGGGTAATCCCCAGGGATTCGGTAGTTTTTTGCGTCCCGATAGATTCGGAAGTCGAAGGCAATGTCCGCCCAGCAGCTGACCGGCGCAGAGATCCTCTTGAAGACCCTCGAGGAAGAGGGCGTCGAGGTCATCTTCGGCTATCCGGGCGGCGCGGTCCTGCCGATCTACGACGCGCTGTTCCAGCAGAATCGCATCCGCCACATCCTCGTCCGCCACGAGCAGGGCGCGGCGCACATGGCCGAGGGCTACGCGCGCTCGACCGGCAAGGTCGGCGTGGTGCTGGTGACCTCTGGTCCCGGCGCCACCAACACGGTCACCGGCCTCACCGACGCACTCATGGATTCGATCCCGATCATCTGCCTGACCGGCCAGGTGGCGACGCACATGATCGGCAACGACGCGTTCCAGGAGGCCGACACCGTCGGCATCACGCGCTCGTGCACCAAGCACAACTACCTGCTGCGCGACGTCAAGGACGTCGCGCGCATTCTGCACGAGGCGTTCTACGTGGCGAAGGCCGGCCGTCCCGGCCCGGTGCTGGTCGACCTGCCCAAGAACGTGATGCTGGCCAAGACCGAGTACGTGGAGCCGGAAGGGCCCGGCCACCGCTCGTACAAGCCGCGCACGAGGGGCGACGCCGGCAAGATCCGGGAAGCGGTGGAACTGATGGCCGGCGCCAAGCGGCCGATCTTCTACACGGGTGGCGGCGTCATCAATTCCGGCCCGAAGGCCTCCAAGCTGCTCGGCGAGCTCGTGCGCGCCACCGGCTTCCCCATCACCAACACGCTGATGGGCCTCGGCGGCTATCCGGCCACCGATAAGCAGAACCTCGGCATGCTGGGCATGCATGGCTCGGTCGAAGCCAACATGGCCATGTACAACTGCGACGTCATGATCAACGTCGGCGCGCGCTTCGATGACCGCGTCACCGGCAAGCTCGATGCATTCAGCCCGAACTCGCGCAAGATCCACGTCGACATCGACCCGTCGTCGATCAACAAGACGATCCCGGTGGACATCGCCATCATTGGCGATTGTGCGTCCGTGCTCGAGGACATGCTCGGCGCGTGGAAGGCCAAGGGCGCCAAGGCCGACGAGAAAGCGCTGAAGAAGTGGTGGGACCAGATCGCCGAGTGGCGCAAGGTCGATTGCTTCAAGTACGACCAGCCCAAGGCCGGGCCGATCAAGCCGCAGCACGCCATCAAACGGCTGTATGAGCTGACCAAGGGCCAGGACGTCTACGTCACCACCGACGTGGGCCAGCACCAGATGTGGGCGGCGCAGTACTTCCTGTTCGAGGAGCCCAACCGCCTGATGACGTCGGGCGGCCTCGGCACGATGGGCTACGGCCTGCCGTCGGCGCTTGGCGTGCAGATCGCCCACCCGAAGTCGAAGGTGTTCTGCATCACCTCGGAAGCCTCCTTCATGATGAATATCCAGGAGGTGTCGACGGCGGTGCAGTACGGCGCCGGCGTGAAGATCCTCATGCTGAACAACCAGTGGCAGGGCATGGTGCGCCAGTGGCAGGAGCTGCTGCACGGCAGCCGCTACTCCAACAGCTACATGTACGCGATGCCGGACTTCGTGAAGCTGTTCGAGGCGTTCGGCGCCGTCGGCATACGCGCCGAGAAGCCGTCCGAGCTCGACGACGTGCTGAAGGCGATGATCGCCGAGACGCGCCCGGTCATCGCCGACATCAAGGTCGACGAGAAGGAGAACTGCTACCCGATGATCCCGTCGGGCGCCCCGCACAACCAGATCCTGCTCGGCACCAAGCAGGAAATCCCCGCCATGGCCATAGAGGGCATGTCGGCGGGCGCGTTCTAGTTGCCGTAGTCATCCAGTCCCATGTCCAACCGGAACCTGATCGTGACGCCCAAGGTCGCCCAAGGCGGCGCATCCGAGACCCACACCATGACGGTGCTCGTCGACAACGAGCCCGGCGTCCTGGCGCGCGTCATTGGCCTGTTCTCCGGCCGCGGCTACAACATCGAGAGTCTCACCGTCGCCGAGGTGGATCCGCGCGCGCACCTTTCGCGCATCACCGTGGTCACCTCCGGCACGCCAATGGTCATCGAGCAGATCAAGGCGCAGCTCTCCCGCCTGGTGCCGGTGCACAACGTGCGCGACCTCACCGTCGACGGGCCGTCGATCGAGCGCGAGCTGGCGCTGATCAAGGTGCAGGGCACGGGCGACAAGCGCGTGGAATCGCTGCGCATCGCCGAGATCTTCCGCGCCCGCGTGGTGGACACGACCACGGAGTCGTTCGTCTTCGAGATGACGGGCGCCACCGACAAGATCAACAAGTTCATCGAGCTGATGGAGCCCGTCGGACTCGTCGAGATCACCCGCACCGGCGTAGCGGCGCTCACCCGCGGACCCGAGGCGATGTAGTCCTAGTCACCCGTCATGGCCGGGCCCAAACCCGGCCATCCCGTGGATGCGCGGGTCAAGCCCGCGCATGACGAACGCAACTGAAACGAACTCACGACGTACGGAGAATTTCTATGCGCGTCTATTACGACCGGGATGCCGACATCAACCTGATCAAGACCAAGAAGGTCGCGATTGTCGGCTACGGCAGCCAGGGCCACGCCCACGCCCTCAACCTGAAGGACTCGGGCGTGAAAAACGTGGTGAGCGCGCTGCGCAAGGGCTCCGCCACCGAGGCCAAGGCCAAGGCTGCCGGCGTGGACGTCATGGACGTGCCGGAGGCCGCCAAGTGGGCCGACATCGTCATGATCCTCGCGCCCGACGAGCATCACGGCCAGCTCTACCGCGACCACCTCGCGCCCAACCTGCGCAAGGGCGCGGCGCTCGCCACGGCGCACGGCTTCTCGATTCACTTCCGCACCATCGAGCCGCGAGCAGACCTCGACGTGTTCATGGTGGCGCCCAAGGGTCCCGGCCACACGGTGCGCTCGGAATACAAGAAGGGCGGCGGCGTGCCGTGTCTGCTCGCCGTTCACCAGGACGCCTCCGGCAAGGCCCAGGAAATCGGTCTGTCCTATGCGTCCGCGATCGGCGGTGGCCGCTCTGGCATCATCGAGACCACGTTCCGCGAGGAGTGCGAGACTGACCTGTTCGGCGAGCAGGTCGTGCTGTGCGGCGGCCTCACCAGCCTGATCCAGGCGGGCTACGAGACGCTGGTCGAGGCGGGCTACGCGCCCGAGATGGCGTACTTCGAGTGCCTGCACGAGGTGAAGCTGATCGTCGACCTCATCTACGAGGGCGGCATCGCCAACATGCGCTACTCGATCTCCAACACCGCCGAGTACGGCGACTACACGCGCGGCCCGCGCATCATCACCGACGAGACCAAGAAGGAGATGAAGCGCATCCTTTCCGAGATCCAGGAGGGCAAGTTCGCCCGCGAGTGGGTGCTGGAGAACCGCGCCGACCAGACCAGCTTCAAGGCCATGCGCCGCAAGTCGGCAGAGCATCCGATCGAGAAGGTCGGCGAGAAGCTGCGCGGCATGATGCCGTGGATCGCCGCCAACCGGCTGGTCGACAAGACGAAGAACTAGCGGCTCGGCGGCCGCGATGGCCTGGAAGACTCCCAATCTTTTCGGCGCCGTCGCGCTGGTGGCCGGCGCTACGCGGGGCGCCGGGCGCGGTATTGCCGTCGAGCTCGGCGCCGCCGGAGCCAAGGTCTACTGCACCGGCCGCTCCATCCGGGGGGCGCCCTCCGACTTGGCAAGGGCCGAGACCCTCGAGGAGACCGCCGAGCTCGTCCGCAGGGCGGGCGGGCAGGGCATTGCGGTGCGAGTTGACCACTCCGTGCCCGACTAGGTCCGGGACCTTGTCGAACGTATCGATCGCGACGAGCGGGGCCGCCTGGACGTCCTGGTGAACGACATCTGGGGCGGTGAGCACCTCACGGAGTGGGGCAAGCCGTTCTGGGAGCACTCCCTCGATAAGGGCCTCGCCCTGCTGCGGCGCGCCCTCGAGACGCACATAGTCACCAGCGCGCATGCGGCACCGCTGATGGTGCGGCGCAAGCGCGGGCTCGTCGTCGAGATCACCGACGGCATCACCGCCGAGTACCGCACCAACCTGTTCTACGATCTCGCCAAGGCATCGGTGCGGCGCATCGCGTTTGCGCAGTCCGAGGAGCTGCGCCCGCATGGCGTCACGGCGCTGGCGTTGACGCCTGGGTTTCTTCGCTCCGAGTTCATGCTCGAGCACTTCAGCGTGACGGAAGCAAATTGGCGCGACGGGGCGAAGAGAGACCCCCACTTTGCCGCGTCGGAGAGTCCGGGCTACGTCGGACGCGCCGTTGTCGCGCTCGCCGCCGACGCGAACGTGATGCGCCACAGCGGCAAGACTCACGCGACTTGGACGCTCTACCGCGAGTATGGCTTCACCGATCGCGACGGCAGCCAGCCCGACTGGGAGGCGCACTACGCTCCCTACCGGGGGTCGGCGGAGAATGGCTGAATCCCTGGGGTTTCAGGGCGGCCTGGACTTCTGGTTCGGGCCGGAGCCGCACAGGTTCCGGCCCGAATGGTTTCAGAAGGACGCGGCGTTCGATGCGGCGATTCGCGCTCGCTTTCTCGCGACGCAGGAGCGCGCCGCGCGCTGCGCGCTGCATGGCTGGAGCGCGACCGCGCACGGCGCGCTCGCGCTGGTGATCGTGCTCAATCAGTTTTCGCGCAACTTGTTCCGCGACGACGCGCGCGCGTTCGCGACCGACGCGCACGCACGTCGCATCACGACGGACGCGATCGCACGCGGCTTCGATCGCGCACTGCCACCGATTGCGCGCATGTTCCTATGCCTGCCGTTCGAGCACAGCGAGTCGCTTGCCGATCAGGAACGTTCCGTCGCGCTGTTCGAGTCGATCGAGGACCCCGGCGTGCGCGACGCCGTGCTGCCGTATGCGGTGCGGCACCGCGACATCATTCGTCGGTTCGGGCGTTTCCCGCACCGCAACCGTGTGCTTGGCCGTACGAGCACGCCGGCCGAGCGCGCGTTCTTGTCCACACCCAGCGCGTCCTTCTGAAGGGACATACCTCCTCATCGTCGTTGCGACTGGACGTCCGGCCGCGTTAACAAATGGACGCGGCGCGTCTGACCGGGGGTCGGGCGTATGGGCAGGGGAGCCCCGGTTGGCCGCAGAAAACTAGGGAAATCCCAACCGAATTGGTTTAGTATCAGCGCCTGGGCGTACAGATTTTGTACCCCCGGGGTTGGCTCAGTCCCTACCTCTAGGAGTGGCCACCGCACCACGGTGCGGTCGCGGAACGGCTTTGGAACATGGCACGGACCGGGAACATCCCGCACGGCTCGGAGGCGGTCGCGGCGGCGACTTTGGCCTCCGTGCGACATGTGCACTATGCCGGAATCCGCCGGAATCCTAGCTTCTCCGCGCAAGGCTCGCTCCTTCGACTTAGCTGCCCCTGAGCGCAGCCACAGGCGGAGATCGCCACGTTGCGTTCGGGGGACGCCTTAGCAGGACGACTCACGGGCACGACCGCCCAATGGGACAAACGCTAGTCGAAGGAACGCACCGATGACCGCCACCAGCACCGCCCCCAAGACCACGGGCAAACGACCGGACGGCCACGAGCCGAACCGAGTTGTCATATTCGACACCACCCTGCGCGACGGCGAGCAATCGCCCGGCGCGTCCATGAACCTGGACGAGAAGCTCCGGGTTGCCGAAGCCCTCGAGGCCATGGGCGTGGATGTCATCGAGGCCGGCTTTCCGATCGCCTCCAACGGCGATTTCGAGGCGGTCGAGGCCATCTCCAAGGTCGTCACCGAGTCCGTCGTGTGCGGACTCGCGCGCGCCAGCAAGAAGGACATCGAGCGCGCCGCGATGGCGCTCAAGCCGGCGCGCCGCAAGCGCATCCACACCTTCATCTCGACCAGCCCACTGCACATGCGCGCCAAGCTGCAGATGGAGCCCGAAGCCGTTTACCAGGCGGTAATCGATTCGGTTTCCTTTGCGCGGCAGTTCACCGACGACGTCGAGTGGAGCTGCGAGGATGGCACGCGCACCGAGTGGGACTTCATGTGCCGTTGCGTCGAGGCCGCCATCAAGGCCGGCGCTACGACCATCAACATCCCGGACACGGTCGGCTATTCGATTCCGGAAGAGTTCGGCGCCATCATTGCTATGCTGTTCAATCGCGTGCCGAACATCGACAAGGCGATCATCTCGACCCACTGCCACAACGACCTCGGCCTGGCGGTGGCGAACTCGCTGGCCGGCGTGCAGAACGGCGCGCGCCAGGTCGAGTGCACCATCAACGGTCTCGGTGAACGCGCCGGCAACGCGGCGCTGGAGGAGATCGTCATGACGCTGCGCACTCGTCACGACAAGATGCCCTACACCACCGGCATCAAGACCGAGCACATCACCAAGGCCTCGCGCCTGGTCAGCCAGGTCACTGGCCTGCAGGTGCAGGCCAATAAGGCGATCGTCGGCGCCAACGCCTTCGCGCACGAGTCCGGCATCCACCAGGACGGCATGCTCAAGCACGCCAATACCTACGAGATCATGACGCCGGGGTCGGTCGGCCTCACCGAGTCCAAGCTGGTGATGGGCAAGCATTCCGGCCGCCATGCCTTCCGCAAGAAACTGGAGGAGCTCGGCTATACACTTGAGCAGGCGGCGCTGGACGAGGCGTTCGTCGCCTTCAAGGCTCTGGCCGACAAGAAGAAGGACATCTACGACGAGGACATCGTCGCCCTGATCGACGAGGAGGCGCGCGAGAAGGACCGCATCCGGGTCGTCTCCCTGCAGGTCATCGCCGGCACCAAGGGGCCGCAGACCGCAGAGTTGGAGCTCGAGATCGACGGCGTCGTGCGCGCCCACAAGGCGACCGGCGACGGCCCGGTGGACGCCACCTTCAAGGCGATCCGGGCGTTGGTTCCCAATACCGCCACACTTCAGCTCTACCAGGTGCATGCCGTGACCCAAGGCACGGACGCCCAGGCCGAGGTGACGGTGCGGCTCTACGAGGATGGCAAAAGCGTCAACGGCTTGGGCGCCGACACCGACACGCTCGTCGCGTCGGCCAAGGCGTACGTGAATGCGCTCAACAAGCTGTTGGTGAAGCGTCAGAAGCGTGCTCCGGAGGCGCTCTCCGCGTAGCACGCTGCCAAGAGGGGTCGTGGTCGGCCCGGAGGCAAGGGGCTTCCGGGTCGCCACGCAACACAGGAACGGGTCCTAAGGGATGTTCTCGAGGATTCTGGGGTGGCTGTCGGCCGACATGGCGATCGACCTCGGCACGGCCAACACGTTGGTTTACGTCAAGGGTCGCGGCATCGTCGTGAACGAGCCGTCGGTGGTGGCCATCATCGATTACCGCGGCAAGAAGCAAGTGCTCGCCGTCGGCGAAGAGGCCAAGCAGATGCTTGGCCGTACGCCCGGCAACATCGAGGCCATCCGTCCGCTGCGAGACGGCGTCATCGCCGACTTCGAGATCGCGGAAGAGATGATCAAGCACTTCATCCGCAAGGTGCACAACCGCGGCAGCTTCGCCAGCCCGCAGATCATCGTCTGCGTGCCCTCGGGCTCCACCGCGGTCGAGCGCCGCGCCATCCAGGAGTCGGCCGAGTCTGCCGGCGCCCGCCGCGTCTACCTGATCGAGGAGCCGATGGCAGCCGCGATCGGCGCCGGGCTGCCGGTCACCGAGCCGACCGGCTCGATGGTCGTGGACGTCGGCGGCGGCACCACGGAAGTCGCGGTGCTTTCGCTCGGCGGCATCGTCTACTCCAAGTCGGTGCGCGTCGGCGGCGACAAGATGGATGAGGCGATCATCAGCTACATCCGCCGCAACCATAACCTCTTGATCGGCGAGGCCTCGGCCGAGCGCATCAAGAAGGAGATCGGCACCTCGGCGCCGCCGGAAGACGGCAACGGCAAGACCATGGAAGTGAAGGGCCGCGACCTGATGAACGGCGTGCCCAAGGAGCTGGTGGTGAACCAGCGCCAGATTGCCGAGGCGCTTGCCGAGCCGGTCGGCGCCATCATCGAGACGGTGAAGGTCGCGCTCGAGCACACCGCGCCCGAGCTTGCCGCCGACATCGTCGACAAGGGCATCGTGCTGACGGGAGGCGGCGCGCTGCTCGGCAATCTTGACCAGGTACTGCGCGAGGCGACCGGTCTGCCGGTTTCGGTGGGGGACGAACCGTTGATGTGCGTGGCGCTGGGTACAGGCCGCGCGTTGGAGGAGATGAAGACGCTGCGGCACGTTTTGCACCAGCAGTACTGACGCGGCGAGCGGCTGACGATCCGGCTTGGGCAGCCGGCTTCGTCTTTCCCCGATCGATTGGGGCCCAGTCGATTGGGTAGTTGAGGGGAAGAGGAAACGTGCGTCCCATCGGTGGCCAAATCGGCAGGCTGGCGGTTCCGCTTCGCGTACTGGCCCAGCGCTTTGCGCTTCTGATCCTGGTCGGCGCGTCCATCGCGCTGATGATCACCGCAAAGGGTCAGCATGAGGCGGTGGAACGCGTGCGGACCGCCGTCATGGATGTAGTCGCGCCGGTGCTCGACGTGCTGTCGCGTCCCGCCCAAGCGATGAACCGCGCCACCGGGCGCGTCAGCAACCTCATCTTCGTCTATCGCGAGAACGAGCGACTGCGCGACGAGAACGAGCGCCTGCGCAGTTGGCAGACCACCGCCCGGCGCCTTGAGCAGGAGAATGCTTCCTTCCGCGCGCTGCTCCGCGCCCGGCCCGAGCCCGGCGTCACGTACGTGGCGGGGCGGGTGATCGGCGACAGCGGTGGACCGTGGGTACGCACGCTCGCGCTCAACGCCGGCGCCGCCGACGGCGTCCGCAAGGGCAGCCCGGTGGTGACCGGCGACGGCCTCGTCGGCCGCATCGTAGAGACCGGCGCACGCGCCTCGCGCATCCTGCTGCTCACTGACCTCAACAGCCGCGTCCCGGTCGTCGTCGAGTCCTCGCGCTACCGCGCCATCCTCGAGGGCGACAACACCGACACCCTGAAGCTGTCGTTCGTCATTCCCTCCGACGACGTGCGGGTCGGCGACCGCATCGTCACGTCCGGCTCTGGCGGCTTGTTCCCGGCCGGCTTGCCCATCGGCGACGTCACCGCGATCAAGGACGGCACCGCCATCGTCACGCCGTTCGTGCGCTTCGACCGACTCGAGCACGTGCGCGTCCTGCGCTTCGACTTCGTCGGCATCGAAGCCGACGCCGGTCCGCGCGGGCGCTAAGGCCGGCCATGAACTCCAATCCCGCGTTGGCCCGTTGGCTCGTGGCGCTGCGCGCCCTGGTGCCGTTCGGTGCCCTGGTGGCAGCGGTGGCGCTGACCGGCATGCCGTACGGCATTCCGTTCTTCGGCCCGATAACGCCGTTCTTCGCCCTGATCGGCGTCTTCTATTGGAGCGTGCATCGCCCGGAGAGCATTCCCGCCATCGTCATCTTCGCCATCGGCGTGCTGCAGGATCTCATCACCGGCGGGCCGCCGGGCTCGGTAGCGCTGCTGCTCCTGCTCGTGCATGCGATCGCCGTCTCGCAGCAGCGCATCCTGTTAGGCCAGTCGTACCTGGTGGAATGGGCAGGATTCGCGCTGATCGCCGTCGGCGCGGCGCTGGTGAGCTGGCTGCTGGCCTGCATCTACAACACCGCTCTGATCGTGCCGTGGCACTTCCTGGTGCAGGCCCTGCTGACCGTTGCGCTCTATCCGGCCGCCGCCGCCATGCTGACGCCGGCCGCCAAGTGGTCGCGCGCTCCGGAGCCCATCTGACATGGGCCGCATGTCCGCCAATGGCGTGCCGCCGGGCCCAATGAAGCGCGAGACCGGCCGCTACAAAACCTTCACGCGCCGCTCCGCGCTGCTGATGGGTGGGCAGGGGCTGCTGCTGTCGGCGCTTATCTCGAGGCTCTACTACCTCCAGGTGGTGCGCTCCGACGAGTACCGCATGCTCGCGGACGAAAACCGCATCAGCTTGCGGCTGCTAGCGCCGCCGCGCGGCCTCATCGTCGATCGCAACGGCGATGTCGTCGCCGGCAACATGCAGAACTACCGCGTGCTGCTGGTGCCCGAGCAGGCTAAGCGCAGCGGCGAGAAGGTCGCGGTTTCGGCGAACCGCACGCTCGAGGCGTTGTCCAAGATCATCCCGCTCGACGACTTCCAGCGCCAGAAGGTCCTGCGCGAGGTCGGCCGCAAGCCCGAATTCGTCCCCATCAACGTGGCCGAGAACCTCACGTGGGATGACTTCAGCCGCATCAACGTGCACGCGCCGGACCTGCCGGGAATCGTCCCCGACGTCGGCGAGACACGCCACTACCCGTACGGGCCGATCATGGCGCATCTGGTCGGCTACGTGGCGCCGGTGGCCGAGTCCGACCCGATCGACGATCCGCTCCTGCAGCTGCCCGGATTCCGCATGGGCCGCTCCGGCGTCGAGCGCAAAGCTGATCTGGTGCTGCGCGGCAAGGCGGGCTCGACTCACGTCGAGGTCAATGCCCATGGCCGCGCCATCCGCGAGCTAAAACGCGTCGCCGGCCATCCGGGCCGCGCGGTGGCGATCACCATCGAAGCGCACTTGCAGGAGTTCGCCACCAACCGCATGGGCGCGGAGAGCGCCGGCGCGGCGGTGGTCGACGTCCACACCGGTGACGTGCTCGCCCTGGTGTCAACGCCTTCGTTCGATCCGACCAAGTTCGCCTTTGGCCTGTCGCGCGAGGAGTGGAACGGGCTCGTCAATCACCCGCGCAAGCCGCTGCTCAACAAGGCGGTCACGGGCCAATATCCCCCCGGCTCGACCTTCAAGATGGTGGTGGCGCTGGCCGGTCTCGAGGCCGGCATCATCCACGCCGGCCATCGCGTGTTCTGTCCCGGGCATACCACCCTCGGCGACCGCAACTTCCATTGCTGGAAGCGCGGCGGCCATGGCGCCCTCGCCTTGTACGAGGGCATCGAGCAGTCGTGCGACGTGTACTTCTACGACGTCGCCCGCCGCGTCGGCATCGACCGCATCGCCGAGATGGCGAACCGCTTCGGCCTGGGCCAGACCCCCGCGCTCGGCCTCGGCACCGAGCGCCCTGGCCTCATCCCGACGCGCGAGTGGAAGCTCAAGCGCACCGGCGAGGCCTGGCAGGCCGGCGAGAACCTCGTCGCCGGCATCGGCCAGGGCTTCATCCTGACGACGCCGCTGCAGCTTGCGGCGATGACGGCGATGCTCGCCAATGGCGGCGTGCGCATAGCGCCGCGGCTGATGCTGCCGGCGGACGATCCGCCGCCGCCGCCGTGGGATCCGGACTCCGACCCGCGCTCGCTTAAGATCAACCCCGTCAACCTCGCGGCGGTGCGCGAGGGCATGGTGCGCGTGGTCAATAGCCAGCGCGGCACCGGCTACGCGGCGCGCATCCGCGACAAGGGCTTCGAGATGGCCGGCAAGTCCGGCACGTCGCAGGTGCGCGGCATTTCCGTGACCGAGCGCGACGAGGGCCTGCCGGCGATCAACACCATTCCCTGGGAGCACCGTGACCATGCGCTGTTCGTCGGCTACGCGCCGCTCAGCGCGCCGCGCTACGCCTGTGCCGTTGTGGTCGAGCACGGCGGCGGCGGCAGCTCGGTTGCCGGCCCGATGGTGCGCGACATCCTTCTGCAGGCCCAGAAGACCGAGTCCAATCGCCGTCGCACCCGCCAAGTCGCCGAGGCGGCCGCCACCAAGGCGCCGGGGGCCCGATGAGCATCTCCGACGCCGGCCTGCGCCTCACCAAGGTCGAGCTCAGCCTCGGCCAGAAGATCGCCAGCATTAATTGGGGCTTGGTGCTGCTGCTCACCGGCACCACCAGCTTCGGGCTCCTGGTGCTCTATTCGCTCGCGGGCGGCATCACCGACACATGGGTGGAGAAGCAGGCGATCCGCTTCGGCCTCGGCTTCTCCGCCATGATCGTCGTCGCCCTCATCGACATCCGCATCTGGCTCAGCCTCGCGTACGCCGCCTACGCGGTGGCGCTGCTGCTCCTGGTTGCGGTGGACGTGGTCGGCGTGGTCGGCATGGGTGCGCAGCGCTGGATCGACATCGGCATCGTCACCCTGCAGCCGTCCGAGCTGATGAAGGCGTCGCTGGTGCTGGCGCTGGCGCGGTACTTCCACGAGCTCACCCTCGAGGAAACCCAGTCGTTCAAGTGGGTTCTGATTCCGGCGGCGATGATCCTCGCCCCCGCCGCCCTGGTGCTGGTGCAGCCCGACCTCGGCACGGCGACGCTCCTCCTGCTGTGCGGAGCGACGATGTGCTTCCTCGCCGGCGTGCGCCTGTGGATATTCGCCGTTGCCGCCGCCGCCGCCGCCGCGGTCATCCCGTTCGGGTGGCAGTTCCTGCACGAGTACCAGAAGAACCGCATCCTCACGTTCCTGGATCCCGAGCGCGACCCGCTCGGCGCGGGCTACCACATCCTGCAGTCCAAGATCGCCCTCGGTGCCGGCGGCATCTTCGGGCGCGGCTTCCGCGAGGGCACCCAAAGCCACTTGAACTTCCTGCCCGAGATGCAGACCGACTTCATCTTCACCACGCTGGCGGAGGAGTTCGGCATGGTCGGGGCGCTGTCGCTGCTCGGGCTTTACGTCTGCATCCTCGCCTACGGCATGGCCATCTCGCTGCGTTCCCGCCACCACTTCGGCCGCCTGGTGGCGATGGGCATCGGCACGACCTTCTTCTGCTACGTGTTCATCAACATCGCCATGGTGACAGGCCTCCTGCCCGTGGTGGGCGTCCCACTGCCGCTCATCTCGTACGGCGGCACCGCGATGGTGACGCTTATGGCCGGCTTCGGCCTGGTGATTTCCGTCTACATCCACCGCGACATCCGCATCCCCCGGCGTCCGGGCGGTCCCGTGGTGTAACCCGCCAAAGCCCCGCCATAGGATTTGAACCCGCGGCCGGGGCTTGCTATATCCCCCCTCTCCCAAAGCGGTCCGAGCCCTTGCGACGGCCCTTCCGCACGCCTTGGGGGCGCATAGCTCAGTCGGTAGAGCAGCTGACTCTTAATCAGCGGGTCCGAGGTTCGAGTCCTCGTGCGCCCACCAATTTTACTAACCAGCCCACCGACTTACCTGATGAAACGACAATCGGCTGGAGCTGTGCCCCGGTCGAGGTAAGCAGCAGGGAAGCAGCACGCGGGGATTCGCTGCTGTCCTTGTTGCTGCCGCCACCGGGGCGAGCACCCGCCGCACCCGCTCGCTCAGTCCTTCACGTAGACCCCGCGATGAGGGTCCGGGTCTGAGTAGGTCTCATGCCAGTCCACCGGCGCCCCTGCGCCCCGAGCCCGATGAACAGGAGTTTCCAAAATGCCTTCGCCGTTGTAGCTGGCGACCTTCTACGCCGTCACGTTCCTCGTCGGCTTGCTGGTTGGCTGGCAGATCGATCGCCGCCTCGGCTCGGCGCCGAGCGCCGAATCTCCCTATGCAAGCAGGGTGTTCCCCTAGGCCGGTCCGCTTCGTGCCACTCGACGTCAGCCCCCATTCCTTGCAAAGCCTTGGTCTTCCTTGTTGGTCGACGCACGTCGATTGACGTGTCCGCCTTGTAGCCGGCCGCTTCACGCCGGTTTCAGCGCGAAATCGGGGTTCCTTCACGGCCGGCCGTGATGCAGAATTCCCCGCGTCGGGGGATGGGCTTCTCGTTCCATGTCCCGCCAAGCTCGGCTTGGCGGGCGCTGCAACGCGGGCGCTCTCTCTCTGCCGCGCCGGACGACATCCCCGGCTCATACCCTGTTTGTTCCCTATCGCGCGTCCGTATTTTGCGCCACACTTCCTGCCAATGGGGGGCGCGCTCTTCGCCGGAGTTCGGTGGGTGCTCTCCGCCAGACGTATTGGGGCGGCGGGCGTTCGCTCTGCTCTGCTCGATTATTCCGACGGACTCAAACCGTGTGGGAGGAACCGTACAAATGAAGTCGTGGAACGTCACTACCTCCGCCATCGCCTTTGGCGTGGCGGCAGGCATCTCAGGCACAGCGTTCGCCAACGCGGACTTGCTGCGCCTCACCGCCGATCCGGCCAACGTCGCGATGCCGAGCATCACGTACAACGGCTGGAACTACTCCACCCTCAACCAGATCACCCAGGCCAACGTCAAGAACCTGACGGTCGCCTGGACCTGGCAGATCGGCATCCTCGACCAGCACGAGGCTTCGCCGCTGGTCATCGGCG
>VGER01000031.1 GCA_016869235.1 Alphaproteobacteria bacterium | reverse complement strand
GCGGCGAGGCGCGCCGCATAGCCGGGATCGGCGCGGCGCGCGCGGTAGATCGGCTTGCCGGCCGGACCCGCCGCCACCTCGATGACCATCGGCGCGTGCATCTCCATCGCGCCGAGGTCGAAGTCCTCGTCCGGCAGCACGGCGATAGCGCGCTTGCCGACGCGCACCACCACGTACTTCTGCTGCGGCAAGAGCTCGCGCGCCCACGCCTTCAGCTGCGCGTAGAAGGGCTTCTCCTTCCAGGCATCGGGGCGGCTGTGGTCGACGACGGCGGTGATGCCCCCGGATGCGTCGGCCATCAGCACGATCTTCGACTTGGCCGGGAACCAATCCTCGGACAGGTTCGACGACAGGTATCCGCAATGGAACTTGCGGCACTCCTGCGGGCGATCCGCGTAGATGCCGCAGCCTCTGCCCTGCTTCACGTGCGGGCACCACACGCCGTGCGGCTTGTCGAGCGCGGCGATGTGCAGGACCTTGCAGCACATGGTGCAGGTGCCGCACGCCTTGCCGGGAGCCGGAGCGCCGCCGTCGGCCGGATGGGTTGCAATGGTCATCGGTTCATTCGCTCTTATTGATTTGGCGCCCCATCGGCGCGTTGGTCGGTTGGCGCGCCATCGGCGCGACGCGCGCGATAGCGGGTGGTGCCCATCGGCCCGGCGGCCGTCTCGATAATGACTCGTCCGCCCGGCTCCATGGGGCCGAGATCGGCGTCGTGGTCCGGCAGGATGGCGATGGTGCGGTTGCCCACCCGCACCAGCACCTGGCGATTGTGCTGGAGGAACGCCACCGCCCACGCCTTCAGCTGCTTGTAGAACGGCTCGGCCTTCCAGGCGTCGGGGCGTCCAGTGTCCACCACGGCGGTGATGCCGTTGTCCACGTACATCAGGACGATCTTCGACGTGGCCGGGAACCATTCCGGCGACAGGCCCTCGGACACCAGGTAGCCGCAGATGAACTCGCGGCAGGCGCCCGGCCGGTCGGAATAGATCGCGCAACCGCGCCCGGGCTTGGCGTGCGGACACCACACCCCGTGCGGCTTGTTCAGCTCCTCGATGGCGAGGACCTTGCAGCACAGCGTGCAGGTGCCGCAGCTGCGGCCCGCTACCACCTGGGTCTCGCCTGCGGCGCTCACGCGCGCGCCCGCTCGCAGCGCACGCGGTACAGCGGGCCGACCGGCCCCGGCGCGATGTCGAGGAAGACGGCGTCGGCGGGCGTGACGTTGCCGACGTCCACGTCCTCGTCCGGCAGGATGACGAAGCAGCGCGCGCCGACGCGCACGAGCATGGTCTGGCCCTTGGGGATCAACTGCCGCGCCCAGGTCTTGAATTGCTCGTAGTAAGGTGCGGCACGCCAGGCGTCGGGGCGGCTGGCGTCGACGAGCGCGGTAAGGCCCGTCTCCTTCGACGACAGCACCATCTTGCAGCGCGCCGGGAACCACTCGTCGCCGAGCTCGGCGGTGGTGATGTAGCCGCAATGGAACGCGCGGCACGCCTGCGGCCGCTCGGCATAGATGCCGCAGCCCCTGCCCCGCACCACGTGCGGGCACCAAGTGCCGCCCGGCTTGCCGATCTCGTCCACCCACATCAGCTTGCAGCACAGGGTGCACTGGCCGCAGCCGCGGCCCCGCACCACCTCGGCGGGACGCGCGCTCATGCCTTGGCCGCCTTGGCTTTGACCTTGCGCGCGCTGTACACGCGCCCGATCGGTCCGCGCCGCGCTTCCCACTCGATGGTGTCGCCGGGATCCATCTCGCCGAGGTCGAAGTCGTTGTCCGGCATGACGGCGATGGTGCGGCGGCCAACGCGCACGGTGACCAGGCGGTTGCGCGGCACGCCCTCCACCGCCCACATCTTGATGCGCTCGTAGAACGGCGATGCCTTCCAGGCGTCTGGATTGGCCGGATCGACGTACAGAACGATGCCGGACGGGTCGCCGGTGACGATGAAGTGGGCCTTGGCCGGCAACCAGTCTTGCGACAACGTCGACGACTGCAGGTAGCCGCAGAAGAAGTCGCGGCACACCTGCGGACGCGTGGCGTGGATGGTGCAGCCAGTCCCCGGCTTGCAGTGGCGGCACCACTGTCCCATCGGCTTGTCCAGCTCCGGCACGTTCATCAGCTTGCAGCACAGGCTGCAGGAGCCGCAGGTGCGTCCCGGCACGGTACGGATGGGGCGCGTCGGCGCTTCGGTCACGGCCCCGCCGCTTCGCGCGCGGGGATCTTGCGCGCCTCGTACTGCATGCCGGTCGGCGACGGTTGCCAGCCGACCTCGATGCCCTCGCCGGATTCCAGGACGCCGAGCTCGATGTCGCGCTCGGGCAGGATGGCGGTGACGTGCTTGTCGACGCGCACGATGACGAACCAGCCCTCCTCCATTCCCTGCCGCGACCATGCCTTGAGCTGCTGGTAGTACTGCGGCTGCCTCCAGGCGTCCTTGCGGTCGCGATCGACGACCGCGGCGATGCCTCCGTCCACCTTCATCAGGATGATGCGCGACTGCAGCGGCCGCCATGCCTCGCTCACGCCGGGCGAGGTGAGGTAGCCGCAATAGAAGTCCCGGCATGACTGCGGCCGGGTCTCGTAGATCTTGCAGCCGGAGCGCGGAGCGCAATGCGCGCACCAGGCGCCCTGCGGCTTGTCGAGTTCCGGCACGATCATGAGCTTGCAGCAGAGGGTGCAGGTGCCGCACGACCGCCCCGCGACGATGCTCACCTCGCCGTCGCCTGTCGCCAGCGGGCCAGCGACGGAGGCCGGCGTCGGCTCGACGGTCATGACTCGCTCTCGTCCTCGCCCGCTGACTTGCTCGATTCGCCGGGCGCGACGGGTTCGCCGGGGATGGCGTACGTGCCGTTCAGCCAGCGGCCGAGATCGATCTGTCCGCACCGGACGCTGCAGAACGGCTTGTGGGCCTCCGTCACGGGCTTGCCGCAGATGGGGCAGCCGCCCTTGGCTTTGGTGCGCATGCTGGCCACGGTGCCCATGCTTTGGCCTTCTACCGCGACGGCCCCGCGGCGTATAGTCACAGAGCCTTTGGCGCGGCGATTCGGGGCGCCACGGCCGGTTCCTGCCCATGATCACCCTGCATCAGTTGCGCATCTTCTGGGCGGTGGCCCACGCCGAGTCGCTCACCCGCGCGTCCAAGCTGTTGGGCTTGGCGCAGCCTTCGCTGTCCCAGCAGATCGCCAAGCTCGAGGAAAGCATCGGCACCCAGCTGTTCGACCGCAATCGCAACCAGCTTCAGCTGACCGACGCCGGCAAGTTCCTGCTGCGCAAGTCCGAGCTGATCCTCGCCAGCGTCGACGAAGCCATGGCCGGCCTGCAGGAGTTCACCGAGGGTGCGCGCGGCGTCATCTCGGTGGGCGCGCTCAACTCCATCGCGCGCGTCATCCTGCCCCGCGCCGTGCGGCGCATGTCGAAGGTATTCCCCTCGGTCGAGCTCGACGTGCACGAAGTTTCGCCCGGCGAGGCGCTCGAGCTGCTGTACGGCCGCCGCCTGACCGTGGCGCTGGTGGCGGAGGAGTCGATCGCCAAGAGCAACGTCTCGTTCCGCAGGTTCGAGGTGTTCCGCGATCCCTATGTGCTGGCCGTGCCGAAAGGCATCGACCTGTCCAAGGTCAGCGACACCTGGAACGACCTCGGCGACGCCGAGCGCAAGGTGTTGAACAGCGTCATCCAGTTCAACTTCGGCACCGCCCATCAGCGCCGCATGGAAGAGTGGTTCCAGGCGCATCTTCCCCACCACCGGATCGTCACCCAGGTGCGCACCTACGAGGTGGCGCTGTCGCTGGTGCAAGAGGGTCTCGGCGTCGCCGTGGTGCCGGCGCTCACCGCGCGGGTCAGCAGCGCGCTCGACTTCGGCGTGCAGCTCTACAAGGTGGACCTCGCCGACCGCCACATCATCGGGCTCATCCCAAGCCAGTACGCGCGCGTCGAGCCTTACGCGACCTTCCTCGCCTCGCTGGAGCAGGCGGGGGCCGAGGTGGAGGTGCCGGCCGTTCTGCCCCAGCCCCCCTTCGTTCGTGCCGGCGCCTCCGCCGAGCGCCCGGCCCCGGCGAAAGTCGGCTGAAAGCCTGGGTTTCCGTCACTATCGCATTTGCCTATGGCCGGCATAGGCGACCGGGCAATGTCTCGCATAGATTTCGTCATGGACGGGCTTAGCCCACTCTCCCATCACCCGATCCCGCCGGATCGACTCGTTTCGTGAGGAGAGACACCCATGGCTTGGAAGACCCCGAAGATCACCGTCATCAGCGTCGGCATGGAGATCAACTGCTACGCCTGCGCCGAGCTCTAAACGCTCACCTCCTCCCGAGGGAGGAACCGAACGCCCCGGCATGCCGGGGCGTTTCGTTTTGGCGCAGGGCGATTTCGCCGCCAGCGCCGGTTATCGCTTGCATAGATTAAATCGCCGCTGCGCCGCGCGTTAGGGTGCGCCGATGCTGCAGGTGCCATGTTGCAGGTGATCGTGCTGGGTTCCGCGGCGGGCGGTGGTTTTCCGCAGTGGAACTGCAACTGCGCGCTGTGCCGGCGGGCGCGCGCCGGGGACCCCAAGGTCCGGCGCCGCACCCAGTCCTCGCTCGCGGTCTCGTCGGGCGACGGCAAGTGGTTCCTGCTCAACGCCTCGCCCGACCTGCGCAAGCAGATCGACGACAACCCCGACCTCCACCCCGATCCCGAGGTGACGCGCCACAGTCCGATCATGGGCGCCGTGCTCACCAACGCCGACGTCGACCACATCGCCGGCCTGTTGAACCTGCGCGAAAGCCAGCCGCTCGCGGTCTACGCGACGCCCCGGGTGCATGCGGTGCTCGACCGCAACACGGTCTATCGCGTGCTCAACCCCGCCTACGTCGACCGCCGGCCGCTCGAACTCGAGCGCCGCACCGAGCTCGCCGGCAAGGACGGCATCGTCAACGGCCTCGCCATCGAGCCGTTCTCGGTGCCCGGCAAGATCGCGCTCTACCTGGAGGACCCGAGCCTCGACAACCTGGGATCCGCCGCCGAGGACACCATAGCCCTCAAGGTAACCGAGCGCGCCACCGGCAAGAGCTTCTTCTACGTGCCCGCCTGCGCGTCGATGCCGCCCGATCTCGCCGAGCGCCTGTCGGGCGCCGACCTCGTCTTCTTCGACGGCACCGTGTGGAAGGACGACGAGATGATCGCTACGCGCACCGGCAAGAAGACGGGCGGACGCATGGGGCACATGCATCTTGCCGGCAAGGACGGCTCTGTCGCCGCGTTCGCCGGCCTCGGCGTCAAGCGCAAGGTGTTCGTCCACATCAACAACACCAACCCGGTGCTGGCCGAGGATTCTCCCGAGCGTGCGTTTGTCGAGGCTGCCGGCTGGGAGGTCGGCTACGACGGAATGAGGGTGACGCTGTGAACAAGCTGCAAACGATCGAACGCATTGCCGCGCCGAAGCCCGCGCCGGCCGTGGCGCGCGTGCGCACGGTGACCTGGAACGAGCTGCACCCGCCGATGCGCAACGCCGACGAGCTGGAGGCGCGCCTGCGCGAGATCGGCGCGACGCGCTACCACAACCTGCACCCGTTCCATAAGCGCCTACACGGTGGCAAGTGCACCAAGGGCCAGGTGCAGGCGTGGGCGCTCAACCGCTATTACTACCAGTCCACCATCCCGATGAAGGACGGCGCGGTGCTGGCGCGCATGCGCGATCCGCGCGTGCGCCTGGAGTGGCGCCATCGTCTCGAGGACCACGACGGCACCCACGAGAACGAGGGCGGCATCGCCCGCTGGTTCAAGCTCACCGACGGATTGGGTCTGGACCGCGAGTACGTCACCTCGACGCGCGGCATCCTGCCGGCGACCCGCTTCGCGGTGGACGCGTACCTCAACTTCACGCGCGACCGCCCCACGCTGGAAGGCGTCGCCTCGTCGCTCACCGAGCTGTTCGCGCCCGGCATCCACCGCGAGCGCATCTCCGGCATGCTGGAGAGCTACAGCTTCATCACCGACGAGGTGATGGCGTACTTCCGCAAGCGCCTGAACCAGGCGCCGCGCGACGCCGACTGGTGCCTGGACTACGTGCGCACCAACGCCCGCACCCAGGAGGAGCGCGAGGCGGTGTGCGACGCGCTGCTCTTCAAGTGCGAGGTGCTGTGGACCATGCTCGACGCCCTCGACTACGCCTATGTGCAGGGCAACGTCCCGCCCGGCGCCTTCGTGCCGGAAGGCGGAACGGGAGCCTGAGGGTGGAGCGCATCGTCATCAGCGAGGCTTCGGTGCCCGCCTTCCCGCGCGGGGTGAAGTTCCGCTTCAACAACGCCAAGCAGCAGTGGGTGATCCTCGCTCCCGAGCGCCTGCTGGAGCCCGACGAGACCGCGGTCGAGGTGCTGAAGCTCATCGACGGCAAGGTTGCGCTGGGAACAGTAATCGACAAGCTGGCGGCGATGTTCAAGGCGCCGCGCGACGTCATCGCCACCGACGTCGTCGCCATGCTGCAGGACCTCGCCGACAAGGCGTTCCTGATCGACGCGGCCGCGTCGCCGCACGCGCAAGGCGCCGCGAAGACTGCTGCCGGGGGCAAGGCATAGGACCACAGCCATGAACTTACGCGTCGAACCGCCTCTCGCCCTGCTCGCCGAGCTGTCGCATCGCTGCCCACTGCAGTGCCCCTACTGCTCCAATCCGCTGGAGTTGGAGCGCGCGGGCAAGGAGCTCGACACCAAGACCTGGCTGCGCGTCCTCGACGAGGCCGCCGCCATGGGCATGCACCAGGTGCATTTCTCCGGCGGCGAGCCGACGGTGCGCAAGGACCTGGAGCAGCTGGTCGAGCACGCCACCAAGGTCGGGCTCTATACCAACCTGATCACCTCGGGCGTGCTGCTCGATGAGGTGCGACTGCGCACCCTGGCCGACCTCGGTCTGGAGCACGTGCAGGTGAGCTTCCAGGACACCGACGAGCACAACGCCGACCGCATCGCCGGCTTCAAGGGTCATAAGAAGAAGCTCGAGGTGGCGCGGCTGGTGCGCAAGATCGGCCTGCCGCTGACGGTGAACGCCGTCGTGCACCGCCAGAACATCGACCACGTGCCGGACTTCCTGGAGATGGCTGTGGAGCTCGACGCCGAGCGCATCGAGATCGCGCAGGTGCAGTACTACGGTTGGGCGCTCAAGAACCGCGCCGCCTTCATCCCGACCTACGAGCAGCTCAAGCGCACCACCAAGATCGTCGAGGAGGCGCGCCAGCGGCTGAAGGGCGTGCTGGTCATCGACTACGTGGTGCCGGACTACTACGCCAAGCGGCCGAAGACCTGCATGGGCGGCTGGGCGCGCCGCTTCCTCAACATCAGCCCGGCCGGCAAGGTGCTGCCCTGCCACGCCGCCGAGAGCATCCCCACCCTGCAGTTCGACACGGTCCAAGAGCACAGCCTGCAGTGGATCTGGGAGAACTCCGCCGCCTTCAACAAGTATCGCGGCACCGAGTGGATGCCGGAGCCGTGCAGAAGCTGCGACCGCAAGGAGCTCGACTGGGGCGGCTGCCGCTGCCAGGCGTACGCCCTGACCGGCGACGCCGGTACCATCGACCCCGCGTGCGAGCTGTCGCCGCTGCACCAGGCGACTTTCGGACTCGCCATGAAGGAAGCGGCGGCCGAGGCCCCCGAGTTCATCTACCGCCGCATCGGCGCCGACGAGACGCCCGACGCGCCGGTGTTCGCCACGACCCGCGAGCCGGCCGAATAGCTAGCGCGCAGTGCCAAGCAGGGCCGCCGTCTCGGCGAGCGGCAGGCCGACGACGTTGGAGTACGAGCCGTGGATGCCCTTCACCAGGGCGGCGAAGCGCCCCTGGATGGCGTAGCCGCCGGCCTTGCCGCGCCACTCGCCGCTGGCGAGGTACGCGTCGACTTCGGCCGGCGTCACGCGCTTCACCACGACAATGGTGGTCACCAGGCGGCTGCGCGTCGCGCCGCCGAACACGACGGCAATCCCGGTGTGGACGCGGTGGCGGCGCCCGGAGAGTAGGTCCAAACAGCGGCGCGCGGTGGGCTCGTCGTCGGCCTTGGGCAGGTTGCGCCGGCCCACCGCGACGGTGGTGTCGGCGCCGAGCACGACGTCGTCGGGAAAGCGCGCGGCGACGGCCTCGGCCTTGGCGATGCCGAGCCGCAGCGCAAGCGCCGGCGGCAGCTCGCCCTTCGCGGGGGTCTCGTCTACTGCGGGATGCTCGACGCGATCGGGCTCGATGCCGATCTGGCGCAACAGCTCGATCCGGCGTGGCGACGCCGAGGCGAGCACGAGGGCCGGCATCGCAAGCGGCCGGCCTACTTGTAGCGGAACGTGATGCGACCCTTGGTGAGGTCGTAGGGGGTCATCTCGACCAGGACCTTGTCGCCGGCCAGCACGCGGATGCGGTGCTTGCGCATCTTGCCAGCGGTGTGGGCCAAGACTTCGTGGTCGTTGTCGAGCTTGACCCGGAACATCGCATTGGGCAGCAGCTCCATCACCGTGCCCGGAAACTCCAGTAATTCCTCTTTCGCCATTCGCTCTCCGTCGTTGTGACCGGGCGCTCATGCTTCGACAAGCTCAGCATGAGGAATTGAGAAAGCCCTCACCCAGAGCCCGTCGAGGGGTGAGGTCCTTTGGGCGCTATGAATCACCCGCCGCCCCGGGCAGTTCAAGACCTTTCCTGGAGGGCTCCGTTGCGCGGCCGGACTAGGGGCGCAAAGGCCTCGTCGATGCGCCGTGCCAGGGCATCGCGTGCCTCGCGGTAGGCGGCGACGATGGACTCGCGGCTGCCGCGGGCGGCCGTGACGTCGAAGGTGGGCCAGAAGATCAGGTCGCACGCCATGGTGCGGGTGAGCTCCACCGCCCGGTGCTGGGCGGAGGGCGACAGCGAGATGATCCAGTCGAACGAGGTGTCGTGCAGGTCCTGGAACGACTTCGGCACGTGCTTGGACATGTCGATGCCGAGCTCCGCGAGGACGGCGACCGCGAACGGATCGGGCTCGTCGCCGGCGCGCACGCCGGCCGAATCGAAATAGAGCTGGTCGCCGTAACGCGCCTTGGCGAGGCCGACCGCCAGAACCGAGCGCACTGTGTTGTTGTCGCAGGCGAACAGGACGGACGCGGGCGGACGGCGTTCCATGCTCATGCGCGCCGGTGCAGGACGCACATGAGCGTGAACAGCCGCCGCGCCGTGTCGAGATCGAGCTCGACGCGGTCCTTGAGCTTCTCGACCAGGAGCTCGGCCGCCTCGGTGTGCATGGCGCGGCGGCCCATGTCGATCGCCTCGATGCGCGACTGCGGCGCCGACTTGATCGACTCGTAGTAGCTGTCGCAGACGATGAAGTAGTCGCGCATGATGTGCCGGAACAGCGACAGCGCCAGCACGATGCGCGACAGCGGCAGGTCGCTCTCGCTGCGCACGTCGAAAGCGAGCCCGGCGGGCTCGATGCCGAGACGCAGGCGATAGGGCCCATGTGGCGCCCCGCGCGGCGAGAAATGGTTCTGCTGCAGGAGGTCGTAGATGGCGACCCTGCGCTCCTGCTCGATGTCGGGGTTGCGGCGCACGACGGTGCGCTCGTCCAGCGTCAGGTCGAGGATGCGCTGGGAGTCCGACACGGGCCCCGCGCCGACTAGGAGTCGAGGCGGATGCGCACCGACAGGGCGTGGGCGCCGAGGCCCTCGGCGTCGGCGAGCGTCGCCGCGGTGGGCCCGAGCGCCTTCAGGCTGCGCTCGTCGTAACGCATCAGGGACGTGCGCTTGAGGAAGTCGAGCACCGACAGGCCGGAGGCATAGCGCGCCGCGCGCGCGGTGGGCAGCACATGGCTCGGGCCGGCGACGTAGTCGCCGATCGCCTCCGGGGTCATGCGGCCGAGGAAGATGGCGCCGGCGTTGCGCACCTGCGCCGCCAGCACGTCGGGGTCGGAGGTGGCGATCTCGAGGTGCTCGGGCGCCAGCCGATCGACCAGGGCGGCGCCCTCGGCCAGCGTCCTGCAGACGATGATGGCGCCGAACTCGCTCCAGCTCGCCGCGGCGATCCTGTGGCGGGCGAGGCGCGGCAGGGTCTTGTCCACTGCGCGCGCCACGGCGTCGGCGAAGGCAGCGTCGTCGGTGACGAGGATCGACTGCGCCGTCTCGTCGTGCTCGGCCTGGGAGAGCAGGTCGGCGGCGATCCAGTCGGGATTGTTGGCGCCGTCGGCGATGACCAGGATCTCGGACGGACCCGCCACCATGTCGATGCCGACCGTGCCGAACACCTGGCGCTTAGCGGCCGCGACATAGGCGTTGCCGGGACCGACGATCTTGTCCACCGGCGCGATGGTCTTGGTGCCATAGGCCAACGCCGCCACGGCTTGGGCGCCGCCGACGCGATAGACCTCGCTCACCCCGGCGATCTTGGCGGCCGCGAGCACGAGGCCGTTCAGCTCGCCGCGCGGAGTCGGCACCACCATGGCGAGGCGCTGCACGCCGGCGACGTGGGCCGGGATGGCGTTCATCAGCACCGACGACGGATAGGCGGCCTTGCCGCCGGGCACGTACAGTCCGACCGACGACAGCGGCGTCCAGCGGTAGCCGAGCTCGGCCCCAAACTCGTCGATGAAGCGATCGTCGGCCGGCATCTGGCGGGCGTGGAACAGGCGGATGCGCTCGGCGGCCTTCTCCAGGGCGGCAAAGTCGGCAGCCGGCACCTGATTGGCGGCGCGCGCGATCTCGTTCGGCGAGATGCGCAGGCTCTCGGGCGTCACGGCGACGCCGTCGAAGCGCTGGGTGTACTCGGCCACCGCCGCGTCGCCGCGCGCTTGGACGTCGGCCAGGATCGCCGCGACCGCGGCATTCACGTCGGCCGCCGTCTCGCGCTTGGCGCTCAGCAATGCGCGGAACCCCGCCTCGAAGTCCTTGGACTTGGTATCAAGCCGCGTCGGCATCGCCCGCGTCCTCAATCGCGTCCAGGAAGCGTTCGATCCAGGCGCCCATCTCGTCGGGGCGCGTCTTCAGCGCGGCGCGGTTGACCGCGAGGCGCGAAGTGATGTCGGCGATGTGTTCGACCTCGACCAAGCCATTGGCCTTGAGGGTCGAGCCGGTCTCGACGAGATCGACGATACGCCGGCATAGGCCGAGGTTGGGCGCGAGCTCCATGGCGCCGGACAGCTCGATGCACTCGGCCTGCACGCCGCGCGCGGCGAAGTGGCGGCGCGTGATCTGCGGGTACTTGGTGGCGACGCGCACGTGGCTCCAGCGCGAGGGGTCGTCCCCGGCCATCATGGCGGCGGGTTCGGCCACCGACATGCGGCACCTGCCGATGCCCAGATCGAGCGGCGCGTACACCTCGGGGTAATCGAACTCCATCAACACGTCGTTGCCGGCGACGCCGAGCTGGGCGGCGCCGAAGGCGACGAAGGTGGCGACGTCGAACGAGCGCACGCGCACGATCTTCACGGCCGGCAGGTTGGTGTCGAACAGCAGCTTGCGCGTCTTCGGGTCGTCGAAGTCGGGTTCCGCAGTGATGCCGGCGCGCTGCACCAGCGGCATCACTTCCTTGAGGATGCGGCCGCGCGGCAGGGCAAGTACCAGCACGTCTTTGGCGACCGTGCCGTACGGAACAGGGGCGTCCATGCGCGGCTAGCCCCGGTCGATGGGATGCTTGGGCAGGCGCCGACCCGCCCACGGCTCGCCCATGTCGGAGAGGTTCACGTCGATGCACTCGACGTCGAGGCTGATCGACGTGCCGCCGGCGAAATCGAGACGCACCTCGGCGGCGCCGTCCTCGCGCGGCGTCGCCTCGATGGCGAGGAACTCCAGCACCTGCTCGGGGGAGCGGTCGAGGTCCTTGCTCTTCACGCCGAGCACGCCGTTGAAGTGCACGCCCGCCTTCACCCAGCGCTTCTGGCCGCCACCGTAATGGTCCTCCCAACGGAAGCGGCTGAACACGGCGGCGAAGCGCCGCTCCTTGGGCAGGTAGGTGATGTCGGAAGCGAGCGTCACCGCATCCTGCAGGCACGCCGAGAGGACGATCAGGTCCTCGGCGTCGTTCGCCGTGAGCTTGAGGGGGGCGGCTGCCATGGGGCGACAAACTAGTGCGGGGAACGGGGATGTGCCATCGGCGCAGAGGAACGCTTTGGCGGTGCTAACCCCTCGGCGGCGTCGGCACACTTCGTGTCTATGAGACGGTGCCCAGCGCATCAAATACCTGATTCTACGCAGATCACGACCCCGTGAGGCCTTCGCTGCTCAATACGAACTGTATCTAGGGCGAGGTGCGCCCCGCGTCAAGCGGCGCGCTGCTAGCCCGGCACCCGCTCGATGTCGGCGCCGCAGGCGCGCAGCTTCTGGTCGAGGCTCTGGTAGCCGCGGTCGAGGTGGTAGACGCGGTTGACCATGGTCTCGCCCTGGGCGGCGAGGCCGGCGAGCACGAGGCTGACGGAGGCGCGCAGGTCGGTGGCCATCACCGGCGCGCCCTTGAGCGTCTTCACGCCGCGCACGACGGCGGTGTTGCCCTTCACGGTGATGTCGGCGCCCATGCGCGCGAGCTCGGGCACGTGCATGAAGCGGTTCTCGAAGATGGTCTCGGTGATGACCGAGGCGCCCGACGCGGTCGCCATCAGCGCCATCATCTGCGCCTGCATGTCGGTGGGGAAGCCGGGGAACGGCGCGGTGGAGATGTCGACGCCCTGCATGCCGCCGTTGCCGGCGACGATCATGCTGTCGCGCGCCAGCGCCACCTCGACGCCGGAGTGGACGAGGCTCTCGACGACGGCGCCGAGCAGCTCGACACCGGCGCCGCCGATCTCGACGCGGCCACCGGTGATGGCGGCGGCGATGGCGTAGGTGCCGGCCTCGATGCGGTCGGCGACGACGCGGTGGCTGGCGCCGCGCAGCCTGGGCTTACCGCGGATGACGATGCGCGAGGAGCCCGCTCCCTCGATCTCGGCGCCCATCGCCACCAAGAGCTTGGCGAGGTCGCCGATCTCCGGCTCGCAGGCGGCGTTCTCCAGCACCGTCTCGCCCTTGGCGAGCGCAGCGGCCATGAGCAGGTGCTCGGTGCCGCCGACGGTGACGGTGGGGAAGCGCACTACCCCGCCCTTGAGGCCTTTGGGCGCGCGGGCGTGGATGTAGCCTGCCTCGATCTCGATCTCGGCGCCGAGCTCCTTCAGCGCGGCGAGGTGCAGGTTCACCGGGCGGGTGCCGATGGCGCAGCCGCCCGGCAGCGACACCTTGGCCTCGCCGAAGCGCGCCACCAGGGGACCCAGCACCAAGACCGAGGCGCGCATCTTGCGCACCAGGTCGTACTCGGCGGTGAGGTTGCCGATGTTCTTGGCATTCAGCGCGAGCGTGCGGCACGCGGCGCTGTTCTTGTCCCACGCCATCTCGACGGTGACGCCGAGGGACATGAGCAGGTCCATCAGCGTCTTGATGTCGGCGAGGTCGGGGACGTTGGACAGCCGCACGATGTCCTCGGTGAGGAGGGAGGCCACCATGAGCGGCAGCGCCGCGTTCTTGGCGCCGGCGATGGCGATCTTGCCGCGGATGGGGTTGCCGCCGCGGATGCGAATGCGATCCATCAGGCCTTCGTCTTGCCGATCAGGGTTGGACGCCGCGGCGCTTCGGCATCCGCCGGCCGCTCGCGGGCCTGCTCCTTGCGCTTGCGCAGGTTGGCGCGCAGCGCGTCGGACAGACGCTCGCGCTGGTCGGCACGCCCCCTTGGCACCTTGGGTGGATTTGTCTGGTGGGAGCCAGCTTTGCCAGCCATCCTCAGACCCTTTTCAGCACCAATTGCGGCCGCGTCAAGGCGTCTTGGTGCGCGCGCCCGCCTTCGCTCGCAACACCCGGGCCCGCGGCGCCTGCTCCTCGCCGTCCGGTTCGGGAGGTCGCTTGCTGGCGGGGGGCATTTTTGGCAAGGTCCGCCGTACCGGCGGATGGTCACGTCCCCTGGCCGCACTCTTCTACCCGGCGCCCACATAGCTCAGAGGTAGAGCACACGCTTGGTAAGCGTGAGGTCGATGGTTCGATTCCATCTGTGGGCACCATCACTCCCCATATCTGTGGGCGATGGCGTCGCATTGGCATGAGCCCGGCATCCGCGCGTGGACCGAGGGTGTCCCGGTGGACGAGTCCGCCTTGCAGCAGCTGAGGAACGTCGCCTCCCTGCCGTTCGTGAAGCCGTATGTCGCCGCCATGCCCGACGTGCACTTCGGATTGGGCGCGACGGTCGGCTCGGTGATCCCGACCGAGGGCGCCATCATCCCGGCGGCGGTGGGCGTGGACATCGGCTGCGGCATGAAGGCGGTGCGCACGTCGCTCACCGCCAGCGACCTGCCCGACAACCTCAATGCCCTGCGCAGCGCCATCGAGGCGGCGGTGCCGCACGGGCGCACCGACCAGGGCCGCAAGAACGACTGCGGCGCCTGGGGGGGAGGTGCCGACTGCCGTCGGCAAGCGCTGGCGCGCGCTCGAGGGCGACTACCGCGCCATCGTCGCCAAGCGCCCGCAGGCGCAAAGCAAGAGCGATGCGCGCCATCTCGGCACGCTCGGCACCGGCAACCACTTCATCGAGGTGTGCCTGGACGAAGAGCGGCGCGCCGCGCCCCAGAGGGGCGACGCGTATGGTTCCTGCTGCACTCGGGCTCGCGCGGCCCGGGCAACCGCATCGGCACGTACTTCATCTCCCGGGCGAAGGAGGAGATGGTGCGCGCGGGCGTTAGCCTGCCCGACCAGGACTGTTCGGCGTCAGGACCAGTGATACGGATTTAGCGTCTTGAGGAAGGGAGGATTTCCGGCTCATCGTGAACCCGAGAGGAAACGAGATGAGACAGAAATCCACGAAGACGACCTCACCGTCTGAGAGCCTTGTGAAGGCCATCCGCCGTGCGACCCGCAAGTCGCCGTACACGAGCGGGCACTGCCAGCGCGTGCCGGTGCTGGCCGACATGATCGCCGACGCGGCGTGCGCCGCCGACTGGGGACCGTTCGCCGGCTTCGACCTCACCGGCGAAGAGCGCTACGAGATCCACCTCGCCGCGTGGATGCACGACTGCGGCAAGGTGACGACGTCCGAGTACGTGATGGACAAGTCCACCAAGCTCGAGACGATCTACGACCGCATCGAGACGGTGCGCACGCGCTTCACCTTGCTGCAGCGCGACGCCGAGATCGATTACCTGAAGAAGCAGATCGCCAATCAGGGCAGCGAGGCCGAGCGCAAGGCGGCGCTCGACGCGCGCCTCAAGCAGATCGACGAGGACCGCGCCTTCATCGAGCAGACCAATGTCGGCGGCGAATTCCTGGCCGACGAGAAGATCGAGCGCATCAAGAAGGTCGGCGCCCAGCGCTGGCGCGACTGGACAGGCGCGGACAAGCCGTTCCTGTCCGACAACGAGATCTACAATCTCTCCATCCGCAAGGGCACGCTCACCACCGAGGAGCGCAAGATCATCTCCGACCACGTCGTGGTGACGATCGAGATGCTGGAGCAGCTGCCGTTCCCGAAAAACCTGGCGCGCGTGCCGGAGTACGCCGGCGGCCACCACGAGCGCATGGACGGCAAGGGCTACCCCAAGGGCCTCAAGAAGGAGGACATGTCGATCCCGGCGCGCATCATGGCGATCGCCGACATCTACGAGGCGCTCACCGCCGCCGACCGGCCGTACAAGAAGGAGATGACCCTGTTGCAGTCCCTCAAGATCATGAAGAAGATGCAGGCCGAGGGGCACATCGACGCCGACCTGTTCAAGCTGTTCGTCGAGGCGGGCGTCTATCGCCGCTACGCCGAGGCGCACCTGAAGCCCGAGCAGCTCGACACGGTGGACGAGCGCGAGCTTCTTTCCGTCTAGTCATGGGCCAGGCCAAGCAGCGCAGGGCGGCGATGGCGGCGGGGCGGCCGTGGGCGCCGCACATGCCCGTCGCCGTCCCCAGCGCCACCGGTACCAACCGCGAGGTGCGCGAGCTGGAGCGCCTGAACACCCTGTGCAAGGTCGCCGAAGAGAAGGCGCGCGAGGCTCTGCAGCTCGCGCGCGCCGCGACCGACGCAGCGACGCAGCTCGACCGCCTGCACGCCCTGCACGTCGGCGCGACCGGGCTGATGGAGGCCGAGGTCGAAGAAGCCTATGACCGGGCGCCGGAAGGGCCCGGGCTGCGCGACAAGGTTGCCTGCCGCAAGGGCTGCTCGTTCTGCTGCCACATGGCGGTCGAGGTGATGCCCATCGAGGCGATCCTGGTGTGGCGGCGCGCATCCCAACGCGCCGACCTCGTCGCCAACGTGCACGCCAACGCGCACACGTCGGCCAACGTCGAGGCCGGCGAGCGGTGGAAGATGCGCCAGCCCTGCCCGATGCTGGGCGCCGACGGCGCCTGCCAGGTGTACGAGGACCGTCCCGGTGCCTGCCGCGCCTTCGTCTCGGTGGACGCCAAGGCGTGCGAGCGCGCCCTGATGTCGGCCGGAACCGCCGAGCACGACACCAAGGTTCCGATCATCACCTTCCCGCGCAAGATCGATTCCGCCATCAACGTTGGTGTGCGGCGCGCCATGGCCGCCGAAAACCTGCAGAGCTGCAATGTCGAGCTCACCGCGGCGCTGCACCTGTTGGCCAACGATCCGACGGCGGCCGCCCGCTGGTTGGCCGGCGAGACGGTATTCACGCCCTATCCTTGACATGGGCGAGGCCACGCGCCGCGGCGGCGCGCCCAAGACCGACCTGGAGAAGGGGTACGACGCCGCCGAGCGCGAGCAGATCGCGCGCGTGCGCCAGGGCGCGCATCGCCACGCAGTCCTGAACCTCGGCCGCGCCCGCACCGCCGGCGACCAAAGCGCGCGCACCGATGCCGTCGCCGCCATCCACGCTGAGGCGGCGCGGGTGCTCGACGACGCGACCGAATCGTTCCTGCGCGCCGCGCGAGACGGCCCCGCCATCGCCGCGCGCATCGCCTGCCGCAAGGGCTGCGCCTTCTGCTGCTACGTGCAGGTCGAGGCGACCGTGGTCGAGGTGAGCGGCGTCGCCGCGGTGGTGGAAAAGGACGCAGCGCTGGTGCGATCGGTGCTGGAGACCGCGCCGCGCGTCGCCGGCCTCGACGCGCTCGGCCGCGCCAGAGCGCGCGTGCCCTGCCCGCTGCTGCGCGACGGCGCGTGCTCGATCTACGCCGACCGTCCGCGCAGCTGCCGCGCGCTGACGTCCTACGATGCCAGGCGCTGCGAGGACGACCTCAATCAGCCGGACGTGCCGCGCGAGCCGACGCGCACCTTCACCTGGCCGCGCGTGCTGGCGTCCGCCGCTACCGAAGGCATCCGCGGCGCCTGCCGCGACCTCGGCCTGCAGGATTGCACGGTGGAGCTGACCGAAGGCGTCGCGGCGGTGCTGCGCGACCCCGCCATCGTCGCGCGCTGGCTTGCCGGCGAGGCCGTGTTCCCGGAGTACAAAGCGACCAGGGGCGCCTAACCCATCCGCCCCAGCACCGGGAACATCTCGAGCAGGTAGTAGCCGAGCGCCGAGAACGACAGCCGGAACGGCAGGAACGGCAGCAGGTTCACGTCCACGTTGTCCTGCAGGATCAGGAATCCGACCACCAGCAGGATGACGCCGGAGCCGACCTCGACCGCGGGCAGGTAGCGGCGGAAGCCGCGCGAGAAGGCGAGGAACTGGCGCAGCGCCAGCGCGGCGAGCACGAACGGCACGCCGAGGCCGAGCGAGTACACCGCCAAGAGCGACGTGCCGAACGAGAGCAAATCGCTGCTGCCGGCGAGGGTGAGGATCGTCGCCAGCATCGGGCCGATGCACGGCGTCCAGCCGAACGCGAAGGCGATGCCGACCAGGAACGCGCCGCCGATCCCGCCCCAGGCCGGAGCGGCATGCGCGCGCACGTCGCGATCGAGCAGCATCACGCCGAGCTTCCGGAACAGGCCGAGGTAGTGCAGCCCGAACAGGATGATGACCAGGCCGGCCAGCACGCCGAGCAGCTCGCGGTAGTCGAACAGGAGTCCGCTCAGGGCGCTCGCGGTCGCGCCCAAGGAGACGAACACGACGGTGAACCCGGCGACGAAGGCGAGCGACGCCGGCAGCGCGCCCCCGGTCGAACGCAGACCCGGGGCGTGACGCGGACCCCCCGCAAGTGCGACCGCACCGCCCGACTCGGCGGTAGTCCCGGCGACGTAGCTGAGGTAGGCCGGCACCAGCGGTAGCACGCACGGCGAGAGAAAGCTCACCACGCCTGCGAGCAGGGCCGCCAGGTAACTAACTTCGGATGCCATGGAGCGCGGACCCTACGGCCGCCGTCCCAGCGGCTCAAGCGCCTGGAATTCCTCGGGATTCCGACATACTAGGTGTCCAAAGCTTAAGAAAATTGATGTCGGACTTGATTTTCTTAAGGCAGGAGCGCACGCTGCTCGCAGAAGTTCAACCGTAGGCACGGCCATGGCCCACGATTGGGAGAAACTGACGCAGCTCGTGGGCGACCAAGCCTTCGTGATCGAGCGCGTGCGCCTCTCCGACTCCGGCATCGTCATCGAAGGTCCGTTCGAGCTGCCGCCGCTCGCCCGCCTGAGCGGCGAGGACCAGGTGTTCCTATCCGCCTTCGTGCGCAGCCACGGCAACATCAAGCGCATGGAGGAGTGGTTCGGCGTGTCGTACCCGACCGTGAAGAACCGCCTCAACCGCATCGCCGCGCAGCTCGAGTTCGTCGAGACGCGCACCACTGAGTTGCCGGCACCGCTCGAGCGGCTTGCCGCCGGCGAGATCACCGTCAACCAGGCCAGCGATGAGCTGAGCGCTCGCCGACGCCGCTAGCACCGTTGTTGGGAGGTCCGACCATGAACGAAGAACGCCGCCGCGTGCTCGACATGCTCAGCGAGGGCAAGATCAACGCCGACGAGGCCGAGCGCCTGCTCAACGCGCTCAACGCCGGCGCCCGCGCCGAAGCGGACAGCGCCATAGGCAATCCGTTCGGCAACGTGCACCGCATCCGGCGGCACCTGCATCGCATGCACGAGGAGCACCGCAGCGAGCGGCGCTACCTGCGCGTAATCGTCGACCGCAAGACGCCGGAGGGGCGGACCGAGCGCGTGCGCCTCAAGGTGCCGGTGAAGCTGCTCAAGGCCGGCATCAGCCTGTCGGGCTTGATGCCCAAGGACGTGCGCGAGCAGGTGCAGGCGGCGCTCAAGGAGAAGGGCGTGGACGTCGATCCGTTCGCGTTGCGCGGCGCCGACGCCGACGACATCGTCGCCGCCCTTGCCGACCTCGAGATCGACATCGGCGACAAGGGCGAGAAGGTGCGCATCTTCGTCGCAGAAGACGACGAAGAGGACGACGACGGCGACGGCGAGGGCGTCACCGCGCGGGAGACGGAAGGCCCGGGCGGCGAGCGCACCGTCGAGCGCACCATCCGCCGCCGCTTCCGCCGCGACTCCGGACTCTCATTCGTGTGCATCGGGACGGCCCCGTTCCGCGCCGCGGGATACACGGCAGCTTACGTCTTTCGCCTCGCGCTCGTTCCGCTGGCCTGGCTGACGCTGGCCGCCCTGCGCCTGGTGATGGTCGTGGCGTGGCTGATTGGCGCGCCGTTCCGGCTGGTCGGGCGCTGGTTCCGGCGCGGCCTGATCGCACGCGCGTCATGGCGACGCGGCTCGCGCGCCCTGACGGACCGGACGATCGCGGCCTAACCTCGCCGCGGGTCCGCGGAGGGCAGCCCTACCCTAGCGCCACGCCCAGTTGCGGGTGTTGCGCATGCGCGACCAGATCGGGCCGGGCAACGCCATGCCCTCGCAGGCGCGCTGGAATGCCGCGCCGCCGAGCACGCCGCCATCCATGGCGACGCCGAGGAATTCCTGCCGGTCGATCGTTACCGACGTCGCCGCGCATGCCATGCGGTTGCCCTCGCGCAAGTCGGCGTGCGCGTACGTGGCGACGCCGATGCCGAGCAGGAGCGCCCAAGCGAGCGGCGTGCGCAGGAACTCGGTGAGGTAGCGCGCCGCCACGGCCCGCACCGTCGCGAACAGACGCTGTATGGCCGACACCGCGACCGGCTGGATGGCCATCGTCATTGGGCGCGACCTCTCAATAGACCCAGAAGTTGCCGGTGTTCTCGCGGCATTTCTGCGGGAAGAACGCCAGACGCCCGTCGGAGAAGCGGGCGCGTCCGCCGGGCGAGCAATCCGCGAGCGGCCAGTGCGCTTTCCAGCGATCCGGTACGCGGCCTTTGCACGCCGCGTAGGCGAGCGTATCGGACGGCTGCACGTAGTACTCGGGGATGTTGATGACGCCGCCGTGGATCGGCGCCGTCACCGAACAGGTGTAGTCGTAGTTGCGGTCAGCGCGCACCACCTGCGCCCACGCCAAGGCGAGCAGCGCGACGGCGAGCAAGGTCACCGGGTTGGTGAAGAACGCGCGACGGAAACCGAGACGCCGGAGCACAGAGGACATGTCTAGTACGCCCAGTTGCGGGTATTGCGCATGCGCGCCCAGATCGGTCCCGGCAGGGCCATCCCCTCGCAGGCGGCGAAGAACGCCGGGCCGCCGCCGAGGCCGCCGGCGACAATCTCGCGGAAAGTCTGCTGGTCCAGGGTGACCGAGGTGGCCGCGCACGCCACCCGGTTGCCCTCGCGGATGTGAGCGTAAACCCCGGCGCCGCCCAGCACCGCGGCGATCATCAGCCATCCCATCGGCTTGCGCAGGAACATGGTGACCGAGCGCATCGCCTCGGCGCGCACCCGCGCAAACAGCGTGCGCATCGCCGAGACTTCCGGTGTGGGCAGGACCATCGTCATGTTCAGTAGACCCATAGGTTGCCGGTGTTCTCGCGGCATTTCTGCGGGAAGAACGCCAGGCGGCCGTCCGAGAAGCGCGCCCGCCCGCCCGGCGAGCAGTCGGCTAGCGGCCATTCGGTCTTCCAGCGCTCAGGGACGCGCCCCTTGCACGCCTCGTAGGCCGCGGTGTCGGAGCGCTGCACGTAATAGGTGTCGAGGTAGATGATGCCGCCGCCGTGGATCGGCGCCATGAGCGCGCAGGTGTAGTCGAAGTGGCGGGCGGCCCGCACCACCTGCACCCAGGTGATGGCGACGATCGCCGTCACCAGCCAAGTGACGGGATTCTGGAAGAAGGCGCGGTTCAGTCCCAACCAGCTCAGCACAGCGCGGCCCTCAGTAGACCCACAGGTTGCCGGTATTCTCGCGGCATTTCTGCGGGAAGAACGCCAGGCGACCGTCCGAGAAGCGCGCCCGCCCGCCGGGCGAGCAGTCGGCGAGCGGCCACTCGGTCTTCCAGCGATCGGGGATGCGGCCCTTGCACGCCTCGTAGGCGGCAGTGTCGGAGCGCTGCACGAAGTAGTCGTCGTCGTAGATGATGCCGCCGCCATGGATCGGCGCCATCAGCGCGCAGGTGTAGTCGAATTGGCGGTCGGCGCGCACAACCTGCACCCAGGCGACCGCGATCATCGCGGTCACCATCCAAGTGACGGGGTTCTGCAGGAACGCGCGGTTCAGTCCCAACCAGTTCAGCAACGTCCGACCTCGCAGCATGAGATAGACGCCCCCAAGCCGCCTGCCAGGCTCCAGGCAGCGGCCCGGAACGCCGCGCGCGCCTGGGCGCCCTTGGCTCGGATGGCCGCTTCATAGCACGGTGTACCAAACTGCCGGTAGGAGCCGCCCGCGATTGACAGGGGGGTGAGTGGGTCTAGGCTGCCCCGATGGCCTCCCCCGCCCGGCTCCTGCGCGCCTGCCTCGCCCTCTTCGCCTTGTCGGCCGGCGCCGCCCGGGCCGACTACATGATCGGCTTCGAGGCCTTCCGCATCGAGGAGTATGCGGTCGCCGTCAACGAGCTGCGGCCCGACGCCGAGGCCGGAGACGGCGGCGGCGCCATCGTGCTGGCGCTCATCTACGCCAACGGCTACGGCCGCCCCGCTCCCGACATGCCGACCGCGCTGCACTGGCTCGAGATGGGCGCGAGGAGCGGCGACGCGGCGGCGGCGTCGGTGGGTGGCGCCCTGCTCGGCATCCGCCGCAATGCGACGCGCGAGTTCGAATCGGCGCTGGCCTGGATCACCGACGCGGCTGATCGCGGCAACGCCAGCGCGCAGTTCGTGCTGGGGTGGATGAAGACGAACGCGCTCGGTACCCCGCGCGACGTCGCCGGCGGCCTGGCATGGACCCGCCGTGCTGCCGAGAGCGGGCATGTGGACGCCGCCTACCGGCTGGCCAGCGCCTACCTCGAGGGCCGCGGCGTGCCGCGCGACGATCGCGAGGCGGCGGTTTGGTTCGCGCGCGGCGGCGAAGGCGGCCACGCGCCAAGCCAGGCGGCGCTCGCCCTCCTCTATGCCGCCGGGCGCGGCGTGGCGGCGGATCCGGCGCAAGCGGCGCAATGGGCGCGGCGCGCCGCCGAGCAGGGCTTCGCCGAGGGGCAGTACTTCCTCGCCGGCTTGTATGCGAACGGCGTCGGCGTAACGAAGGACGACGAGCTGGCCTTCAGCTGGTTCTATCGCGCCGCCGAGCAGAATTACGGACCGGCGCAATTGCGGGTAGCGCAGATGTTCGCCGGCGGCGTCGGCGCGCCGCAGGATTACCGCGAGGCGTACTTCTGGCTGATCCTCGGCGCGATCGCGTCGGTCGGCCAGGACGTGGCGCGCGCCACTTCCCTGCGCGACCAGATCATGCCCAAGCTTACCGAGCAGGAGCAGACGGCGATCGAGGGCCGGGCGCTGGCCTGGACGCCGCGTAAGCCCTAGGACCGGCCGGTTGCGGCCGCGAACGCGGCCACCAGCTGCTCGGCCGGCGTGCCGAGCCGCGCCAGCTGCCCGGACGACTCGAGCAACACCAGGCCGAACGCGAAGCACGCGCCGACCAGGGCGCGCGCGGCAACCGCGTCGGGCGGCTCGCCGGGGCGGGGGGCCGCCAGCGGCGCCAGCGCCGTGAGCAGCTTGCCGGCGACCTT
>VGER01000030.1 GCA_016869235.1 Alphaproteobacteria bacterium | reverse complement strand
TCCCGGTGCTGGCGGCGCGCTCGCTGGCCGAAGCGCAAGCGTTGCTGGCCGAGCGGGGGTTGTTCGGTGGCGGCGCGGGAGCGGGGAGGGCGCCGGGTTGACTTGAGGCGCCCCGGCCGGTAAATGTCCGCCCCGCACAGCATCTGGCCCCCCGGGCCCCGGAAACCGTCATGAAAGTGGTGAATTCGATCAAGACCCTGAAGACGCGCCACCGCGATTGCCGCGTCGTGCGCCGCAAGGGCCGGGTCTACGTCATCAACAAGACCAACCCGCGCTACAAGGTGCGCCAGGGCTAGCGTCCCGCACCCGACGGCCGAGCAAGGCGCCGCGAACTCCGGTTCGCGGCGTTGTCGTTTTTGCCGCGCCTTCGGCCGTCCGGCGCGGCGCAAGCTCCCTGCTATTCTGCCCCGCATGCTCCTGCCCGCCCCCGATGCCGCCGTGATCGGCCGCCGCGACGAGCTCGCCGAGGCGTTGCGCCGCATCCTGCCGCGCGCCTCGGTCCTGACGGGCGAGGACGAGCGCCGCCCGTACGAATCGGACGGCCTGACCGCCTATCGGCAGATGCCTCTTCTGGTGGCGCTGCCCGAGACGACGGCACAGGTCGCCGCCGTGCTCAAGGTGTGCGCCCGGTTCGGCGCCAAGGTGGTGCCGCGCGGCGCCGGCACGTCGCTGTCCGGCGGCGCGCTGCCGCTCGGCGACGGCGTGCTGCTCGGCATGGCCAAGTTCAACCGCATCCTCGAGGTGGACTACGACAACCGCTCCGTGGTCGCGCAGCCGGGCGTCGCCAACCTCGCCATTACGCGGGCGGTCGAGGCGCGCGGCTTCTACTACGCGCCGGATCCCTCCAGCCAGGTCGTGTGCAGCATCGGCGGCAACGTCGCCGAGAACGCCGGCGGCGTGCACTGCCTGAAGTACGGCATGACCACCAACAACGTGCTCGGCGTCGAGGCGGTGCTGATGAGCGGCGAAGTGATCCGCGTCGGCGGCAAGCACCTCGACGCCGGCGGCTACGACATCCTCGGCGTGCTCACCGGCTCGGAAGGGTTGCTTGCCGTCATCACCGAGGTCACGGTGCGCATCCTGCGCAGGCCCGAGACCGCCCGCGCCTTGCTCATTGGCTTTGCCAGCGTCGAAGCGGCGGGCGAGTGCGTCGCGCGCATCATCGCCGCCGGCATCATTCCGGGCGGCATGGAGCTGATGGACAAGCCCGCCGTGCATGCCGCCGAGGCGTTCACTCATGCCGGCTATCCGCTCGATGCCGAGGCGATCCTGATCGTCGAGCTCGACGGCACGCCGGTCGAGGCCGAGGAACTGTCGGAGCGGGTCGGCGACATCGCCGGCGCCGTCGGCGCGACGTCGGTGCGCGCCTCCGCCAGCGACGCCGAGCGCCTCACCTTCTGGAAGGGGCGCAAGGCGGCGTTCCCGGCGGTGGGTCGCATCGCGCCGGATTACTACTGCATGGACGGCACCATCCCGCGGCGCAAGCTGCCGGAAGTGCTCACCCGCGTCGGCGAGCTGTCCAAGAAGTACGCCCTTGGTGTCGCCAACGTGTTCCATGCCGGCGACGGCAACTTGCATCCGCTCATCCTCTACGACGCCAACAAGCCGGGCGAGCTAGCCCGCGCCGAGGAGTTCGGCGCCGACATCCTGCGCCTTTGCGTCAAGGTTGGCGGCGTGCTGACCGGCGAGCACGGCGTCGGCGTCGAGAAGCGCGACCTGATGCCCGAGATGTTCGGCGAGGCCGACCTCGCGCAGCAGCAGCGGCTCAAATGCGCGTTCGACGCCGAGGGCGCGCTCAACCCCGGCAAGGTGTTCCCGACTCTCCATCGCTGCGCCGAGCTCGGCCGCGTGCATGTGCACCGCGGCGAGACGCGCTTTTCCGACCTGCCGCGCTTCTGATGCTGCGTCCGGCCACCGCCGCGGAGACCCAGGAAGCGCTGACCGACGCGTGGGCGTCGGCGACCACGCTCGAGGTGCGCGCCGGCGGCAGCAAGTCGGCGCTCGGCCGCGACGCTCCGGCCGCGGTCGTGCTCGACGTTTCCGCCCTCAGCGGCATCGTCGATTACGATCCCGCCGAGCTGGTCGTCACCGCGCTCGCCGCGACGCCGCTTGCCTCGATCAAGGCGGCGCTGGCCGAGCGCAACCAGCACCTTGCGTTCGAGCCGCCGGATTACGCCGCGTTGCTCGGCAGCGATGGTGCCGCCACCCTCGGCGGCACGTTGGCGGCCAACCTGTCGGGCTCGCGCCGCATCGGCGCCGGCGCGGCGCGCGACCACTTCCTCGGCCTGCGCGCCGTCTCCGGCCGCGGCGAGGAGTTCAAGTCCGGCGGCCGCGTGGTGAAGAACGTCACCGGCTACGACCTCGCCAAGCTCCTGGCCGGCTCGTTCGGAACGCTGGCGGTGCTCACCGAGGTCACGCTGAAGGTGCTGCCGGCACCTGAGGACGCCTGCACCGTCATCGTGCACGGCCAGACCCCCGCCAAGGCGGTGCAGTGGCTGACCCAGCTCACGCAAACCTCACTCGACATCAGCGGGTTGGCGCACCTCCCGGCGGCGCTTACGGCGAACAGCCACGTCTCCGCCGTCCGCGACACCGGTAACGCCACCGTGGTCCGGCTCGAAGGCATTGCCAGCTCCGTAGCCGCGCGCCTGCAGGTTCTGCGCGATCGATGGCTCGCCGATGCTGGCCACGGCCACGAGACGTCGGTGCTGGACGTGGAAGAGACCCGCGACCTATGGCGCGAGATCACCGACGGCAGGTTGCTGCCGCGCACTGGCGTCATCTGGAAGATCTCCGTGCCTCCGGCGGACGGCACGATGGTGGCGGAACGCATCGCCCGGCAATTGCACAGCGACATCCTGTTCGACTGGGCCGGTGGCCTCTTGTGGGTCGCCGTGCAAGGCGACTCGGCGCAGGAAGGCGTGGTGCGCGAAGCCTGCCGTGACTGCGGCGGGCACGCGACGCTGGTGCGTGCCTCGGCCGCCGAGCGGCGCCGCTGTCCGGTCTTCCAGCCACAGCCTCCGGCGCTTGCCGCATTGTCGCGCCGCATCAAGGACGCGTTCGATCCCAACGGCATCCTCAATCCGGGCCGGATGGCGGTCTGATGCAGACGCACTTCAGCGCCACGCAGCTGGACGATCCGCACCTGCGCGAGGCCGATAGCATCCTGCGGACGTGCGTGCACTGCGGCTTCTGCCTGTCGAACTGTCCGACCTACGCGCTGCTCGGCGACGAGCGCGACAGTCCGCGCGGCCGCATCTACCTCATCAAGGACATGCTCGAGTCGGGCGGTCCCGCGCGTCCCGCCGCGGTGACGCACGTCGACCGCTGTCTGTCGTGCCTCGGCTGTCTGACCGCGTGTCCGTCGGGGGTCGACTACATGCACCTCGTTGACCAGGCCCGCGCGTACATCGAAGAGACCTACACGCGTCCGCTGCACGAGCGCTTGTTGCGCCGGATCCTGTTGTGGACCATCCCGCGTCCGTGGCTGTTCCGTCTCACGCTGCTGCTCGGGTGGCCGTTCCGCTGGCTCGGGCCGCTGGTGCCGGGCCGGTTCGGACGCCTGCTCAAGACGATGCCGCTGCGCTTCGACTCGCCCTCGCCGATCCACGCGCCGCAGGTGTTCCCGGCGGAGGGGCCGCGCAAGCACCGCGTCGCGCTGCTAACCGGGTGTGTGCAGTCGGTGCTCGGCACGCGCATCAACGAAGCGACCATCCGTGTGCTGCGCCGCCAGGGTTGCGACGTCGTCGTGGCGCGCGGCGCCGGCTGCTGCGGCGCGCTGCCGCAACACATGGGCCTGCCGGAGGAGGCCAAGGACTTCGCCCGCGCCAACGTGCGTGCGTGGAGCGACGCCGATGTCGACGCCGTCGTCATCAACGCATCGGGCTGCGGCACCACCGTGAAGGATTACGGCAACCTGCTCGCCGGCGACCCCGAATACGCCGAGCGTGCGCGCGATATCGCCGCCAAGACGAAAGACGTCACGGAGCTGCTCACCGAGCTTGGCATGCACCGCAAGACCGCCCAGCCGACGGGGGTCACGGTGGCGTACCACGACGCCTGCTCGCTGCAGCACGGCCAGCGCGTCACGCGCGAGCCGCGTGCGCTGCTCGCCAACGCCGGCTTCACCGTGCGCGACACCGCCGAGGCACAGTATTGCTGCGGCGCCGCCGGGACATACAACATCCTGCAGCCACGCATCTCCGACGCACTCGGCAAGCGCAAGGCCGCGAACATCGCCGAAACAGGCGCTGTGGTCATGGCATGCGCGAACCTCGGCTGCATGCTGCATCTCGGCCGGTTCAGCCGCATGCCGATGGTCCACACCGTCGAGCTGCTGGATTGGGCGCAGGGCGGGCCCAAGCCGGCGCCGATGGGCCGGTGATTCGCACCGGCGACAAGGCTAAGATGCCGGCCATGCCTCTCCTTGCGCGAGGTCTGCTGGCAGCTACGCTGCTGATCGGAGCGTCCGTGCCGGCCGCCGCGGATCAGAACGACCCGGCGCTCAATCCCCTGTTCCACCAGCTGTTCGATGCGCGGGATGTGCGCACCGCGGCGCCGACCGAGGCGCAAATTCTGCGGGTGCTGGCGCAATCGGGGAGTCCCACAGCGGACCTGTTGCTGGCGCGCGGCACGGAGGCGATGAACCGCGGCGACTTCGACTCGTCTCTCGCGACCTTCACCTCGCTGTTGAAGCTCGCGCCCAATTTCGCCGAGGGCTGGAACCGGCGGGCCACGCTGTACTACCTGATGGGCAACCTCGACGCTTCGATCGCCGACCTCGAGAAGGTGCTGGCGTTCGAGCCGCGCCACTTCACCGCCCTGGCGAGTCTGGGTCAGATCTACGTCATCAAGAACCAGCGCCGGGAGGCGTTGCGCGCCTTCCAGCGCGCCCTTGCCGCCAACCCCCACCTGCTTGTCGCCAAGCGCTTCGTGGATGCCGTCCGGCGCATGGACGGCGGCCTCGATATCTAGCAGCCCGCTCCTCCGCTGGGGCTTGACGGCCCAGCGCATGGCGTGTATTGCCTAGTAAGTCGGTAGGGACAATGGAGAATGCTGACGCAGAAGGCGAAGTACGGTCTGAAGGCCATCCTGATGCTCGCGCAGCGGAACTCGAGCGAGTTCACGCTGGTGGCGGAGATCGCCGACCGCCAAAGAGCGCCGCGCAAGTACCTCGAGCTGATCCTGCTCGAGTTGCGCAAGCACGGCTTCCTGCATAGCCAGCGGGGCAAGAACGGCGGCTTCCGCTTGGCGCGTCCTCCCGAGCAAATCACCTTCGGCCAGGTGATTCGCGTGCTCGACGGCCCCTTGGCCCCGTTTCCGTGCGCCAGCCTCACCGGCTATCGCAAATGCGTGGACTGTAGCGATGAGCAGGTGTGCGCCGTCCGCAAGCAAATGCGCCGGGTGCGCGACGCGATGGCGGCCATCCTCGATACGACGACGCTCGCCGACGCGGCGACCCCGGCTTTGGCCCGCGACGTCGCGGCCGATCCTGCTCCGGCCCCCATCCCCGCTTAGTCCGTAGGTTCATCGCGGACCATCTCGGCGCCACAGCCCAGCGCCGCCATTCTGCGCTCGATTTGTCTAGTATTTTGATTAGCTTATGCGTCAACTTGGCAGTAGACAGGGAAGTTAGAATGAAGAGACAGGGAAGTTAGAATGAAGCGCAATGCCTTCATGGGAGGACGGATCCGCAACTGGATCGCCGCGGCGATCCTTGCGCTGGGCGCGCTCGCGCCGGCGGCGGCGTCCGCCCAGACCCTTCTTAATGTTTCCTACGATCCGACCCGGGAGCTGTACGACGCGATCAACGCCGCCTTCGTCGCCGATTGGCGGGCCAAGACCGGCCAGGCCATCCGCGTTAACCAAGCTCATGGCGGCTCCGGTGCCCAGGCCCGCGCCGTCATCGACGGCTTGGCTGCGGACGTCGTGACGCTGGCGCTGGCTTACGACGTGGACGCCATCGCGGCGCGTGGGCTCATCGCCGCCGACTGGCAGAAGCGCCTCCCGCACAACAGCGCGCCCTACACCTCGACCATCGTGTTCCTGGTGAAGCGGGGCAATCCGAAGGGCATCAAGGACTGGGGCGACCTCATCAAGCCGGGCGTCCAGGTCATCACTCCCAATCCCAAGACGTCGGGCGGCGCGCGCTGGAACTACCTCGCCGCCTGGGCGTGGGCGAAACGCCAGCCCAATGGCAGCGACGCCACCGCCAAGTCGTTCGTCCAGGCGCTGTACAAGAACGTTCCGGTGCTCGACACCGGCGCGCGCGGCTCGACGGTCACCTTCGCCCAGCGCGGCATCGGCGACGTGTTGCTGGCGTGGGAGAACGAGGCGTTCCGCGCCATCAACGAGTTTGGCCGCGAAAAGTTCGAGATCGTCGTGCCGACGATCAGCATCCTCGCCGAGCCCTCGATCAGCGTCGTCGACCGCAATGTCGACCGCCGCCGCACGCGCGCGCTCGCCGAGGCGTACCTCAACTTTCTGTATACGCCGGACGCCCAGGCGATCATTGCCGCCAACCACTACCGTCCGCGCGAGCCGCAGTACGCCAAGCCGGCCGACATCGCCCAGTTCCCCAAGCTCGAGCTGTTGACCGTCGATCAGGAGTTCGGCGGCTGGGCTAAGGTCCAGACCACGCACTTCGCCGATCGCGGCGTGTTCGATCAGATCTACACGCCCGGCGCGCGCTAGCCACGGCTATGCTTGCTTTGCGGCGTCCCAGTGTCCTGCCTGGCTTCGGCCCGACGCTGGGATTCGCTCTGCTGTACCTCAGCCTGATCGTGCTGATCCCGCTGGCCGGCTTGTTCGTGCGCTCGGCCGAACTCGGCGTCGAAGGGTTCTTCGCCGCCGTATCGACGCCGCGCGCGCTGGCGGCGTTCCGACTGACGTTCGGCGCGTCGTTGCTTGCCGCGCTCGTCAACGCCTTCTTCGGCTTGCTGCTCGCCTGGGTGCTGACGCGCTACCGCTTTCCGGGCCGCCGCGTGATCGATGGCCTCGTCGATCTGCCGTTCGCCCTGCCGACGGCGGTCGCGGGCATCGCGCTGGCAACCCTGTATGCGCCCAACGGGTGGATCGGCAGCGTCCTCGACAAGGTGGGCCTCAAGATCGCCTACACGCCGACCGGCGTGTTCGTCGCCCTGGTGTTCATCAGCCTACCGTTCGTGGTGCGCACGATCCAGCCGGTGCTGCAGGATCTCGAGCCCGAGATCGAGGAAGCCTCCGCCAGCCTGGGCGCCGACCGGTGGCAGACGTGGCGCTTCGTCGTGTTCCCCGTGCTGCTGCCGCCGCTGCTGACCGGGTTCGCCTTGGCCTTCGCGCGCGCGTTGGGAGAATACGGCTCGGTGATCTTCATTGCCGGCAACCTTCCGGGTCTCTCCGAGATCGTGCCACTGCTGATCTTCATCCAGCTCGAGCAGTACCAGTACGCCAACGCGGCGGCGATCGCGGCGGTGATGCTGGTCGCCTCGTTCATCCTGCTGCTGCTAATCAACGTGCTGCAGAGGTGGACCGCCAAGCGCCACGGGGACGAGTGATGGCGATGACGACTCCGACCTTGCAGGCGCCGCCTGCCCTGGCCACCACCACCGAGCCACCGGCGGTGCGGCGCGGGCTCATCGCCGGGGCGCTCGCCTTTATCGCGCTGTTCCTGGTGATGCCGCTCGCCGTGGTGCTGGCCGAGGCCCTCCGACGCGGCGTCGGCACGTACTTCGAAGCGATCACCGAGCCTTACACTCTTGCGGCGGTGAAGCTAACCTTGATTGCCGCGGCGGTGGCGGTGCCGCTCAACCTGGTGTTCGGCCTGACCGCGGCGTGGGCCATCGCCAAGTTCGAGTTCCGCGGCAAGAGCCTGCTCATCACCCTGATCGACCTGCCGTTCTCGGTGTCGCCGGTCATCGCCGGCCTCATCTACACGCTGATGTTCGGTGCCCAGGGCTGGGTCGGCCCCTGGCTGATCGAGCATGACGTGCGCATCATCTTCGCGCTGCCCGGCATCGTGCTGGCGACGGTGTTCGTCACGTTCCCGTTCGTCGCCCGCGAGCTCATCCCGCTCATGCAGGACCAGGGCACCGATGAGGAGGAGGCGGCGGCGCTGCTCGGCGCGTCGGGCTGGCAGATCTTCTTCCGCGTCACCCTGCCCAACGTGAAGTGGGCGCTGCTCTACGGCGTGCTCTTGTGCAACGCGCGCGCCATGGGCGAGTTCGGCGCCGTCGCGGTGGTGTCGGGCCACATCCGCGGCGTCACCAACACCATGCCGCTGCACATCGAGATTCTCTACAACGAGTACAAGTTTGCCGCGTCGTTCGCCGTCGCGTCGCTGCTCGCGCTGCTCGCCGTGGTGACGCTTGTCGCCAAGGTGTTGCTCGAGTGGCGGTTCGGCCATGAGCTGGCGCACAACAGGGGCCGGTAATGAGCATCGAAGTCCGCGGTGTCGAGAAGGTGTTCGGCAACTTCCGCGCCATCCACGGCGTCAGCCTCAACGTGCGCGAGGGCGAACTCGTCGCGCTCTTGGGCCCGTCGGGCTCCGGCAAGACGACCCTGCTGCGCGTGATTGCCGGCTTGGAATTCCCGACTGCGGGGTCGATCCTGTTCGACGGCGAGGATGCCGTGACGCGCCACGTGCGCGAGCGCAAGGTTGGCTTCGTCTTCCAGCACTACGCGCTGTTCAAGCACATGACCGTGTTCAACAACGTCGCCTTCGGCCTGCGCGTGAAGCCACGTGCCGACCGTCCGGCGCCGGAGGAGATCAAGGCCAAGGTCGATGCGCTCCTCGACCTCGTGCAGGTCGGCCAGTTCGGCAACCGCTATCCCTCACAGCTGTCGGGCGGTCAGCGCCAGCGCGTCGCGCTCGCCCGCGCGCTCGCCATCGAGCCGCGCGTGCTCCTGCTCGACGAGCCGTTCGGCGCGCTCGATGCCAAGGTGCGCAAGGAGCTGCGCCGCTGGCTGCGCGGCCTGCACGATCGCATGGGCCTCACTTCGGTGTTCGTCACCCACGACCAGGAGGAGGCGATGGAGCTCGCCGACCGCGTCGCGGTGATGAACCGCGGCCGCATCGAGCAGGTCGGTTCCCCCACCGAGGTCTACGACACGCCGGCGACCCCGTTCGTCTACGAGTTCCTCGGCAACGCCAACCGCCTGCCGTGCCGGATCGAGAAGGGCCGGGCGCTGCTGGGCGGCACCGTGTTCACCGAGGCCGAGAAGCTCGTCGACGGCGCCGGCATCGCCTTCGTGCGCCCGCACGACATCGAGGTGACCACCGAGCGCCTCACTCTCTCGATCCCGGCCGTGGTGCGCCAGGTGCTGGTGGCCGGCGCCGTGGCCAAGATCGAGCTCTCCCTGGAGGTCGAGCCCGGCATGATCGAGGTCGCGCTGCCGCGCGGCGCCCACTGGGGCGCGCCCTTCACGGCCGGCCAGAAGGTGCACTGGCGGGCACGCACGGCGCGGGTGTTCCCCGCCGCTGACGGCGGCGCGCCGGCCGCGGCCGTCGAGGTGGAGCCCACCACCCTCAAGTAGCGCCCGCCGACCTTTGGCGTGGCCGCCAGCCTCCGACTTGGCTAGCCTTGGGCGCAAGGAGGCCCCATGAAGCAGACCAACAGCGATGCAGCTTTCAACGTCGAGGTCCTGCAGGCACAGATCACGGTGCTGCGTAACAAAATCTCCGAGATCACCGCCACCATGACCGCCGGCCTGAAGGCCGCCCGCACCAGGGTGCAGGACGAGGCCAATGCCGCCGCCGGCGCCGTCCGCCCGGCGGTCGGAGACGCCGAGGTGCACCGCGAGCGCGCGGTGCAGCAGCGCCCGCTGCTCTCCGTGCTCCTGGCCGGATTGATCGGCTTCCTGCTCGGATCGATGGTGCGGTGCTAGCGCAGGCCGTGCAGGCGCTGCTGCAGGCCCTCGCCGCCGCCATCGGCGCGGCGCGCATGCGTGCCGCGCTGGGACACTTCCTGGCACGGATGGCCATCGTGCTGGTCGCGGCGATCCTTATCATCGTCGCGCTCGGCTACCTGCTCGATGCGGCGAACACGGCGCTCGCCGGCGTGGTGGGCCCGGTCTACGCCGCCCTCATCATGGGCGGGACGCTGCTGGCCGCCGCCCTGGCGTTATGGTTCGCCGCGCGCGGCGCCGCGCGCCGGCAAGCGCGGCAGGTGCCCGCGCTCCCGCCGGCCACCGTGACGCAGATCGTCGTTGCGATCCTGGCCGCGCTCGCGGGCATTCTCGCAGCGCGTCCGAAGCGCGCTACGGCCGAGGAGAAGGCGACGCCGCGCGACTAGTCTAGGGTGCTTCGCCGCTACGCCGCGAACGGATCCTTCAAGAGAATCGTGTCGTCGCGCTCGGGGCTGGTGGAGAGCAGTGTCACCGGCGCCTCGATCAGCTCCTCGATGCGGCGGATGTACTTCACCGCCGTCGCCGGCAGGGCGGCATAGCTGCGCGCGCCGCGCGTGCTCTCGCTCCAGCCCTCCATCGTCTCGTAGACCGGCTGCACGCGTGCCTGCGGCGACGCCCCCGCCGGCAGGTAGTCGAGCTTGCGCCCCTCGAGCGCGTAGTGCGTGCACACCTTCAGCTCCCGCATGCCGTCGAGCACGTCGAGCTTGGTCAGCGCGATGCCGTCGATGCCGCCGATCTTGACCGCCTGGCGCACGGCCACCGCGTCGAACCAACCGCAGCGCCGCCGCCGGCCGGTGACGGTGCCGAACTCCTTGCCGCGCTCGCCGATGCCGCGGCCGATCTCGTCGTCGAGTTCGGTGGGGAAGGGGCCGGCGCCCACCCGCGTCGTGTAGGCCTTGGTGATGCCGAGCACATGGTCGATGGTGCCCGGACCGACGCCGGCGCCGGTCGCCGCGGCGCCCGCGGTGGTGTTGGACGACGTCACGTAGGGATAGGTGCCCTGGTCGACGTCGAGCAGGGTGCCCTGGGCGCCCTCGAACAGGACGTGCTTGCCGGCGCGGCGCGCTTCGGCCAGCCGCCGCCACACCGGGTCGGCGTAGGGCAGGATCTGCGGCGCCAGCTCCTTGAGCGAGCGCACCAGCGCGTCGCCATCGACGGCCGGCTTGCCGAAGCCCTTGCGCAGCGCGTTGTGGTAGGCGAGCAGGCGATCGACCTGGTAGCCGAGCTGCGAATCGTCGGCAAGGTCGCACACCCGCACCGCGCGCCGTCCCACCTTGTCCTCGTAGGCGGGTCCGATGCCGCGCCGCGTCGTGCCGAGCGGCTGGTTGGTGGAATCCTCGCGGTAGGTGTCGAGCTCGCGATGCAGCGGCAGGATGAGCGTCGCGCTCTCGGAGACTTTGAGAGTCTCCGGCGAGATGTGCACGCCCTGCTTGTGCATGTTGGCGATTTCGGCGAGCAGCGCCCACGGATCGACGACGACGCCGTTGCCGATGATCGACAGCTTGCCGGGCCGCACCACGCCCGACGGCAGCAGGCTCAGCTTGTAGACGGTGCCGTCGACGACCAGCGTGTGGCCGGCGTTGTGGCCGCCCTGGAAGCGCACGACGATCTCGGCGCGCTGGCTCAGCCAGTCGACGATCTTGCCTTTGCCTTCGTCGCCCCACTGGGCGCCGATGACGACTACGTTGGCCATGGCATGTCCGGCCGCGGCCCTAGAGGACCTTGGCCTGTCCTTCACTGAAGATGTGGGTGCAGCCTTGGGCTTTGGCGGCGGCGGGCGCATCGCGCTCGGATTCGAGGCCCGCGCGCGTGCGCCAGCCGGCGGCGTGAAGCTTGGCGCGCTCCGCCGCCTTGGTGCCGAACGGCAGGTAGAGGCAGCGCGGCTTCTCCGCCGGCGCCGCGGCCTGCGCCAGCTGCTCCATGAACAGCGTCGCGCCGGTCGCCGGCTCGCCGTTGGCCAGCACGTAGCGGCCGCCGCGGCCGAGCTCGCCGGCGACGCCCTTGGCGAAGATCGTGAAGCTGATGCCGGTCTGGTACTCCATGCCGCGGAACTCGACCGGATCGATGGTGAGCGCGAGGCCGGGTACCTGCTCGCGCACCAGCCGCACCGCGTCGCCAAGGTCGCGCACATGCTGCTTGGCGACCGGCGGCAATGCGAGCTTGGCGAGCGCCGCCAGCGCCGCGTCGGCGCCGCCGGTGGCGCGCTGCAGGGTGGCGAAGGTGAGGCGCCGCTCCTCGGTCAGCTCCGGGATGGCGGCCAGCGCACCGGCGTCCTTGCGGTCGAGCGCGGCGCGCACGCGCGCCGTGGTGGTGGCGTCCAGCTCCATCCCGGCGCACATCAGCGGCACCAGGCGCGGCAACGACAGGTCGACCGATGGCTGTCCCACGCCGATCGCCGCCAGCGCCTCCGCCGTGGCGACGATGACCTCGGCGTCGGCGGAAAGAGAGCCCGCGCCGATCAGCTCGATGCCGACCTGTGTCACCTCGCGCTCGGGCCGCAGCTGGCTGCCCTTCAGTTGCAGCACCGGCCCGGCGTAGGACAGGCGCAGCGGCCGCGGCGACTTCGCCAGCCGCGTCGTCGCGATGCGCGCGACCTGCGGCGTGATGTCGGGCCGCAGGCCGAGCATGCGATGGGTGACCGGGTCCATGAGCCGGAACATCTGCGGCGCCACCGCTCCGCCCGGCCCGTCCATCAGCGTCTCCTCGAACTCAGCGAGGGGCGGCCGCACGCGCTCGTACCCGAAGCGCGCGAACGCTGCCAGCAGGCGCGCCTCCATGTCGGCCAGCGTTGCCGCTTCCGGCATCAGCGTGTCGTTGAGGCCGTTGGGCAGGAGCGCCCGCTCGGTGGGTGCGGTCATCGAGGGTCAGAAGGGGGTGGAAAGCGCGCGCATCCTAGCCCGCGCTGCCGCCCCTGTCCCCCGGCTTCGGGGTGCCCGGCGGCCGCTCGGCGATGTGCCAGCACACCCCCGCCGGGTCGAGGACATTCACCTCGCGCAGGCCCCACGGCTTCACCTCGGGGGCGGTGGGCGGCCGCACCCCATAGCGCGTGCCAAGGTCGAGCGCGGCGATGTGCCGCCACCATGCGTCGAGATCATCCACCATCAGCGTCAGCATGCAGTTCTCGGCCCACGCGGCGACCCAGTGGTCCTGCAGGAGGAACGCGTGCTCGCCCATGCGCACCTCGGCCAGCCCGCCGAGGTCGCGCACGGCGAAGCCGAGGTCGGCATAGAAGCGCTTGCTGACGTCGAAGTCCTTGGCCAGCACGAACGCGCGCAGCGACTCGATCGAAGCGGCAAGCTCGGTCACGGCCAGTTGCCCGCCGCGCGGCGCGCACGATCATTCTCGAACGAGCGAGGGCCTACCTCGGCGACGCAGTGGCCGCGCGCATGTTCGCCGATAGGATGCCAGGCCGCCTGCGCGCGCTTGCGCGCCATCGGCGCGGGGGTCGCGACGACCACGCCGGTCCCGGCAACGCCGACGCCGGCTCCGCAATTGAGCGACCCGCGCGGGCTCACGCCGCGCGCGATCCCTGCATGCGCTGCATGCCGGGGAAGTTCAGCGCCTTGGCCTGGCGCACGTGCAGGAGCCCGCGCAGGCTGGTGAGCACCTGCTCGGGGACGACGTCGTCGATCTCGATGAGGGCGATGGCGTCGCCGCCCGCCTTGTTGCGGCCGAGGTGGAACGTGGCGATGTTGACCGAGGCGTTGCCGAGCGCCGTGCCGAGGCGGCCGATGAACCCGGGCTTGTCCTCGTTGGTGAGGAACAGCATGTGCGGCGCCAGCTCGGCTTCGACCGCGATGCCGTCGATCTCGACCACGCGCGGCTTCTGGTTGGCGAACAGCGTGCCGGCAACCGTGCGCGTGCGGCCTTCGGCGTCCACTGTGATGCGGATCAGAGAGGTGTAGTCGCCCGCCTTTTCATTCGTGGATTCGATGATCTCGATGCCGCGCTCGCGCGCCACCACCGGCGCGTTGACCATGTTCACCGAGCTCATCAGCGGCCCGAGCAGGCCTTCCAGCACGACGGCGGCAAGCGGCCGGGTGTTGAGCGCCGCCACGTGACCCTGGAACTCGATGGTGACGCGCTTCAGCCCGCTGTCGGTGATCTGGCCGGCAAAGCCGCCGAGCTGCTCGGCGAGCCGCATGTAGGGCCTCAGCTTCGGCGCGTCCTCGGCGCTGACCGAGGCCATGTTGAGCGCGTTGGTCACGGCGCCCAGCAAGAGGAAATCCGCCATCTGCTCGGCGATCTGCACCGCCACGTTCTCCTGCGCCTCGGTGGTGGAGGCGCCCAAATGCGGCGTGGCGACCACGTTGGGCAGCTTGAACAGCGGATTGTCCTTGGCGGGCTCCACCGCGAACACGTCGAGGGCGGCGCCGGCGACGTGTCCGGCGGTCAGCGCCGCGTGCAGCGCCTCCTCGACGATCAGGTCGCCGCGAGCGCAGTTGACGATGCGCACGCCTTTCTTGGTCTTCGCCAGCGCCTTGGCGTCCAGGATGTTGCGGGTCTGCTCCGTGAGGGGCGTGTGCAGGCTGATGAAGTCGGCGCGGGCCAACAAGTCTTCCAGCTCGACGCGGTCCACCCCCAGCTCCTTGGCGCGATCCGCCGACAGGAACGGGTCATAGGCCATCACGCGCATCTTCAGGCCTTGGGCGCGATTGGCGACCACCGAGCCGATGTTGCCGCAGCCGATCAGCCCCAGCGTCTTGTTGGCGACCTCGACGCCCATGAAGCGGTTCTTCTCCCACTTGCTTGCGCGGGTGGAGGCGTCCGCTTCCGGGATCTGGCGGGCGAGGGCCAGCATCATGGCGATCGCGTGCTCGGCGGTGGTGATGGAGTTCCCGAACGGTGTGTTCATCACCACGACGCCGCGCGCGGTCGCCGCCGGCACGTCGATGTTGTCCACGCCGATGCCGGCGCGGCCCACCACCTTCAGCGCCTTGGCGGCGGCCAGCACCTCGGCCGTGACCTTGGTGGAGGAGCGCACCGCCATGCCGTCGTAGCTGCCGGCGATCTGCGCCAGCTCCTTGGGCGTCAGGCCCGGGCGCTCGTCCACGATCAGGCCGCGCTCGCGGAAGATCTCGGCGGCGCGCGGGCTCATGGAATCGGCAATCAACACTTTCATTGCGAAGCCTCATCCTTCGCGCTGGCGTATGCCCAATCGAGCCAGGGCAGCACGGCTGCGACGTCCTTGTGTTCCACCGTGGCGCCACCCCAGATACGGAACCCGGGCGGCGCATCGCGATAGGCGCCGATGTCGAAGGCGACGCCTTCCTTCTCCAGCAGCGACGTCGCGCGCTTGATCAGGGCCGCCTGTCCGGCGGTGTCGCGCGTCGCGAACCATGGATCGGTGACCTTGAGGCAGATCGAGGTGCACGAGCGCGTCTCCTCTCGCTCGGCGAGCAACGCTGCCCACGTCGACTCCGACGCCCATTCGGCCACCGCGGCGAGGTTGGCCTCGCTGCGCTTGATCGTCGCGGCCAGGCCGCCGATCTCTTGCACCCAGCGCAGGGCATCCAGGGCGTCCTCGACGCACAGCATGGACGGCGTGTTGATGGTCTCGCCCTCGAAGATGCCCGCCACCAGCTTGCCGCCCTTGGTCATGCGGAAGATCTTCGGCATCGGCCAGGACGGGGTGTAGCTCTCGAGCCGCGCCACGGCGCGCGGGCCCAGGATCAAGATGCCGTGCTGCGCCTCGCCGCCCAGCACCTTCTGCCAGGAGAAGGTGGCGACATCGATCTTCGGCCACGGCAGGTCCATGGCGAACACGGCCGAGGTCGCGTCGACGATGGTAAGGCCGGTGCGCGCGTCGCTGATCCAGTCGCCGTTCGGCACGCGGACGCCCGACGTCGTGCCGTTCCAGGTAAAGACGACGTCGCGCTCGGGCGAGGCCTGGCCCAGATCGGGCAGCGCCCCATAGGGCGCGGTGAACGAGCGCACGTCCTTGAGCCTCAACTCCTTGAGGACGTCGTGCACCCAGTCGCTGCCGAAGCTTTCCCAGGCGAGCACGTCGATGCCGCGCGGACCCAGCAGCGACCACAGCGCCATCTCCACGGCGCCGGTGTCCGACGCCGGCACGATGCCGACACGCCATCCGGCGGGAAGGCGCAGCAGCCCTGCGGTGAGACTGATGACCTCGCCGATGCGCGCCTTGCCCGCCGCCGAGCGGTGCGAGCGTCCTGCCAAGGCGTTCTTGAGGATGTCCGGCGACCAGCCCGGGCGTTTGGCGCAAGGCCCCGAGGAGAAAAAGGGGCGCGCGGGTCGAACGGTCGGCTTCATACCTCTCCCTTCCAGAAGAGTCGCGACCCGTTGGGGGGTCGTGGCCCGCGGCGGAGAATAGGGATCGGCAGCGCGGAGTCAATTGCGCCGCGGACGGAAGTGATTGCGGAACGAAAATGGCCGGGCTGGCCCGGCCATTTCCCCCCAACGCGCGCGGCGCGTCTCAGTTGTAGCCGATCAGCTTGGCGAGGCCGTCGCGGCCGAGATTGCCGCCGTTGCCCTCCTTGGCGAGATCGATGGCCTCGATGAAGCGCATGGCCGCGGTCACCTTGTCGCCGGCGTGCGCCGCGCAGTTGCCCTCATCGACCGCCGCCATCGCCGCCCAGTCTGTGAGCCGAATGACCTCGCCTTGGATCGCGCCGAGCACGCTCACCCGGTTGATGGCGATCAGCTGCTCGGCCATCTTCGACAGGATGCTCGCTGCCGCCAGGCTCTTGCTCTTGAACTCGACCAGCATGGGCAGCGCCTGGGCGCACTTGGTGACGTCGATCGGCGTCAGCCCCTGGCCGGGCATGTAGAACGGGCCAAGGCGCTCGCCGAGGGCGTCGATCTCGGTGAGCGTGCCGACTCCCCATTTGCGCAGGTCGACCTCGAGCTCGGCGCGCTGGCGCGGGGTGGGGCCCGCCGGTTGGCCCTGGGGTTGCTGCGCCGATGCCGCTCCGCTCCACAGCAGCGCGGCTGCCGCCGCACCGATCGCCCATCCCATCCACGATTTCATCGTCGCCCCCTTGCCCGGTTTGGGCCGGCATCATACAGCGCGGCCAGCTATTCCAGTACGCCGAGGGTCTGCAGGCGGCGCGCCAGGTCCGGCGCCTACGTGAAGCCGACGCCGGCCATGCCCAGCGATTCCGCCGTCGCCACGTTGGGCGCGCTGTCGTCGATGAATACCAGTTGCCGCGCCGGGATGCCGATGCCGGCCAGGGCGATGTCGAAGATGCGCCGGTCCGGCTTCACGCAGCCATGCTGGCCGGACAGGAAGATGCGCTCGAACAGGGCGAGCTCCGCGTAGTCTCCGCGGATCAACGCAAACGTCTCGGCATGGAAGTTCGAGATCGCGAACAGGCGAACATGCCGCTCGACCAGTCTGCGGACGACCGCCGCTGTGCCCGGTATCGGTCCACCGATCATTTCGATCCAGCGGCGGTGGTAGGCGCGGATGTGCGGCTCCCATGCGGGAAACGCGGCGATGCGTTCAGCCGTCGCCTCCTCGAACGAGCATCCCGCGTCCGGCCGCGCGTTCCATGCACTGTTGCACACGTTGGCGAGGAACCACTCGCGCTGGGCCTCATCGGCGATGAGTTTCTTGTAAAGGTGCCGTGGGTCCCAATTGATCAGCACGCCGCCGATGTCGAACACGACAGCGGCGAAGGTTTGACGCGCGGTCACTTGTTGCCGCGCTGCGAGGCCGCCAGGGTGTGCCCGTGGTTGACCGGGCCATGCCCGGTGCCGAGTCCCGGCGCGGTCCGGATCGCCTCCATCAGGTATTCGCGCGCGCGCCGCACCGCCGCCTCCAGCGTCATGCCCTGCGCCAGGCCGGTGGCGATGCCGCTGGACAGGGTGCAGCCGGTGCCGTGGGTGCTGGTGGAGGCGATGCGCGCGCTCTCCAGGCGGATGGCGCGCTTCTCGGTCACCAGCAGGTCGACCACCTTCGGGCCTTCGAGGTGGCCGCCCTTCATCAGCACGGCCTTGGGACCGAGCGCCAGGAGCTCGCGGCCGACGTCCTGGACGTCCTTGGAGCCGTGGATGGTCTTGCCGGCCAGCATCGCCGCCTCGGGGATGTTGGGCGTCACCACGGTCGCGCGCGGCAACAGCTTCGAGCGGATGACGTCCACCGTCTCCGGCAGCACCAGCGGCGCGCCGCCCTTGGCCGCCATCACCGGATCGACGACCAGCGGCACGTCCGGCGCCATCCGCGCCAGCACGTCCACCACCGTCCACAGGATGGCGGGCGAAGCCAGCATGCCGGTCTTGATGCAGTCGGCGCCGATATCGGCGAGCACGACCTCCATCTGCTGCGCCACGAACGCGGGCGGCACCTCATGGATGCCGTGCACGGTGCGGGTGTCCTGGGCGGTGAGCGCGGTGATGGCCGTGGCGGCGTAGCCGCCCAGCGCCGTCACCGTCTTGATGTCGGCCTGAATCCCGGCGCCGCCGCCGGAATCCGAGCCGGCGACGATGAGGACGCGGCCTTTCACCTAGGCCTTCACCCGGGAGACTTGTTCCACGGCTTGCGTGATGTCGTTGAGCAGCGCCATGACCAGCGCCGCGTCGTCGCCTTCCACCATCACCCTGATCAAGGGCTCGGTACCGGATGGCCGCACGAGCACGCGGCCCGACTTGCCGAGGCGGGCGCTGGCATTGGCAATCGCCTTCTGCACGGCGTCGTGCTCGTGCAGGCGGCCGCCCGAGTGGCGCACGTTGCGCAGTTGCTGTGGGATCGGCTGCCAGATGCGCGCCGCCTTGCTCACCGGCTCGTTCTTCTCCGCCAGCACCGCCAGCGTCTGCAGCGCCGCGATGAGCGCGTCGCCGGTGGTCGAGTAGTCGGTGAGTATGATGTGGCCCGACTGCTCGCCGCCGACGTTGTAGCCCTTGGCGCGCATGTGTTCGACGACGTAACGGTCGCCGACCGCGGCGCGCTCCAACGTCAGGCCGAGGCCGGTGAGGTAGCGCTCGAAGCCCAGGTTCGACATGACGGTGGAGACGACGCCGCCGCCCTTCAGGCGCCCCTGGCGCATCCAGCTCTCGGCGACGATGGTCATCAGCTGATCGCCGTCGATCATCTGGCCGTTCTCGTCGCACATGACAATGCGGTCGGCGTCGCCGTCCAGCGCGATGCCGAGGTGCGCGCCTTCGCGCACCACCTCCTCGCGCATGCGCGCCGTGTCGGTCGAGCCGCAGTCCTTGTTGATGTTGAAGCCGTCCGGCTCGACGCAGATCGGCACCACGTCGGCGCCCAGCTCGTACAGGACCGTCGGCGCGACGCGGTAGGCGGCGCCATTGGCGCAATCGACGACGATCTTGAAGCCGTCCAAGGTGCGGCGGTCGGGGAACGTGTGCTTGACGTACTCGATGTAGCGGCCCGGAGCATCCTCGAGGCGTGAGGCACGGCCGAGGTCGGCGGGACGGGCGCAGCCTTCCGACAGACCGTTCTCCATGCGCGCCTCGATCTGCCGCTCGACCTCGTCGGACAGCTTGAAGCCATCGGGACCGAACAGCTTGATGCCGTTGTCCTCGTACGGATTGTGCGAGGCGGAGATGACGACGCCGAGGTCGGCGCGCAGGGAGCGGGTCAGCATCGCCACCGCCGGCGTAGGCATCGGGCCGACCAGCACCACGTCGATGCCGACCGAGATGAACCCCGCGGTCAGCGCCGGCTCCAGCAAGTAGCCGGACAGGCGCGTGTCCTTGCCGATCACCACCCGGTGGCGGTGGTCGCCGCGGATGAACTGGCGGCCGGCCGCCATGCCGACCTTCAAGGCGATCTCGGCAGTCATCGGCTCCGCGTTGGCGGTGCCGCGGATGCCGTCCGTTCCGAAGTACTTACGCGACATGGAACCAATGGGACATGGGGGCCTCTTCAACTCGGCCGCACGCAACTGAGGCGCACGATACCCCCGCTCAGGCCGTGGCCGGAAGCAACCTTGGATCCGCCGCGGTGGTGGCCACGGCTAGAGCTTGGCGGGTCTCGGCGACGTCGTGGACCCTGAGGATCTGCATGCCCTGGGAGGCGCACCACTGCGCCGCGGCGAGCGAGCCCGGCAGCCGCAGGTCCGGGCCCTCACCGCCGGAGAAGCGGGCGATGAAGCTCTTGCGGGACACGCCCAAGAGGAGCGCGCAACCGAGGCCGTGGAAGAGGGCGACCGCCTCGAGGAGCGCGGCGTTATGGGCCGGTGTCTTGGCGAAGCCGATGCCCGGGTCGAGGATCAGCCGCTCGCGCGGAATGCCGGCGGCCTCGCAGCGGGACACACGCTCCTCAAGGTACGCGTAGACCTCCAGCACCACGTCGTCGTAGCGCGGATCCTTCTGCATCGTGCGCGGGTCGGTGGCCTTGCGCGGGTCGGCGGTGCCGTGCATCAGGACCACCGGCACCTTCAGCCGCGCCGCCGTGGCGAGGCTTTCCTCCCCGGCGAGGGCGCCGACGTCGTTGAGGACCGACGCGCCGGCGGCGACCGCCTCGCGCATGATCGTTGCGTGGCGCGTGTCGATCGACACGGTCGCACCCGCGGCGACCAGCGCCTCGATCACCGGGATGACGCGCGTGCGCTCCTCCTGCTCGGAGACCGGAGTCGCGCCGGGGCGCGTCGATTCGCCGCCGACATCGATGAGGTCGGCGCCTTGCGCCACCAGCTCGCGGCCGCGGGCGATCGCCGCCCGCGGGTCGGCATAGCGCCCGCCGTCGTAGAAGCTGTCGGGCGTCACGTTGATCACGCCCATGAGACGCGGACGGTCGAACGACAGGGCGCCGATCGGCGGCCGCGGCTTCGACAGGCGGTCGAGGGCCTCGTCCAGCTGGGCCCGGACCGGCTTGCCTTCGGCATTCGCCCACACCCGCAGCGCATGCAGCGACAGGAGCACGCGCCGGGCGGGGCCGCTGGGGTACCGGGTGATGGCCTCGCAGGCGGAAAAGGCCAGGCTGCCCCCCGCCAGCGGCAGCGCCGCTCCGGCGCCCACCAGCTGTTGTGCCGCGCGGCCGCTGCTGATCGCCATGGGACGCAGCAAGGGCGGCGGCGAAGCAGCAAAGCCTTGCGGCGATGCCGCGAGGCTTTGTTCGTCGTCCTGACTGTCCGGCACAGGCCCCGCGCGGGAGCGCGCGTCCGTCAGCGCGTCTTAGGCGCCCGGCTGCGGGCGTGGCTCGAGCCCGCCGTGGGTGTCATTGGGCCGCGCCTTGCGCGCGCCGGTGCCGGTCTGCGGCACGGCGCTGGCGGCGGGCTCGTCGGCTGCCGGCTCGGGACGGCTCAGGGCCTCGCCGCGCAGCAGCGTGGAGATTTCCTCGCCGGACAGTGTCTCGTACTCCAGGAGGCTCTTCGCCAGGAGGTGCAGGTGATCGAGCTTGCTCTCCAGGATCTGGCGGGCGCGCTGGTAGCCATCCTCGACGACGCGGCGGATCTCGGAATCGATGGTCTCGGCGGTCTTCTCCGACACGTTCTGGGTGCGCTGCACCGAGTGGCCGAGGAACACCTCTTCCTCGTTCTCGGCGTAGGAGAGCGGCCCGAGCGCGTCCGACATGCCGAGCTTGGTCACCATGGCGCGCGCCATGCGTGTCGCCATCTCGATGTCCTGGGCGGCGCCGGACGTCACCTTCTCGCGGCCGAAGATCAGCTCTTCGGCGATGCGGCCGCCCATGGCCACCGCGATGTCGCCTTCGAGCTTCTCGCGCGTCACCGACAAGCGGTCGCTCTCGGGCAGGCGCATCACCATACCCAGCGCGCGCCCGCGCGGGATGATGGTGGCCTTGTGGATCGGGTCCGATGCCTCGACGTTGGCCGCGACCAGGGCATGGCCCGACTCGTGATAGGCGGTCAGGCGCTTCTCGGCGTCGGTCATGACCATGGAGCGGCGCTCGGCGCCCATCATGACCTTGTCCTTGGCGGCCTCGAACTCGGCCATGGTCACCAGGCGCCGGCCCTTGCGGGCGGCGAGCAGCGCGGCCTCGTTGACCAGGTTGGCGAGGTCGGCGCCCGAGAATCCGGGCGTGCCGCGGGCGATGATCTTCGGATCGACGTCCGGGGCGAGCGGCACCTTGCGCATGTGGATGCGCAGGATCTTCTCGCGGCCGAGGATGTCCGGGTTCGGCACCACCACCTGGCGGTCGAAGCGGCCCGGGCGCAAGAGCGCCGGGTCCAGCACGTCGGGCCGGTTGGTGGCGGCGATCAGGATCACGCCGTCGTTGGCCTCGAAGCCATCCATCTCGACCAGCAGCTGGTTGAGCGTCTGCTCGCGCTCGTCGTTGCCGCCGCCGAGGCCGGCGCCGCGATGGCGGCCGACCGCGTCGATCTCGTCGACGAAGATGATGCACGGCGCGTTCTTCTTGCCCTGCTCGAACATGTCGCGCACGCGCGACGCGCCGACGCCGACGAACATCTCGACGAAGTCCGAGCCGGAGATGGTGAAGAACGGCACGTTCGCCTCGCCAGCGATGGCGCGGGCGAGCAACGTCTTGCCGGTGCCCGGCGGGCCTACCAGGAGCGCGCCCTTCGGGATCTTGCCACCCAGGCGCTGGAAGCGCTGCGGGTCCTTGAGGAAGTCGACGATCTCCTCGAGTTCTTCCTTGGCCTCGTCGATGCCGGCGACGTCGTCAAACGTGACGCGGGTCTGGTTCTCGGTGAGCAGGCGCGCCTTGGACTTGCCGAAGCCCATGGCCTTGCCGCCGCCCGACTGCATCTGGCGCATGAAGAAGATCCACACGCCGATCAGCAGCAGGAACGGGAACCAGCCGAGCAGCACGCTCAGGATCGAGGGGCCGTCCGAGGGCGGCGCTGCCGTGATCTTGACGCCACGGTCCATCAGGCGCTGGACCAGGGTAGGATCGTTCGGCGCGTAGGTGCGGAAATTGGTGTTGTCGGTGTAGCGGCCGGTGACCGCCTCGCCGCGAATGGTGACCTCGTTGACGCGGCTGGCATTCACCTCGGCCACGAACGTGGAGAACGGAATGATGTCCTCGGGGCCCCGGCTGGAGCTCGGGCTGAACATCTGGAACAGGGCGAGCACCAGCGCGCCGATGATCACCCACAGCGCCAAGTTCTTTCCGAAACTGCTCACGATTGGGACACTCCGATGACTGTATCGACGCCTTGGAGGCCGAAACTCTGCGGCTTCGCGGGTGAGGCGAGCCTTGGATGGACCGAAAACGGCCGGCTGACGTGGTTGGGTAATAGATAGGCTACCCCGGGCTGGAAACAACTGCAAAGGGCCTGACAGCAAGGGTTCTGCCCGGCAACGGCGATACCCTTACGGTGGCAGACGGCGACTCGACCCCCAGGTGCGGCGCCGCCAGCAGGCATTCCCCGGCCCGCACGACCGGCAAGGTCAACGCGGCGTCGAGGGGGGCCGGCATCGTCAGCCGGCGGCGGAGATCCGCCCATTCCCCGCGGCGCAAGGTGCCGATGGCGAAGGCCACGCCGCCCTCGGCCTGTTCGAGCGCCACCGTGAAGCGGCCGTCCCACGCGATCTCCTGGCCTGGGAAGATGGGCACCGTCGGCAGGCCGCGCGCCTCCCGCTGCACCCGGATCTGCTCGGCGGTCGCAGCGACGACGCAGCGATGCAGCGTCCGCCGTCCGCAGCCGGAGTCGTCGAGCCATGCCACCAGCCGCGCCAGCGCGTCCGTGGCCGGCGGATAGGCGCGTCCGCCCGCGACACCCAACAGGTGGCGCAGAGCGCCGGCGCGCGCCGGCGCCGAAGCCGCGTCCCACACGCTCCGGG
>VGER01000029.1 GCA_016869235.1 Alphaproteobacteria bacterium | reverse complement strand
GCGGCCGACATCGCCCAGCGCTTGGCGGCGGCCAGCCCCGCCGCAGGCCTCACCGCGCGCGCGCGCTGCCAGGCGTGCCACACCTTCGACCAGAACGGGCCCAACCGCGTCGGTCCGAACCTGTGGAACATCGTCGGCCGCGACAAGGCGTCCGTGCCCGGCTTCAACTACTCGGAGGCGATGCGCAACGCGCCCGGCACCTGGACCTACGAGGAGCTCGACGCGTTCATCGCCGCGCCGGCGCGCCACATCCCCGGCAACCGCATGAACTTCCATGGCATGCCGGCGGCGGCCGACCGCGCCAACCTGATCGCGCATCTGCGCACGCTGTCCACCAGCCCAGTGCGGCTGCCGACAAACTGAGGTCGGGGCCGTGCTATACGCACGGCGCATGGCGGGGATCCCACCGGAACTGATCGCTTTCGCCGGAGAGCTTGCCGACACGGCGGGCGCCGTGCTGCGCCGGCACTTCCGCAGCCCAGTCGCGGTCGAGGCGAAAGGCGACGCGAGTCCCGTAACCGTCGCCGACCGCGCGACCGAGCAGGCGATGCGCGACGCGATCCTGTCGCGCTATCCGCAGCACGGCGTGCGCGGCGAGGAGCTTGGCGCCGTCAACGCCAGCGCCGAATACGTGTGGGTGCTCGACCCCATCGACGGCACGCGCTCGTTCATCACCGGCAAGCCGTTGTTCGTGACGCTGATCGGATTGCTGCGCCGCGGCAACGCCGTGCTCGGCGCCATCGACCAGCCGATCACGCGCGAGCGCTGGATCGGCGCCGACGGGCAGCGCACCACCTTCAACGGTGTGCCGTGCCGGGTGCGCGGCGGTGCGTCGCTTGGCGCCGCGACTCTGTTCACCACCGGATCGGTGAGCGCGACGCGGCCGACGTGGTGCGGCGAGTGGGAGCGCGCCGCACTGGGGCGGCTGGTGGACGCCGCGCACCTCACCCAGTACAGCAGCGACGGCTACGCGTTTGGCCTCCTGTCGAGCGGCATGATCGACCTGGTCGCCGAGTGCGGCATGGAGCCCCACGACTTCTGCGCCGCCATCCCGGTGGTGCGGGGTGCCGGAGGTGTGATCGGCGACTGGAACGGCACACCGCTGGAATGCGACCGAAAGAACCACGTTTTGGCGGCCGCCAGTGCCGCGCTCCATACCGCGGCGGTAGCCCGGCTAGGCCGTTAACCTTATAGACTCCCCTCGTCCGCTTAAGCAGTATTGCATCAAAGCAACAACGCCGATCGAGAGAGGATCGTTTCCATGCGCAAAATCGCCGCTTTGATTACTGCAGTCGCGATGTCCTGCGTCATTGGCGCAGGGGTCGTCGGCGCCGCGTTCGCCCAGAAATATGAGACGCCGGCCGCCGCCACGAACAAGGCGCCCGGCAAGCACGGCGGTATGATCTACTACGCGTACTCGCACGAATCCGATCCGCTCTACCCGCGCGACTTCAAGCACTGGAACTACGTCAATCCGAACGCACCCAAAGGCGGTACCTATCGCGCCTGGGGCTTCGGCACCTTCGACAACCTGAACGTCTTCAACGGCAAGGGCACCTCGGCGGGCATCGGCGGCGAGACGCTGATGACCACCAACGCCGACGAGCTGTCGGTTCAGTACGGCCTGCTCGCCGAGTACGTCGAGGTGCCCGACGACGCGGCCTGGGTCATCTACAAGCTGCGCGATCAGGCGCGCTGGTGGGATGGCACGCCGGTGCTGCCGGAAGACGTCATCTTCTCGCTGGAGAAGCTCAAGGCGGAGGGCTCGCCGTTCTATCGCCAGTACTTCAAGAACCTCGCCAAGGCCGAGAAGGTGTCCGAGCGCGAGGTGAAGATCACCTTCGACACCGGCGGCGAGATCAACAAGGAGCTGCCCTACATCACCGGCCAGCTGCCGATCCTGTCCCGCGCCGCGTGGGCCAGCCGCGACTTCACCACGACGACGCTGGAGCCGTTCATGTCGTCGGGCCCCTACCGCATCAAGACGGTGAACGCGCCCAATTTCATCGAGCTCGAGCGCGTGCCCAACTACTGGGGCGCCGGCCTGCCGATGAACGTGGGCCAGAACAACTTCGACCTCATGCGCACCGACTACTACGGCGACTTCCAGGTGGCGCTGGAGGCGTTCAAGGCCGGCGACTACGACTTCCGCTCGGAGAACTCCGCGCTGCGCTGGGCGACCGGCTACGATGTGCCGGCGGTGACCCAGGGCCTGATCGTCAAGGCGCTCATCCCCAACAACCTGCCCAAGGCTCTGCAGGGGTTCTTCATCAACACCCGCAAGGCGAAGTTCCAGGACCGCAAGGTGCGCGAGGCGCTGCAGCACGCCATGGACTTCGAGTGGATGAACAACACGCTGTTCTATGGACAGTACACGCGCCTGCGCAGCTACTGGGAAAGCCAGGAATACGCCGCGACAGGCGTGCCGACGGGCCTGGAGCTGCAGATCCTGGAGCCGTTCCGCGCCCAGCTGCCGCCGGAGGTATTCACCACCGAGTACAACCCTCCCAAGACCGACGGCTCGGGCAACAACCGCGTGCTTCTGATGCGCGCCCAGCAGCTGTTCCAGGAAGCCGGTTACCGCGTGCAGAACACCCGCATGGTCGGGCCGACCGGCGAGCCGTTTACCATCGAGTTCCTGCTCGTGCAGCCCGACTTTGAGCGCCTGGTCGCGCCGATCGTCCAGAACCTCGAGCGCCTGGGCGTGCAGGCCAACATCCGCACGGTGGATACCTCGCAGTACCAGCAGCGCTTCAACACGTTCGACTTCGACATCATCGTCCACAGCCAGGGGCAATCCACCTACCCGGGCAACGAGCAGCGCGAGATGTGGACCTGCGAGTCGGCCAAGATGGAGCAGGCCGACAACGCCGCCGGCGTCTGTCACCCGGTGGTGGACGCGCTGGTCGAGAAGATCATCGCCGCGCCCGACAAGCAGACGCTCGTCGCCACGACCAAGGCGCTCGACCGCGTGCTGCAATGGCAGTTCTACGTCATCCCGCAGTGGACCGTGGACAACTACCGCCTGGCGTACTGGGACAAATTCGGCATGCCGGCGACCAAGTCCAAGTACGGCGTCACCTCAGGGTGGTGGATCGACGCCGAGAAGGAACGGCGCGTCAACGCCGCCAAGGCGCAGCTGCGGCGGTAAGGGCCACACCGACAAGAACCCGGACAAGACTGGTGGCAAACCGGCACTGATATGTGGGCGTACGTCGGCCGGCGATTGCTTCTGATGATCCCGACCCTGTTCGGGATCATGGTCATCAATTTCTTCATCATCCAGCTGGCGCCGGGCGGGCCGGTCGAGCAGCGCCTCGCCGAGATGCGTGGCATCGCCGTTGACGCCACCCAGCGTTTCGCGGGCGGGGCCGGTGCGGGCGAGGTACAGCAAGGCGGCGGCCTCAACCAGCCGCAAACGGTGCAGCAGCAGCAGACCGCGGAGCAGTCGCGCTACCGCGGCGCGCGCGGCGTCGACCCGCGGCTGATCCGCGAAATCGAGCAGCAGTACGGCTTCGACAAGCCGATCGTTCAGCGCTTCTTCCTGACAATGAAGGACTTCCTGCTGTTCCGCTTCGGCGACAGCTATTTCCGCGACCAGAACGTCATCGAGATCATCATCGACAAGCTGCCCGTGTCGATCTCGCTCGGGCTGTGGACGATGCTGATCATCTACTTCATCTGCATCCCGCTCGGCATCGCCAAGGCGGTGCGAGAAGGATCGAAGTTCGACGCCAGCACCACGACGATCGTGCTGATCGGCTACGCGATACCGGACTTCCTGTTCGCCATCCTGCTCATCGTGCTGTTCGCCGGCGGCAGCTACTGGAACATCTTCCCGATCCGCGGCCTGGTCTCGCCCAACTGGGACGAGCTCGTCTGGTACATGAAGATCGCCGACTACGCCTGGCACATGGTGCTGCCCGTGACCGCCATGGTGATCGGCGGATTCGCCACCCTCACCTTCCTGGTGAAGAACCTGTTCCTCGAGGAGATCAAGCAGCAATACGTCGTCACCGCGCGCGCCAAGGGCGCCACGCCGCACCGGGTGCTGTACGGACACGTATTCCGCAACGCCATGCTACTTATCATCACTGGCTTCCCGGCGGCGTTCCTGTCGATCTTCTTCGCCGGCGTGCTGCTCATCGAGATCATCTTCTCGCTCGATGGTCTGGGCCGCCTCTTCTACGACGCCACCATCCGGCGCGACTATCCGCTGATGTTCGGATCGCTCTACATCGGCACGCTCATGGCCCTGGTGATGGGCATCATCCGCGACGTCAGCTATGCGTGGGTCGACCCGCGTATCCACTTCGAGCGCGTCGAGATCAAATGAGCGTCGCAGAGCGCGCCCCCGACGTGATGCCGGCAACGGCGGTGCCGCCGCCGGACGCGCACGACACGTTCCTCGGATTCCGCGTCACGCCGTTGACGCGCCGCCGCCTCGACCTTTTCCGGCGCAACAAGCTCGCCGTGTGGTCCTTGTGGGCCTTCGTAGCGATCTTCACCCTTAGCCTGTTCGCCGAGTTCCTGTGCAACGACCGGCCGCTGCTGATCCGCTACGACGGCCAGTTCTATTCGCCCATCTTCGTCGCCTATCCCGAAACAAAGTTTGGCGGCTTCTTCGAAGCAGAAGCCGACTACCGCGACCCCTTCGTCAAGGAGCTGATCGAGGAGAAGGGCTGGATCCTGTGGCCGCCCATCCGCTTCGACTACCGCACCATCAACTACGAAATGAAGGTGCCGGCGCCCTCGCCGCCCTCGCGCGACAACTGGCTCGGCACCGATGATCAGGCGCGCGACGTGCTGGCGCGCGTCGTCTATGGCGTACGCATCTCGATCCTGTTCGGCTTCTCGGTGGTGATCTTCTCCTCGATCATCGGCATCATCGCCGGCGCCACCCAGGGCTACTGGGGAGGGCGCTGGGACCTCTACTTTCAGCGCTTCATGGAGATCTGGGGCTCGGTGCCGACGCTGTACGTCATCATCATCATTGCCAGCGTGTTCACGCCGAACTTCTGGATCCTGCTGGGCATCTTCTTGCTGTTCAGCTGGATGGGCTTGGTCGGCCTGGTGCGCACCGAGTTCATTCGGGCGCGCAACTTCGACTACGTGCGCGCGGCGCGCGCGCTTGGCGCGTCCGACTGGGTGGTGATGTTCAAGCACATCTTGCCGAACGCCATGGTCAGCACCATGACCATGATGCCGTTCATGCTATCGGGCTCGGTGACGCTTTTGTCCGGCCTCGACTTCATCGGCTACGGCCTGCCGGCCGGCTCGCCGTCGCTGGGCGAGCTGGTGCTGCAGGCGCGCAACAACCTGCACGCGCCGTGGCTCGGCTTCACCGCCTTCTTCACCTTGGGGACGTTGCTAATGCTGCTGGTGTTCATCGGCGAAGGCGTGCGCGACGCCTTCGATCCCAGGAAGAACGTGGCGTGAGCGTCGTCGACTTCCAGGCCCGCGTGGGCGGGGGCGGCGCGCCCGCCGCCGGCACGCACCTGTTGGAGGTGAAGGACCTAGCGGTGTCGTTCCGCATCGGCCGGCGCACGATCGAGGCGGTGCGCGGCGTCTCGTTCCACATCGACAAGGGCGAGACGATCGCCGTCGTCGGCGAGAGCGGCTCGGGCAAGTCGGTCACCGCGCTGTCGATCCTGCAGCTGCTGCCGTACCCGAAGGCGTTCCATCCGGCTGGATCGATCAAGTTCAACGGCCAGGAGCTGCTCGGCGCGCCAGACCGCGAGCTGCGCAAGATACGCGGCGACAAGATCTCGATGATCTTCCAGGAGCCGATGACCTCGCTCAATCCGCTGCATACGATCGAGAAGCAGATCAGCGAGACGTTGTTCCTGCACCGCAACGTGACCAAGGCGCAGGCGCGGGCGCGCGTGCTCGAGCTGTTGAACCTGGTCGGCATCAAGGAGCCGGAGAAGCGGCTGGAGTCATTTCCCCACACGCTGTCGGGCGGCCAGCGCCAGCGTGTCATGATCGCCATGGCGCTCGCCAACGAGCCCGACCTGTTGATCGCCGACGAGCCGACCACTGCGGTGGACGTGACCATCCAGGCGCAGATCCTCAAGCTCCTCGACGAGATTCAGCGGCGCATGGGAATGGCGATCCTGTTCATCACCCACGAGCTTGGCATCGTGCGCAAACTCGCCAACCGCACCTACGTGATGCACCAGGGCCGCTTCGTCGAGGAAGGCCCGACGGCGGCGCTGTTCAAGAGCCCGCGGCACGAGTACACACGCATGCTGCTGGCCTCGGAGCCGAAGCCGCGCCGCGACAAGCCGCCGGAGGGCACGCCGGTCATCCTGCAGACGTCGGCGCTCAAGGTGCACTTCCCCCGCAAGGGCGGGCTGTTCGGGCGCACCTTCGACTACGTGCGCGCCGTCGACGGAGTCTCGATGACCGTGCGCGCCGGGCACACGCTGGGCGTGGTGGGCGAGAGCGGCTCCGGCAAGACCACGCTTGGCCTCGCCGTCCTGCGCCTGTTGCGCAGCGAGGGCTCGATCCAGTTCTCCGGCAAGGAGCTGCAAGGGCTGGGCTTCAACGAGCTGCGGCCGATGCGGCGCGAGATGCAGATCGTCTTCCAGGACCCGTACGGCTCGCTGAGCCCGCGGCTATCGGTGGCGCAGATCATCGAGGAGGGCCTGGTCGTCCACAACAAGGACATGACATGGGACCAGCGCCGCGCCGTGGTGGCGGAGGCGATGCGCGAGGTGGGCCTCGATCCCAGCGCCATGGACCGCTACCCGCACGAGTTCTCGGGCGGCCAGCGGCAGCGCATTTCTATTGCCCGCGCGCTCGTGCTCAAGCCGCGCCTGATCGTGCTCGACGAGCCGACCTCGGCGCTCGACCGCACGGTGCAGGTGCAGATCCTCGACCTCTTGCGCGACCTGCGCGAGCGCCACGGGCTGACGTACCTGTTCATCAGCCACGACCTGAAGGTGGTGCGCTCGATCGCCGACCACGTCATCGTCATGCGCGACGGCGTCATCGTCGAGCAGGGCAGCGTCGACGAGGTGCTGGACCGGCCACGCACCGCCTACGCCGCCGCCCTGGTGAAGGCCGCGTTCGAGCTGGTCGCCGACGAGTCTGGAGCCGTGCGCGCCTGAAGGCGCGACGGCGATTTGCGATGCGCCGCCAAAGGCGCGACGCGCGCCTGAGGCGTGACGGCGATTTGCGAGACGTGCGCGCCAAAGGCGCGATGCGCGCCTGAGGCGCGACGGGAAGTTGTGACCGCCTGCGGCGTCCGGATGTTCACTTGCCTCTTGTCCGCCAATAGCTTGCCCGGCTAGTTGAGGCAGCAGGCCCTCGGCCCGAGGCGGCAGGGAGGGTTTCGGGTTCGAAGATGAACGTCCGTTCCGCCTTCCCGGACGAGACCCGCGCTGCGCCACCACTGGCGCCGCAGGTGGCGCCCAGCGAGCTGTACCTGTCGCTGCTGCCCGCCGGAGCGAAGGACAAGCGGTGGGCGTTGGCCATCGTAGCCGCGTCGATAGGCGTCTTCGCGGTGCTGGCGCCGTTTGCGACGGTGCAGCTGCCGCGCATCGAGGCCTTCATTCCGGCCTACCAGGCGTCCCTGGTCCTGGTCGAACTGATCACCGCCGCGCTGTTCACCGGCCTGTACTACCTGACGCGCCTGCGGCCTCTGTTGATCCTGGCCAGCGGCTATCTGTTCAGCGCGCTGATGGCGGCGGTGCACGCATTGTCGTTCCCAGGGCTGTTGGCGCCCGGCGGAGTCCTGGGCGGCGGCGCGCAGACGACCGCGTGGGTGTACATGCTTTGGCACGGCACGTTCCCGCTGTTCATCATTGCGTACGCGTGGACGAAGGACGCGCCGCCCGCGCGCGGCGGCGTCGGCGCCATCGTTGCCGCCTTGGCGGGAACGGTGGCGATCGTCATCGCCTTCACACTGCTGACGACGGACAGACACGACCTGCTGCCGGCCATCATGGCCGGCAACCGCGAAGCCAGCGCCATGAAGGTGGTGGTCGCCTTCGTCTGGCTCGTCGGCATCGCCGCGCTGGTGACGCTGTGGACCCGCAAGACGCGCACCGTACTCGACCTGTGGCTGATGGTCGTGCTGTGCGCGTTCCTGATCAACGTGGCGCTAGGCGCCGTGCTCAACGCCGGCCGCTTCGACCTCGGCTTCTATTCTGGCCGGCTCTACGGGCTGCTCGCCGGCGGCCTGGTGCTGGTGATCCTGCTGCTGGAGGATCACTCGCTCTATGGCCGGCTGACCCGCGCTTACGGCGACGTCGCCACCGCCAAGGCGAAGGTGGACGAGTACGCGCGCCGGCTCGAGGGCCGGGTCGAGGCCTCGGAGGCCCGCTATCGCCAGTTCCTCGAGCAGGCGGCGGACGCGATCTTCGTCATCGACGACGGCGGCCAGATCGTCGTCGCCAACCCGGCGGCCGAGCGCCTGCTCGCGCGTAGCGGCGGCGACATCCGCGCCCACAGGCTGGCGGAGTTCGTCGCCAACGAAGACGCGGGCCGGGTCGACCTGGCGCAGCTGCGGCGGCACAAGGTGGGGACGATCGGCGCCCTAACCATGCTCGGCCGCGGTAGCCGCCGCGTCGAGGTCGAGGCGACGTCGTCGCAGGTCCTGTTCGAAGGCACCACCTTCTTCGTCGTCATCGCCCGCGACGTCTCGGAGCGCACGCAACTGCAGACCCAGTTGCACCAAGCGCAAAAGATGGAGGCCATCGGCCAGCTCACGGGCGGCCTCGCGCACGACTTCAACAACCTGCTCACCGTCATCGTCGGCAACCTCGAGCTGCTGACCGACGGCGGCGGAGTGGACCCCGCCGCCCGCGAGCTGGCGACGTGCGCGCGCCGTGCCGCCGAGCGCGGTGCCGACCTGACGCACAAGCTGCTGGCCTTCGCGCGCCGCCAGGCCCTGCAGGCAAAACCCGTCAACATCAACAACGTGGTCGACGGCATCGCCGACCTGCTGGCGCGCACGCTCGGCGAGCAGATCGTCATCCGCCGTGTGCTGGACGAGCACTTGTGGCCGGCGCTCGCCGACGCGGCGCAAGTCGAGTCCGCGATCACCAACCTCGCCATCAACGGCCGCGACGCGATGACCAAGGGCGGCCAGCTGACCATCGAGACGGCCAACAAGCAGCTCGACGCCGATTACGCGGCGCTCCATCCGGACGTGACCCCGGGCGACTACGTGATGGTGGCGGTGAGCGACACCGGCACCGGCATCCCGCCGGAGATCCTCGGCCGCGTGTTCGAGCCGTTCTTCACCACCAAGGCGCCCGGCAAGGGCACCGGCCTCGGCCTGGCGATGATTTACGGCTTCGCGCGGCAGTCGAAGGGCGACGCCAAGATCTACAGCGAGGTCGGCCAGGGGACGACCGTGCGCCTGTATCTGCCGCGCGCCGCCGGAGGGGAGGCCGAGGCCCCGGCTACGCCTGCGGAGGTGCCGGCGTCATTCTCGGCGCATGTTCTCCTGGTGGAGGACGCGGAAGACGTGTGCCAGGTTGCCTCGACTCATCTGCGCATGATGGGATGCCGGGTCACCGAGGCTACCGACGCGGCCGACGCCCTGGAGAAGGTCGACACGCTCGCGGACCTGGATGTCGTGTTCACCGACGTCGTCATGGCGGGCAGCATGGACGGCATCAAGCTTGCGGCGGCGGCGCGCGAGCAGCAGCCGCGGCTGCGCGCCATGTTCGCATCGGGCTTCTCCGAGGCGGCGGTCGAGCGCACCGCGCAGACCCGCGCCATCGGCCCGCTCGTCACCAAGCCCTACACGCGCCAGGACTTGGCGCGGGCGCTGCACGAAACGCTGCGGCGGGCCTAGGCCCGCGGCGGCGCGACAACGCGGGCGGCGGGCGCTACATTCCCGGACGGAGCTAGTCGAGAATGCGGGCAGGAGTCGTAATCGTCGCAGCGGTTGGACTGGTGGGCGCCGGAATTGCGGCGCTGCAGCATAGTGGGTTGCTCGACCGCACGGCGAGCGCGCCGCCGCCCGCCACGCCGATCCAAGCGCTCCGCATCGCCAACGTGATGGTGATTGCCGATGACGCGGTCGTCGGCGGCATCGCGCGCGCCAACCGCGTGGCGGAAAACGCCCTCACCGCATTCGAGGCCCAGCTGCGCGCGGCGGGACTCACCGTGCACGACGGTCGCGCGGTTTTGGTGGTCAACCCCGCGCTCGACAACGAGAAGCGGCCCGACAGCGAGCTGCTGCTGCTGGCGCGACGGCAACAGCCGCGCATCGACGCGGTGATCGTGTTCTCGGTATTGACGCCGATCGATGCGACCATGCAGGCGCAGAATGCGGCGATCCGCGGCAGCGCCCGCATCCTGAGCGGCGTGGACGGTCGGGCGCTCGCCGCCGCCGAATGGACGTCGCCGATGCGATGGACACTGCCGTACGCCTGCGACCGCGCCTGCCTGATCGACACCGTCGGCGTCGAGGCGCCAGCGGTGGTCGCCGCGCTCGCCGAGCGCGTCGTCGCCGGGCTCAAGTAGAGCGGGTGCCGCGCGGCCGCGCGGTCACTCCTTCGCGGCCCGTTCCTGCGAGGCTTCCTCTTCGGCGGCAAGCGCCAGGCGCTCCCACTCGGCCGCCGTCGCCAGCAACTCGGCCTTAATGGCCGCATCCTGTTCGACCAGCGCGCGGCTGCGATTGGCGTTCGCGAGGGTGCGCAGATCGAGGGCACGCACTAACGCAGGTCCTCGCACTTTGTTGGGCATCCGGCCTAAGGCCCTCGTTCACCCGGTCTTGCTGAGCCGGTCTTGCGCGCCGCGGCGTTGCGACTCAGCCAGGCGCACAACTGCGCCGCGTGGGGGTCACCCTGCAAGACCGCCGCCAGCGCCGCATGCAGCGAGGACGCGGCGCGCGCGGGGCGGCGGACAGCCCCCAACCGCGTGCGCTTCTGGGCTTAGCGCTGCTGCCGCCGGACTTGATCATCGGGCGCCGCGTCATCGGCCCCCGCGCTCACCGGCTCGCCCTCCGGCGCAGCGGCAGCCGCCGCCGTCTCCGCGGTGCCCGCGGCCTGAAGGCGCCGCTCCTCGCGCTCCAGGCGCTTGCGTTCCTGTTTGCTCGCTCGGCGCTGTTCGCGTTGCCGGCGTTCGAAGGAATAGTTCGGTTTGCGTGGCATAGCTTGCTCCGGTTCGAGGCGCGCAGGGAGCCGCCCCTACGTTCCCCATCCTTGGCGCCAGGCCGCCGCCGACTGGCAGCGCCGGCAAATGCGCTCTCCACACCAGGCGCTTTCGAACAGCGTCTGGCAGCGCAGGCACTTGCGCTCGCGCGGACCGTCGTCACTACGTGAGCTCGGCTTGCGCCGCCACTTGGCGGCATCGGTCCATGCCGACAATGCGGTGCCAACGCGCAGGTCCGGCCGCACGGGCGGCAGGTCCGCGCTTCTCCGCCGCAAAGGCGAAATGCGGTTCATCCGTCGACCCGCAGATTGTGCGCCGAGACCTTGCCGTCGCGGCCAGGCTGCACGTCGAACTGCACCTTCTGGCCTTCGGCCAGGGAGTCGACGCCGGCCATCTCCAACGACGACGCGTGCACGAAGACGTCCTTAGTGCCGTCCTCCGGCGCGATGAAGCCGTAACCCTTGTTCTTGTTGAACCACTTCACAGTTCCGCTCGGCATGCGCCCTCCCCGCCCAAAACAATCGCAAAAAGCGATTGCAGCTCGTCGAACTGGCGGTGAGGGTCAATCCGAGGACGGGCAACACCAGCGATTTCGGGAGCTGGTGCCGACTGTGCGCCGCTTGCCGCGAAAACACAATGCATTTCGCCCGTCAGCGATGACGCATTCGGAGGAGCGCCCACAAACAGCCTGTTCGCACGCAAGGCGTGGTAGGATGATTCATCCTGCACTCAATTTGACGCCGCCGGCTCCGCTGGGTTGACCGCGTCAGGTTCCGCGAAGGAGCCGCGATGGTCGATTCCCACGGCTGGCATTCCATTCAGCAGCCCCGCTACCACAACAACGCGGCGTGCCTCGGTGGACGCCGCATCGCGCGCGTGCATCTGCGCCTTGGTCACGGAGGCAAGCCCTTGTGTGGGAAGTGCGCACTGCTGAACGAAGCGTATGCAGGCCCGCCGCGGGCGCTTGCCGCAGCGGCGCGCGGGCCCGTGGGGACGCTCATCGGCGTCGCCGTCGGGGGCCGCCGCGCGCGAACCGTGCGCCGCAGGACTCCTCCCGGCGCCTTGGGCGAGGAGATTGCCGCCGACGCCCCGCCTTCGGCGGGGCCGAAGGAATCCAGCTAGATGGCGAACGAGCGCGTGGCGGTCGCCAAGGACACCTGGAACTTCAGCGCGGATGCGGGCGGCAAGTGGCGCTGGTCGCTGCTCACCCCCGAGCGCCTCGTGTTGCGCGCCTCCGCCGAAGCGTACGCCTCGCGAGCGGCCGCCGTGAAGAACGGAAAACAATACGGCTACAGCGGTTCGTGACGAAGCGCCGGGAGTCCCGGCGCACAAGGTGCAGATCGCAGAATGACCGTGCGGCCGAACACCACTGTCGACTTTCGCGACGCCCGCTACCTGACCTGGAACGGCTTCCGGAAGCAGGCTCAGTTCTGGGTACGCGTCGGCCGCGACGAGGTGCTGTGTCGCGTCAGCCGTGACGCGCTGGTGCGGCGGCTCGGCCACATCGACACGGACCGCGACCTCTTGCAGGCGGCGCGTGCAAATTTCGACGAGATCACGCAGCGCTGCGCGGCTCTCATCGACGCCAGCCGGTTCGAGCGTGACGGCAGCGTGCTGCTGGGTCCCGACGACTGGAACGCATCGGCTACCCCGGCGTGAAAGACGACTGATCCCAGAGGGATGCCTTTTCCGTCCGCATGGCGAGCCGTCTGTACTGGATCGCCATCGCGTTGGCGCTGACGTTCCCCGCCGGCGTCATCGCGCCCGGGAGCGTGGTAGCAGACTGAGAGCAGGCCCGGGCGGGACGCGACTAGGCGGAGACGCGGGTCGGCGTGGTCTGGCGCAAGCGGCGCGTCAGCGACTTCACCATCGCCCGCACCAAGGGATCCGACTTGGCGAGGCGCGAGCCGAAGTCGCCGGGCATGATGGTGATGCAGGTCGTCGTCTGCTTGGCGACAGCGGTGGCCGAGCGCGGCTGTGCGTCGACCAGCGCCATCTCGCCGAGCAGGTCCCCGGCCACCAGCGTGGTCACGATAGGCGCGTGGTCCTCGCGGCCGGCGAGGATATGCACTGCGCCGGACTGGATCAGGTACGCGCAGCGGGGCGACTCCCCCGCCTTGAAGATCACCTCGCCGCCGTTGAAGACCTGATGATTGAGAAGCTCAATGCTCATGACACGGCCTATAGAAGGATTGCTGGTCCAGTTTTCGGCCCACGCGGACCGTCACCACTGTGAACGGGCTCACACAGCGCGCTCAAGAATGGTGGTTTCCAGCCGTTCCCGGCCGGATTCGTGCACCGGATGTGACCCACTACCGATACGTGTGACGAGATAACACTACACGCATCGGTCGCTAGGCGCGCCGGCCGGCGAGGACGTCCTCCAATGCGCGGCGCAGCTCCTGCGGCGCAAAGGGCTTGTGCACCAGCGGGTGGCGGCGCAGGTCGGCACGCAACGCGTTCACTCCGTAGCCGCTGGCGAACACGAACGGAATGCTGCGCGACAGCAGCGTGTCGGCGACCGGAAACACCTCTTTGCCGGCCACGTTGACGTCGAGCAGGGCGATGTCGATCGGCAGCGAGCGGGCGACGCCCAACGCCTCGGACACGTGATAGGCAACCGCCACCACGTCGCAGCCGAAGTCTCTCAACAGCGTCTCGACCGCCAGGGCGATCAGCGCTTCGTCCTCGACGATCAGCACGCGCACGCCGCTCAGGGCGGCGCTCATGTCTCCCGGAGCGGCGCCGTCCCTCGAGTCGATGGTTTGCATGCCGGACGAAAGCGGATTACGTGGGTACACGGACCACGAACGACTTGCCGTGTGCGAGCGGCACGACCTCGAGCGAGCCGCGCAGCTGTTGCAGCAGCACCGAGATCATGCGCATGCCGAGGCCCTTGCTGTCGGCAACCTTGAAATCCGGGGGAAACGGGCCCCTGTCGGCGACCAAAACGACGACAGCGGCGCCATCGTGACGGCACTCGACATGGATGTCCCCGGCGCCGTCGGCGGGCTGGGCATACTTGAAGGCGTTGGTGATGAGTTCGTTGACGATGAGCGCCAAGGGAATAGCGAGATCGGTGGGCAGCCGGCATTCCGTTGCCTCACAGGAACCGGTGCACTGGTCGTCGCCGCACAGCACCGACTCGAGCTCGCCGCACATTTCCTCGATGAAGGCGCCAAAGGCGATCGAGTCCACCTTCTCGTCGCGATATAGCTTCTGGTGCACGTGCGCGACCGTGGCGATCTTGTTGACCACCTCGTCGAACTGCTGGCGCGCCCTTTCGTCGGTGATGCCGGCGCGATGCAGCGTGAAAACGGACGCCACCAGCTGCAGGCTGTTCTTGACGCGGTGGTTGACCTCCTTGAGTAGTACGTCCTTCTGCAGCAGCCGCGCCTCCAGGGCCTGCGCCATCGAGACGAAATGGTCGCCGAGCGCGCGCAACTCCGGCACCGAGGAAGTATGGCGCGGCCGCGCCCGCAGATCGCCGCTGGCGATTGCGTCGGCGGCCTCGCGCAGGTCGCTTACCGGCCGGTGCACCCACCATTGGGCGCCGAGCCACGCGACGAGCGCCATCAGCCCGAACACCGCGACCGTCAGCGCCATCGCCCGGCGGAACTGCGCCTCGGCCTGGCGGATTGCCGGACCGAGCGGCAGCCCGACGAAGATGCTCATGCGCGACGGCGCCGTCAGCGGCACGAAGCCGAGCGCGTAGTCCGCGCCGTCAGCGAGCCGAGCCGTGATGGCGCCGTCGTGGTTGCGCAGCAGCGCCTCACCCCAGGGCGTGCCTGCGCCCTTCTGCCCGACCCACCGCGTGGGATCGGGCCAGCGCGCGGTGATGGTGCCGACCGAGTCCACCAAGGCGATGAAGCCGCCGGCGGGGACGGGCGGCTTGTTGAGAAGCTCGGACAGCGGCGCGCTGTTGATGAAGAGGAGCAGCACCGCCAGCACGTTGCCGTTGTCGTCCAGGGCGGGGTAGGTGAAGGCAATCGTGCCGGTCCCCGACGAGCGGCCCACGACATAGTCGCTCACCGTGAACTGCTTCTTCGACACCGTCTCGTGGAAGTACGTGCGATCGGAGATGTTGGTGCCGATCGGGTTCGGGTTGCTGGAGCACATCGTGTTGCCGTCGGGATGGAACGCCGCCGCCGCCGGGAAATCCGGCAGCACCGCCTGCAGCCGCGCGAGCTCGTTGAAGCATTCGACGCGCGAGCCGCCGCGCACCGAGTCGAGGCGCGACGCCGCCACCAGCAGCACCCGCGCGCCCTCGACGAAGCGATCGGTGCGCGCCGCGGCCAGCCCAGCGTAGGCGCGCGCGCTGTCGAGAATCTCGGCGACGTGGTCCTCGCGCAGCCGCACCTCCCGCGTCACCTGGATGAGAAATACCGGCACCGCGGCAAGCAGCGTCAGCAAGACCACGCGCAACGCCAGGGACATCCGTGCAGCCCCCCACTGGTCACCCGTTCGGGGCACCGAGCGTGCGGGGCCGACTATCCCCCAGGGTATAGGGTAAATACCTGAGCCCAGCCGAGCGCCGGGCGGCTATTTGCGCCGTTTCGCCTTCTTCGGCCGCCCGGCGAAGTGGCGCTCGATGAGGCGGTAGACCGCGCGCATGGTCTGCGGCTCGGCGCCCTCCGGATGCCCTGGGCGCGGCTTGGGGCTCCATCCGAACAGATCGAGGTGCACCCAGTTGTCGGTGCGCGTGACGAAGCGCTGCAGGAACAGCGCAGCGGTGATCGAGCCAGCGAACGATCCGCCCGAGATGTTGTTCATGTCGGCGATCTTGCTTTCCAGCCACTCGTCGTAGGGCGACCACAGCGGCATGCGCCACATCGGATCGGCCTCCTCCATGCCGATGGCGGAAAGCGTAGCGGCGGTGCCATCGTCCTTGGCGTAGAGGGCCGGCAACTCGGGTCCGAGCGCGACGCGCGCGGCGCCGGTCAGTGTGGCGAAGTCGACCAGCAGGTCGGGTCGCTCGCGATCCGCCTCGGCGAGCGCGTCGCCGAGGAGGAGTCGTCCCTCGGCATCGGTATTCCCGATCTCGACGGTCAGCCCCTTGCGCGACGAGAGCACGTCGCCGGGATGGTACGCGTCTGACGAGATCGCGTTCTCGACCATCGGCAGCAACACGCGCACGCTGACGTCGAGACCACGCGCCGCGATCATGTGGAACAGGCCGAGGGCGATGGCGGCGCCTGACATGTCCTTCTTCTGCAGCAACATGGCGTCGGGCGGCTTGATGTCGAGGCCGCCGGTATCGAAACAAACACCCTTGCCTACGAGAGTGACGCGCGGCGCCTTGCCCTTGGCGGCGCCCCAGAGGATGTCGACGAGGCGCGGCTCCTGCCGACCCGCCTTGCCGACCGCGTGCACCATCGGGTAGCCGGACGTGAGCAGGCCGGCGCCGACGGTCGTCTCGACCTGCGCGCGGTGATCGGCGGCGAGGCTGAGCGCCACTTCGGCGAGGTCGGCGGGACCGAGGTCGCCGGCCGGCGTGTTGATCAGGTTGCGGACGATGGTGCTCGCGGCGGCGGCGACGGCAACGTAGTTGCGATCCGCCTTGGCCGGCCACACCAGCCTGGCGACGCCCGCGTCCTTGGGCGGCTTGCGGTAGCGCGTGAAACGGTAACCGCCGTAGGCCCAGCCCAGCGCGAGGTTGGTGGCGGCCGTGGCATCGAGGTGGCCGCGCACCGGCTCGACCTTGTAGGCGCCGGCCGGCAGGGCCTGGGTGAGCGCGGCGAAGTTCCACACCGACAGCGGATCCGCGACTCCGACGACGACGCCCTGCAGCGCCCCGTTCTTGCCCGGCACGGTTTGGAAGCGGCCGGGCTTGGCTTGGAAGCGATGCACCGACAGCCATTCGCGCACAGCGGCGGGCTGATGCGAGGCCCAGCGCTCGAACTCGTCGGCAGTGACCGGCCACAAGGGAATGGCATCGCCGGCACGGTCGATCAGGCCAAGGTCGGAGCCAAAGTCGCTGACTGTCACGAGACACTCCGCGGGAACGCGGCGCCGGTGCCGCCGCGCCGGTATATACGCTAGCCGCTGCTGCCGCGCACCTCGCTCGCGTACGCCGCGAGCGCCGGGCTGACCTCGACGGCATACGGCGGCCGCGCCGGCTGCATCGCCCGCAGCGCGGGTGGCAGGCGAGCCTGCTCGCGCTGCGCGTGCGCAGCGATGTCGGCGAGCGACGGCGCCGCGCCGATGCGCGATCCCGCCTGCATCACCGGCTGCAGCAGCGGCCGGCCGGCGAGCTGCTCGCCGGCACGGCCGAGCACGTCCCGGTGCGCGAAGCCGCCCTCCTCGACGCGCCACACCTGCTTCCGGCCCGGCAGCAGGTTCTTGCCGGGCGACAGCTTGAGACGCCCGCGGCCGCCGAGGTCGGTGAGCTTGTAGACAACGTCGAGCGCGGGCACGTCCTCGGACACCCCCATGCGGGTGCCGACCCCGAACGCATCCACCGGCGCCCCGGCGGCGAGCAACGCGCCGATGGCGTGTTCGTCGAGGCCGCCGCTGACAAAGATGCGCACTCCGGCGAGGCCGGCGGCATCGAGCAGGGTGCGCGACGCCTTGGCGAGCGCCGCCAGATCGCCCGAATCGATGCGTACCGCGGCGACGCGGAAGTCACTGCCCATCTCGTGCGCCAGCGCGATCACGCGGCGGACGCCGTCGAGAGTGTCGTAGGTATCCACCAGCAGCGTGGTGTCGGGATAGTGGCGCGTGAAGGCGCGGAAGGCGTCGGCCTCGTTGGCGAACGACTGCACGTACGCGTGCGCCATGGTGCCCACGACCGGCAGCCCCCAGATGTGGCCGGCCAGCATGTTGGAGGTCGCGGCGACGCCGGCGATGGCGAAGGCACGGGCGCCGTTCACCGACGCATCGATGCCGTGGACGCGGCGCGCGCCGAAGTCGACGACGCGCCTGCCCTGCGCGGCGAGCACGATGCGCGCCGCCTTGGAGGCGAGCATCGTCTGCAGATGCAGTTCGTTGATGAGGAAGGTCTCGATCAGCTGCGCCTGCGCCAGCGGGGCGGTCACCTCGAGCAGCGGCTCGCCGGCGAACACCGGCGTGCCCTCGGGCACCGCCGTGACCGCGCCTTGGAAGCGAAAGGCGCGCAGCCAATCGAGGAAGGACGGCGTGAAGCGGCCAAGCGATCGCAAGTAGCCGATGGCGGCATCGTCGAAGTGGAACGACTCCAGGCCAGCGAGCGCCGTCTCGAGGCCTGCGGCAAGCAGGAAGTTGCGCTGCGCCGGCAGCGTGCGCACGAACAGGCTGAAGGTCGCCGGCGCCTCCGCCATGGCGTCGGCGACGTAGGCCTGCGCCATGGTGAGCTCGTAAAGGTCGGTGAACAGCGCAGGGACAGGAGCTCGACCGGGAATCATGTTGGTTCCGGCAGCGCAAGGGCCAGGGGCTCCGCGTTCTTGGCCGCAAACGGATTGAGAAAGCGAACGCCCCCTAATACGCGGCTGGCCGAGGAAAGGCCGCAAGCCGGCATCTGGGGCGGGCGCACCGTGAGCACCGACGGGGCAATCATTCCCGGCGCATGCAGGCGCTTCCCCACCTTGTGGCCTCCGCGCGCGGCCCGAACTTGCGCCTCAGATAGTCCAGGACCGGCAGCGGCGCAACGGCGGTGGGATCGAGCTGGAACGGCCGCAGGACGACATCCGTCTCGAGCTCCGGAGCCTTCTGCAACGCGGCGTGGAGGGGGTGCTCACCGATGTAGCCCCACGGACAAATGATGTCGGCATAGACGTCGATGCGGATCACGCCCTCACGCCCCTTGGCGGACGAACAGCCCAACGGTCAGAGTCAGGCCGATCAGGATGATGAACAAGCGCAAGGCCTTCTCGGGCACACGATGCAGCAGGCGGCCGCCAACGTATCCGCCGGCGACTCCGCCGGCCGCGGTCGCCGCCACGATGTCCCATGGCAGCTCCGACCAGGCGAAGAGCAGGAAAAGGACTACGGCGGATGCGTTCATCACGCCGGCGAGCAAGTTCTTGGTGCCGCCGATGGCACGCACGCCCATGCCGGTTAGGCTCAGCGCGGCAATCATCAGGAAGCCGATGCCGCCGCCGAAGTAGCCGCCGTACACCGAGATGGCGAACTGCGCCGCGGCGGCGGCGCCCGGCCCCAGCACCGCTTCGGCGTGCGGCTTGCGCAGGAAACTGCCCCAAGCGAACACCGCGGTAGCAAACAGCACCAGCCACGGCACCAGGCGCTCGAAGAAATCGCTCGGGGTCCAAAGCAGCAGGAGCGCTCCGGCCGCGCCGCCGGCGAGGCTGATGAGCACGAGCGCCCGCACGCCGAGCATCCCGACGCCGCTGATGAGCGGAGCTGCGGCCCATGCGCTGGTGACCTGGCCGGGAAATAGCGCGATGGTCGAGGCGATGTTGGCGAGGCGTGCATCGAGCCCAGCGAACATCAAGGCCGGCAGGGTCAGGAACGTGCCGCCGCCCGCCAGCGCGTTCTGCGCCGACGCCCACATCGCCACCAGGAACAGGAACGCGAGGATCAGCATTGCGCACGCCGGGCAGAAGGCGCGGGTGCGCCGTGGCCGGGACCATAGGCCCTTCCCTTGCCCCTGTCAGCGTGCGGGTACTGGGCGCGGCTGCTAGACTCTCGCGCCTCTTGGGAGAAACTGATGTCGCACCTCGTTCCGGCGGCCCTGGCTGTGGCGATGTTGCTGTCCGCCTCGGTTCCCACGGCAGCGCAGCAGACGCGCGTGGACCTGGAGCTGGTCATCGCCGTCGACATCTCCGGCAGCGTCGACTACTGCGAGGGCCGCCTGCAACGTCAGGGCTACATCGACGCGTTCCGTAATCCCAAGCTCCTGGAAGTCATCCGCAACGGCCGGCACGGGCGCATTGCCGTTACGTACGTCGAATGGGCGGGATGGGGTTTGTTCCGCCAGACCGTGCCGTGGATGGTCGTCGGCGATGCGCAGAGCGCCGACGCGTTCGGGTGCACCGTGGAGCGGTGGGCGTTCCAATCGTGGCAGGGCACGTCCATCAGCGGCGCGCTCGACGTGTCGCGGCGCCTGTTCAGCGTCAATCCGTTCCAGGGCGACAGGCGCGTCATCGACGTGTCGGGCGACGGTCCCAACAATCGCGGCCTCTCGGTCACCTACTTCCGCGATCTTGCCGTGGCGGAAGGCATCACTATCAACGGACTGCCGATCCTCGCCAGCCAAGGCTTCGGCAACGTCGTCGCCGAGCTCGACGTCTACTATAAAGAGTGTGCGATCGGCGGTCCGGGCGCCTTCGTCATCGCTGCGCAGAACTTCGAGACGTTCGCCGAAGCCATCCTGCGCAAGCTCATCCTCGAGGTTGCCGATATCCGGCCCTCGGACGTGCAGCGCCATCCAGAGGTCATCGCGGCGCAGTTCCTGCAGCCCGGCCGTCCCGGCGCCGGCGCACCGCAAGGCCCGCTCCTCGATGCGCCGCCCAAGTACTATCCGTACTGCGATTCTCCCAACAACAACCGGCCGACCATCTTCCCGGTGCCGGGTGACTTCTAGAGGCGTCGCCATCGACCTCCCCAGCTACGCCGACGTCGAGCGCGCCGCCGCACGTCTCGAAGGCGTCGCCCACCGCACGCCAGTGCTGACGTCGCACACCGCCGATGCGCGCACGGGTGCCGGGTTGTTCTTCAAGTGTGAGAACCTGCAGCGCGCCGGAGCATTCAAGTTCCGCGGCGCCTACAACGCGGTTCGCGCCTTGGTTCCGGAGCAACGTAAGCGGGGTGTGGTGACGTTCTCGTCCGGCAACCACGCCCAGGCATTGGCTCTCGCCTGCCGCCTGCAACAGACGACCGCGACCATCGTCATGCCCAAGGACGCTCCCGCCACCAAGGTCCAGGCGACGATGGGCTACGGCGGCGAGATCGTCTTCTACGACCGCTACACCGAAGACCGCGAGGCGATCGCCTGCGACTTGGCGACGCGCCGCGGCCTAGCCATCATTCCGCCGTTCGACCATCACGACGTGATTGCCGGACAAGGCACCGCGGCCAAAGAACTGCTGGAGGAAGCCGGTCCGCTCGACGTGCTGGTGACGCCGCTCGGCGGCGGCGGCTTGCTGTCGGGCTCCGTGCTGAGCGCGCGGGCGCTGGCGCCGCACTGTGAGGTGTGGGGCGTCGAGCCTGAAGCGGGTGACGACGCGCGCCAGTCGCTGCAAAAAGGCGAGATCGTCACCATCCCCCCACCGCGTTCGATCGCCGACGGCGCCATTGTCACCCATATCGGCGAGCGGCCGTTTGCTGTGCTGCGCCGGGAGAACGTGCAGACCGCGGTTGCGAGCGACGCCGAGCTCTTTGCTGCACTGCGCTTCTTTGCCGAGAGGATGAAGATCGTCGTCGAGCCGACCGGGTGCCTGGGTCTTGCCGCTGTCCTCAACGGCTCGATTCCGGTGCAGGGGAAACGCGTCGGCATTGTCCTGAGCGGCGGCAACGTGGACACGGCCTCGCTCGCCAAGTTCCTCGCCTAGCCCGGCGCAGCCTCCGCTTCCTCCAGGGCGAGGCTCGCTGTCATCCAGCGTTCCTCGGCGGCGACCACCTGCCGCGAGAGCTCGCCGTGGCTCTTCATCAAAGCGCCCCGATTGGCGCCGTCGCGGGCGCCCGCCGGATCGTTGAGCGTGGCTTCGATCTCCTGGCGCTGTCTGGTCAGCTTGGCGAGGTCCGCTTCGGCGGCCTTGACCGCCTGGCGCAGCGCTTGCGTGCGTTCGCGCATCACCGCGGCGGCGCGACGCTCGTCCTTGCGGTTGGACTTTGCGGCGCCCTTCGACGGGGCCGTTTCGTCGCTGTCGGCTTGGGTCAGCACCAGGGTTCGGTAGTCCTCGAGCGTGCCGGCGAATTCCTTGGCGGCGCCGTCGGCCACGAGGATCAGGCGATCGGCGACGAGCTGGAGCAGGTGGCGGTCGTGGCTGACCACCAGCACGGCGCCCGAATACTGGTTGAGCGCCGCAACCAGCGCATCGCGCGCCTCCACGTCGACATGGTTGGTCGGCTCGTCGAGAATGATCATGTGCGGCGCGTCCCGGGTGATGAGGGCCAGGGCCAGCCGCGCGCGCTCGCCGCCGGAGAGATGCCTAACCGCCACTTCGGCCTTCTCCCCCGAGAAGCCGAAACGGCCCAGGTGCGCGCGCGCCACCGCAGGCTGCGCGTCGGGCAGCGCACGCGCCATGTGCTGGATCGGCGTGTCGGCCGGCACAAGGTCGTCGACCTGGTACTGCGAGAAGTAGCCGACCCGCAACTTGCTGCTGCCGGTCACCGAGCCCGCAAGCGCCGGGAGCTCGTTGCAGAGCAGTCGTGCCAACGTCGTCTTGCCGTTGCCGTTGCGGCCGAGCAGCGCGATGCGATCGTCCGGATCGATGCGCAGAGTGACGCGCGACAGCACCGGTTGGCCGCCATAGCCGACCGCCGCGTTCTCGACCATCAGCAGCGGCGGGCGCAGCGTGTCGGGACTCGGAAAGTGGAACTCGACGTCTTGCTCCTCGATGATGGAAGCGAGCGGCTCCAGCTTGGCGAGCGCCTTCAGTCGGCTCTGGGCCTGCGACGCGCTGTGCGCCTTGTAGCGCCAGCGGTCCACGAACGCCTGCAGCTTCTGGCGCTTCTGTTCCTGGCGCGTGCGCTGTGCTTCCGCGTCGGCACGCCGCTCGGCGCGCTGGCGCGCGAACTCATCGTAGCCACCGGCGTAAAGCGTCAATTTTCCGGCTTCTAGATGCAGGATGTGGTCGACGACGCTGTTCAGCAGGTCGCGTTCGTGGCTCACCAGTAGCAGCGTGCCGCGATAGCGGCCGAGGAACGATTCGAGCCACAACGTCGCTTCGAGGTCCAAGTGGTTGGACGGCTCGTCGAGCAACAATAGCTCTGGCTCCGAGAACAGCACCGCGGCGAGAGCGACGCGGGTGCGCCAGCCGCCGGACAGGGAATCGAGCGGCCGCGCCTGCATCTCGGCATCGAACCCCATGCCGTGCAGGATGCTTGCGGCACGCGCTGGCGCCGCGTGCGCACCGATGGCGGCGAGGCGCTCGTGGACCTCGCCGATGTCGTGGCGGTCGTGCGCGGCCTCGGCTTCCGCCAGCAGGCGCGCGCGCTCGGTATCGGCGGCAAGCACGGTTTCAAACGGCGTTGCCGTTCCCGACGGCGCATCCTGGGCGACGTAGCCGATGCGCGTCTGGCGCGGCCCCTCGACGCTGCCGGTGTCCGGATGCAAGGCGCCGGCGATGAGCTTTAGCATGGTCGACTTGCCGGAGCCGTTGCGTCCGACCAGGCCGACGCGGGCGCGGGTAGGAATGGACGCACCGGCATGGTCGAGCACAAGGTGCCCGCCCAGCCGCACGGTGACGTCGCGTAAGGTCAGCATTGCCCAATATCTTGGATTCGGCCCGCTCGCGGCCGCATCATGGGGAAGCCGCCATCGCCGTCAACACAAGGGAACGCCATGGACAGCGCCACGCTGCGGTCTCTGCAAGGGCCGCTGAAGCAGAAGTGTCGCGAAGAGCCGCCCACGGCCCTGGTGCAGGCCACCGCCTCCGCCAGCCTGAACCCCGATGACACTGCCAGCGTGCCGATGTGGCCCTGGTCTGCCCTGTCGAAAGTGGTCCAAGCCCAGATGGTCTGCCCTGTCGAAAGTGGTCCAAGCCCAGAGTTGGGATTGGCCCACTTTTGAATGGAGAATGGGATGCCGCGTCAGCGATTTACGGCCGAGCAGATCATCGGGAAGCTGCGTGAAGTTGAG
>VGER01000028.1 GCA_016869235.1 Alphaproteobacteria bacterium | reverse complement strand
AGTCCGTCGTGTAGGGGCCATACCGCTCGGGCAGGTCCGCCACGGCGAGCCCGTCCGCAATACCCAGAAGATGCCGTTCACCACGCGGCGGTCGTCGACACGCGGCACTCCGCGCGGCTCGTTGGGAAGCAGCGGAGCGATCAACGCCCACTCCCCGTCGCTGAGATCGAAGCGCGCCATCGTCAAGCCCCCACAGTTTGGAAGCTTGAATCACAGCCGGCCCTTAAAGGGAATCCCTTTTATGGGTACAGGACCTAGTCCCGCCGCTTGGCCATCGGGGCGTGACGCGGGTGCTGTGCACCCATACCGCGCCATCCTTCACTTCGAGCGGGACGACTAGGCGGTTGGGGCCGGCCGGGATAAAGCCCCGCGCCTCTCCCATTACGGCGGCTCGCTCGGCGTCACCGATCCAGCGCGCCGCCTGGATCGCGTCCAACAGCTGTGGCAACTCGGCGATCTGCGCGATGGGAAGCAGTTGTGTGTCGAGTCGATAGAACCCGGTTGCGGTGGCATCGAGCGAGCCCCAACGCACCAACGTGCCGATCAAAAGCCGGCCGCCCTCGCGCCAGGCGAGCAGCGCGTCCGGCAAGTGGGTCGTGGTGACGGCGCGCACCTGCAGCTGCGCGGTGGCCTGCAGGGCGGCGATGGTATCCCCGAAGGGACCACGCCGCGCCTCCGGCACGACGATATCCTCCGCGACGATACGCAGGCGGCTGTCCATAGGAATCGGCGCGGTGCCGCCACCGGGGGCGTAGTCGAGGTTCAAGCGTCGCACCGTCCACGTCGAGTCCGGTAGGACGATCGTTGCGCCGCGCATCGCGATAGCGACCGCTCCGTCCCGCAGAGTAACGCGCGCCGGCTGCGCCGCGGACACGGTCACAGCCCGCTCGCCGTAGCGAATGGCGATGGGACCGGAGACCTCTGCGTTCACCTCGATGCCGCGCATCGCGCGGCGCACTAACACCCGTTCGGCGATGAGGGTCCAGTCGTCCTTGCTCAGCAGGACACGGTCGAGCGACAGCACGACCTCTTTGGGAAAGCCGCCGACCAGCAGCGGGTAGGCGTCGGTCGCCGCGACCGCCTGCACCTCGCGTTTCAGCGCTTCGGCGGCGGCGTACCAGCAGGCGACGTAGCCGGCCGCAGCGATGAAAAGCAGCGCCAGGAAGACGAGCGCCGCGCGCAGAGGACGGCGCATGCAGTCGATCAGCCTGCCGGATGCGCGCCGGGCAGGACCGGCTTCACTGTGCCAAGGGTTGCCGGGCCGACCACCACGTTGCCGTCGCGGACCTCGACGGGCAGGCCGAGGCGGCCGCCGCCGGCGGCCCCGCGCGCGCCGAGGAAGCCCAAGGCCTGCTGCACGGCCGCGCGCGCCTCGTCGGACAGCCTGCGGGCCGCGTGGAAGGCGTCGATGGTCGTCAGGTAGTCGCGCAAGCCGGCATGCAGGCCGCCGGTCGGACGGAATTGCGCGTCGAGCCGCAGCACCCCCGAGCCGAGGCCGCTCATGTCGAGCGTGCCCCACTTGAGGATGACCTCGGTAAGGGTGAGGTACCCGTCGGCATCGCGCCAGCGTGCCAGCGACGCCGGCAGGTCGAAGCCGGCAATGGGCTGATTGAGGATGGCGTTGAAACCGAGCTGCTCGATGGTGTCGCCCAGCGCGCCGCGACGATGCTCCGGCAGCTTCAGGTCCTCGATGCGCACGGCGAAGCGCGACTTGTCCGGGATGGCCCCCGGCGCGCCATTGCCGACGCCCATATTGAAGCTGAGGCGGCCGATGGTCATCGGCTGCGCCACCGGACGTTCGACGGTCAGCCGCGCGGCGAGCAGGCCGAACCCGGCGAAGCCGCCGCTGGCGGTCTGGCGCAGCTCGAGGGCGAAGGAGTCGGCGCGCGCGCGCACCGTGTGCACCTGCCCATCCGCCGTGTAGGTCAGGGTCTGCGGGCCGGCGACGGTGACGAGCGTCGAGCCGCCGGTCAGCGCCCGGCTGGCGCGCACGCCGTCGGCGCGGTAGGCCCACGGCAGCGAGCCCTGGCTGCGCGTCGCCTCCACGCTGGCGACGGTGGCGATCAGGCGGTCGGGAAAGCCTGAAACCGCGACCTCGCCCACCTTCACCTGCAAGTCACCCGACTGGCTGGCCCAGTCGGCGATGGCGGAACGCATCTGTCCCGCCGCGACGTACCAATAGGCGGCGTAGGCGCCCGCAACGACGACCAGCAAGGCCGTCACCACTACCAATACGCGGACAAGGGGACGGCGCATCAGCGGTCCTCGACGGCGCGGCGGGAAACCAGCGATGGCACACGCCACAATCGGATGGGCGCGGTTTGGTCCTGCTCAATGTCGTCCAGCACGATCCAGCCATCCAGGAAGGACAGGCAGTACGGCAGCACGGCGACGCGGTTGGGGTCGTAGCCGACGCCGTTCATGAGCTCGGTGCGGGTCTTGGGATCCACCCAGTCGGCAGCGGCCAGCGCCTCGAAGGTGCGGGCCGGATCGCGGAAGGTGATGCTCAGCCGTCCCGTCGGCCGCAGCATGGTATCAAGGCGCAGCGCCCCGCCGATGCGGCCGGCGTCTAGCGTGCCCCACCGCACGACGGCATCCGAGACATAGAGACGGCCGCCGGCTCGCTGCCAGGCGGGGATCGAGCGCCCCAGCGTCGAGGATTCGAGCGCGCCTTCCAGCTCGAGGTTGGCGGAGAGCTCGGCAAGGGTGTCGCCGAAGGGACCGCGTCGCTGTGCAGGGACGTTCAGCCCCACGATGCGCAGCTCGGCGCGGCTGCTGGTGGGGATGGCGCTGCTGCCGTCGGGCGCCAACTCCTGCACGGACAGGCGTTGCGCGCTGGCGAGCGCCAGACCCTGCCAGCGGACGCGCACGCCGGCGGCGCTGAGGGTGAAGCCACGCGCCGGGCTGCCGTCTTGTGGCGTGCGCACCGTCCCGGCGAAGCGGTCGGCATCGATGTCGAAGGCGGTGCCGCTGGCGAGAGTGATCTGCTGCGGGGCGACCATCTCGAAGGTCGCGTCGCGGTCCATGAGGCCGCGCGAGACGCGCACGTGCTCGGCGTAGTAGCGCGCGCCAAGGTCGGCGCTGGCGATGGCGAACGACGTGATGGTGGCGTCGAGAGCGAAGGGGAAGCCGGACACAGCGACCCGGCCGATCTCGATACTGACGGCGTCGCGCGGGGTTTCAGCCCAGGTGCGGATGCCTGCTTCGAGCGCGCGTGCCGCGCCGTACCACAGTGGCGCGATGGCTCCCACCGCCATCACTCCAAGGGCAATGACGACCAGCGAGACGAGGCGGAAGGAGCGCATGCCCGCTCAGCTGCATTTGGAATAGCCGCAGCTGGTGCAGGTATCGCAGCCTTCCTGGCAGATCAGCGAAGGCATGCTGCATTTCGGGCACGAGCGCTGGCGCGGGGTGGCGCTTTCGGCGCCGGCTACGAGGCGCACCGCAGTGACCTCTTCTTGCGGTTCTTTCGGTAACTGGGTGAAGCCGATTTGGATGAGGTGCTGCTCGATTACCTCGCCGATCGCCGCCAGCAGCGACGGCACGTAGTGACCGCCGACCCACTGGCCGCCGCGCGGATCGAACACCGCCTTCAGCTCCTCGGCAACGAAGGCGACGTCGCCACCGCGGCGGAACACCGCCGAGATCATGCGCGTCAGCGCCACCGTCCACGCATAGTGCTCGAGGTTCTTGGAGTTGATGAATACCTCGAAGGGCCGCCGCCGCCCGTCCTGCACGATGTCGTTGATGGTGATGTAGAAGGCGTGGTCGTGCTCGGGCCAGCTGACCTTGTAAGTGTTGCCGGGCAGCGCGTTGGGGCGGTCGAGCGGCCGCGTCATGTAGACAACGGCGCCGGCCTCCAGCGAATCCTTCGGCCTTGATTTCGGCGCCTCAAGCGGCAGCTCGGGCTCGGCCTTGGGCCGCTTCTTGTCTTTCTCCGGCACCGACAGCACCGAGCCGGTGATCTCGTTCGGGCGGAAGGTGGTGCAGCCCTTGCAGCCCGACTCGTAGGCCTGCAGGTAGACGCTCTGGAACGCCTCGAAAGAAGTGTCGGTGGCGACGTTGATGGTCTTGGACACCGCCGAGTCGATGTGCTCCTGGATGGCGGCCTGCATCTTGACGTGGTCGGACGGGATCAGCGCCTGGGCCGAGAGGAACGCCTTCGGCAGAGCCATGTGCTCGCCACGTATGGTGCGGAACAGGCGGTAGGCGTAATCCGTCACCTCCTCCTGGCGGCGGCTGCCGTCAGGCATCAGCACGCTGCGCTCGTAGGAGAAGCTGAACACCGGCTCAAGGCCCGAGGAGACGTTATCGGCAAGCAGCGAGATGGTGCCGGTCGGCGCCACCGAGGTGAGCAGGGCGTTGCGGATGCCGTGCTTGCGGATCGCCGCCTGCACGTCCGCGTCCATCGCGCGGACGTTTGCGCCGGCCAGGTACTTCTCGGCGTCGTAGAGCGGGAAGGCGCCTTTCTCTTTCGCCAGCTGCGTGCTGGTGAGATAGGCGTTGCGCGAGATCGCCCCCATCCACTGCGAGGCGAGCGCGCGGCCTTTGTCGCTATCGTAGCGCACGCCGCACAGGATCAGCGCGTCGGCAAGACCGGTGAGGCCCAAGCCGATACGGCGCTTGGCTTTCGCCTCGTGCTCCTGCTCCGGCAATGGATAGCGCGAGACGTCGATGGCGTTGTCGAGCATGCGCACCGCCGTCGCCGTGATGCGCGCGAGCTGCGCCTCGTCCAGCGCAGCGTCGTCCTCGAACGGCCGCTGCACCAGGCGCGCAAGGTTGATCGAGCCGAGCAGGCAGTTGCCGTACGGTGGCAGGGGCTGTTCGCCGCATGGGTTGGTGGCGGCGATCGTCTCGGCGTAATAGAGGTTGTTCAGGCCGTTGATGCGGTCGATGAAGATCGCGCCCGGCTCGGCGTACGCGTACGTCGCGCGCATGATCTTTTCCCACAGATCGCGCGCCTGCACGGTACTGTAGAGCGTGCCGCCGAAGGTGAGCTCCCACGGCGCGTCGTTCTTCACCGCGGTCATGAACGCGTCGGTCACCAGCACCGACAGGTTGAACATGCGCAGTTGGCCCGGCTCGCGCTTGGCGTCGATGAACGCCTCGATGTCCGGGTGGTCGCAGCGCAGCGTAGCCATCATGGCGCCGCGGCGGTAGCCCGCCGACATGATGGTGCGGCACATGGCGTCCCACACGTTCATGAAGGACAGCGGACCGGAGGCGTCGGCGCCCACGCCCTTCACCGGCGCGCCCTTGGGACGCAGGGTCGAGAAGTCGTAGCCGATGCCGCCACCTTGCTGCATGGTCAGCGCCGCTTCCTTCAGCGCCTGGAAGATCCCCGCCATGTCGTCGGGAATCGTCCCCATGACGAAGCAGTTGAAGAGGGTGACGTCGCGGCCCGAGCCCGCGCCGGCGACGATGCGGCCGGCAGGCAGGAAGCGGAAGTCCGCCATCGCCTCGTAGAAGGTCTGCGCGGCGGCGGCCGCGTTCTTCTCGGGAGCGGCGAGCGCGCGCGCCACGCGGCGCCACGTGTCCTCGATGGTCTGGTCGATGGGGAAGCCGTCCGGCCCGCGCAGCCGGTACTTCATGTCCCAGATTTGCTGCGAGATGGGTGCGACGGATACCATGCGGACCTAGCCGATGAGACGGGGTGGCGATTCTAGGCCGCTTCCCCTGCCGGTCAACGGCAAGTTCTCTTTCCGTTCGCCCGGTTCATCCCCGGTTTGCGGAAGCGAATCTGCCAAGCCGCGCCATGAGTTAGCGTAGTTTCGCACCCGTTCCACCCTTTGCGACTTATCCACCGGTGGGTGCGTTGCGCTTGCACCGGGCCTGCCGACCCGCCCGGCGCCTCGCGGCGAGGACGCCCTTATGTCATCTGCTTCAGCGCACGCAGGACGGTGATGCGCGCCGTCAGCATAGCGATGCCGGCGGCGAGCAGCGGCAGCAGGGCCAGCACGGCGATCGCCGCGGCGCCGATGGCAAGGTCGGGCAGGAGCGCCGACTGGATCGGCCGCGAGATCACCGTGAGCGCGCCGATGGTCAGTGCGCCGGCGATGACCCCAAGGACGCCGCCGCGCAGGGCGAGGCTCATGGCGTGATTCTGGAACTGTCGCGCGATGTAGGAATCGCGCGAGCCGATCAGGTGCATGAGCTCGATGAACTCCCGGTGCACCGCGAGTCCGGCCCGCGTCGCGAACACCACGGTCGCGCCAGCGGCGGCGGCGATCAGCGCGACGATGAGAAGCGCGGCGAGCTGCACGGAGTCTCCCAGGATTTGCAGACGCTCAAGCCAGACGCTGTGGGAGTCGAAGCGCGCGGTAGGCACGGCGGTGACGAGAGTGCGCGTTAGCGCACCGACGTCGACGCGGGCGCCCTTCGTGAAGCGCACGTCGATTAGGCGTGGGACCGGGAGTCCTTCGCGCGCTGCATCGGGACCGAGCCACGGCTCGAGCAGGCGGTCGATCTCCTCCTTAGGAACGGGCTGGGCGGCGACGACGCCCGGCGTGTTGCGCAGGACCGCGAGCGCCTGCGTCACCGCGGCATCGGTGGCCGCCGCGTCGCCGGTGGGGGCGACCTCGACGGTGGCCGTGCCTTCGAGTCCGGCGTTCCAGCGCTGCGCGACCGCGCGCGTGGTGAGCGCCGCGACGGTGGCGAGCGCAGCGAGATACACCATCAGCGCGATCATCCACGGCAGGAAGCGGCCGGATCCGTCCTCGGCGAACGGAAGGTCATAGCGGCGCGCGGCCATGGCTAGATCCCCATGCTTTGGCGCTCGACGGTGAACTGGCCGTCGGCGAGACGCAGCACGCGGTGGTGGAAGCGGGCGATGAGGCGCTGGTCGTGGGTGGCGACGACGACCGTGGTGCCGATCCTATTCAGCTCCTCGAACAGGCGCAGGATGCGCATGCCCTGGTGCTCGTCAATGCTCCCGGTCGGCTCGTCGGCGAGCAGGAGGCTCGGTCGGCCGATGACGGCGCGGGCGATGGCGACGCGCTGTTTCTCGCCGTCGGACAATGTCGGCGGGGTGGCGTCGAGCTTGTCGCCGAGGCCGACCCACGCGAGAAGCTCGGCGACGTGGGCGCGGATGGTGTCCTCGCGGATGCCGGCGATGCGCAAGGTCAGCGCCACGTTGTCGCGCGCCGACAGGTGGTCGAGCAGTCGAAAGTCCTGGAAGACGACGCCGATGCGCCGCCGCAGGCCGGGCAACAGGCGGCGCGGCGTGTTGGCGATGTCATGGCCGAACACGCTGACCGTGCCGCGGCTGGCGCGGTGGGCGAGGTACATCAGGCGCAGCAGCGAGCTCTTGCCGGCGCCCGACGGTCCGGTGAGGAAATGATAGGAACCCGCCTCGAGGTGGAAGGTGACGTCCTTCAGCACCTCGGGGCCGTTCGCATAGCGCATGGCGACGCCCTGAAAGCGGACCAACGCGCCGATCTCCTCTTAACCATGACGCGGCGAAAGGGGTGCCGCTCGGCGCCCGATGTTGCCTGCTTTCTCATGCCATTCCAACGGATTGCGCGCACGTTCGGATATCGCGCGGCGGGTCGGGATTTCTTGCCGAGACTCCGGCAAAACCCTATAAGGGAGTCAGGTTCAGGCGTTAGAGCGACATGATCCTTACCTGCCCCGCCTGCGACACCCGCTACTCGGTCGATCCGAACTCCCTCCTCCCGAACGGCCGCGCGGTACGTTGCACCAAGTGCGGTAACACGTGGACCGAGCGCCCGCCCGGCGACATGCCGCGCATGATGGAGATGCCGTACCAGGCGTCGGCCGAGGAGCCGCACGCCGACGACATCGAAGTGCCGAGCATCGAGGAGATGACGGTCGAGGCGGAGCGGCCGCTGTTCCGGCCGCGCGGCGCACGCGGGCCGAAGAAGCCGGCACCGAAGCCGCAGCGCAGCTGGGGCGCCCTCATCGCCTGGGGCTCCTTCGCCGCGGTGGTGATCGCGGTGGTGGCGAGCGCCGTCCTGCTGCGCGGGATGATCATGGAGTTGTGGCCGCCGGCGACGCAGCTCTACCAGCTGGTTGGACTGGGCGCGCCGAAGATCCAGCCGCTGCAGTTCGGCGATCCGGTGGCGCAATGGGAAGTCGAGGGCGGCACCAACGTCATCGTGGTAACGGGAGTCATCACCAACATCACGGGCGCGACGCAGCCGGTGCCCAAGCTGCGCGGCTCGCTGCTCGACGCGCGCGATCCACCGCGCGAGCTGTTCACCTGGACGTTCGATCCGCCGATGCCGCAGCTCGAAGCGGGTGCCTCGCTCAACTTCGCGACGCGTGTGCCGAATCCGCCCGCGGCGACCCGCCGTGTGCTGGTGGTGGCGCAGGAAGCAACGCCGCCGGCAGGCGGCTAGTCAGCTCCCGGACTTAGGGTTCCACTTCGTCTGCGGCCAGCGCTGCCGCACTTCTTCCGCCTGCTGCTCGAGGCTGAAGCGCTCCCACAAGACACCGCCCGGATCGGACTCGGCGCTCTTCTGCAGGCAACCGGGATCCTCGAGACCCAGATGCCGCAGCGAGCCAGGCTTGCCGGGCGCAGCGGTGAGCGAGAGGTTGAGCACCGGCGTGAGGAACAGCGCGTACTCACCCGCCACCACCACGGTGGGGTTGACGCCGAGTCGCGTCGAGTAGTCGCGCACCGCCTCGCCGAGGTTCGGCACCGTGAGCGCCACATGAACGCGTTTGGCCGCCATGACGTCGCGCGAGGTCGCCCGGAGCGGAAGGAGCGCTAGAAGCGGCGCAGTAGGCGGTTGAGGTAGTCCAGCTCCTCGATCGAGCGGAAACGCTCACCGGCGCGGCGGAACAGCTCTTCGAGGATCTCGCGTGCGCGCTGCAGATCGCCCTGCTCGGGCACCTGCACGCGGTTGGAGATATCGGCGCCCATGCCGGGGATCGGCCGGCCGAGCGGATCGACATTGGGGTTGGGCGTCTGGCCGGGGCGCATGCCGTTCTGGCCCATCTGTCCAGGCTGGCCCGGCATGCCCGGCTGACCCGGCATCATGCCCTGGGCCATGAGGCCCTGCATCATCTGCTGCGCCATTTCCCGAAGACGATCCAGCGCCTGGCCCTGCTGGGCGAGCGCCTCGCCGGCGTTCTGGCCCTCGAGCGCTTGGGCCGCGCCGCGCATGGCGCGTTCCGCCTCGCCGAATGCCTGCGGAATCTGGCCGAACTGCTCGCCGAAGCCGCGCATCATCTCGCCAAGCTGGTTGCGCAGCGCTTCCTGCTGCTGCGGCGAGGGCAGCTGGCCGCGCTCGCCGAACTGGCCGCGCTGGGCCTGCTGGAAGGTCTGATCCATCAGCTGCTGCTGCTGTTGGATGATCTGCCCCAGCTCGCGCATGGCCTGCTCGGCCTGCCGCTGTCCGGGGTTTTCCATCGGCCGGCCGGCGCGCAGATTCTCCAGCATGCGCTGCAACTCCTGCAGCATCTGCTGCGCCTGCTCGCGCGCGCCGAGCTGCGCCATCTGCTGCGCCTGGTCGAGCATCTCCTGCAGCTGCTCGCGCGTCATCGCGCGCGCCGGCTGGTTTGCCAGATCCTGCTGCGGCTGCTGGCCCTGCTGCTGCTGGCGCTCGGCCTGCTGCATCAGCTCCTGCAGGTAGCGGTCCATCGCCTCGCGCAGATCGGCCATCAGGCGCTGGATCTCTTCCTGCGGCGCCTCACGGTTGAGCGCGTCCTGGAGGGCTTGCTGGGCGCGGCGCAGCTCGCGGTCGGCGGGACCGAGCTCGCCCTCCTCGAGTCGCAGCGCGGTGTCCCACATGCGGTCGATGACTTCCGGCACCGCCTCCTGCCGCCGGTCGTAGGTCAGCTGGCCGATCTGCGAGCGCAGGTCGAGATAGGTGCCGAGGTCGTCGATCTCCTCCGCCAGCGCCTCGGTGATGGCGTCGAGCGCGAAGGCGACCTCGTCGCGGTTCTCGGGATCGGCGGCGAGGTTGCGGCGCTGCTCGACGACAGCGCGCGCCACCGGGTTGGTGAACACGCGCTCCGGCAGCGTGGTGTGGAACTCCTCGGACTTGCCGATCTGGCCGAGCGAGTCCGCCGCCTCGATCCACAGCACGACCGGCAGGCCGGCCCACGGGTGCGGCGTCAGGTCGAAGACGCGCGAGCCGCTGGCGTTCTTGGGCAGGATGCCTGGCAGCGCCACGTCGAAGGCGAGCGTCTCGCTCGTCACTCCATTGCGGCGCATGCGCATCTGGCCGACGGCGACGCCGTAGTCGTCCGTGGCGAGGTAGTCGATCTGCAGCGCCATGCGCTGGGTGACGCCCGGCGTCCTGGTGAACATAGCGACTGGGGGAGCGTCGGAGACCACCTCGATCGTCCACTTGCCGAGCGAGGCGCGGCCCTGAGTGACGGCGAGAGAAGAGCCGGCGGCGAGCGGCAAGCTGATCTGGAAGTTCTGTGCGTCGGCGACCTCGAACGGCGTCGTCGCGCCGTCCAGAGCTACCTCCGGAGTCGCGGTGCCGCCATGCACGCGAGCGAAGAGCATGCTGCCGACCGGCACGCGCAGGGTCGTGCCGTCCGGGATTCGCGGCGCGTTGGTCGCCTTCGACACGTTGCCGGCAATCGGCAGCGGTGCGTTGGCAGGCTGCGCCAGGAAGATCGGCGCGACGTTGGTGTATGCCGGCGGCGCGATCCAGGCGGTCAACTCCGTGCGCGCCTCGCCAAGCGCGCTGGCGCCTGAGCGCGGCGTGAAGGCGTCGAGCAGGCGTCCCTGCCAGCTGGCGCCGGCGAAGACGAAGCCGATGACGAGCACAAGTCCAAGCGCGGCGCGCAGGCCTTGGGGGTCGCGGCGGCCGAGTCCGGCTTGCGGGATGCCGACACGCAGGCGCCGCACCGCTTCCAGCGCGCGGCGCTGATGCGCCCGCCACAGCGCCAGCGTCTCACCGGTCGCCGTCGCGGGGATGGTGTCGCTGAGCGTCTCCAGCGGACGGTGCGGGAAGCTGCTCTTGGTTTCGAGACGGCGGCGCGCTTCCTCCCGGCTGGCGACGGCAAAGCCGCGCAGCCCGCGGTAGAGGGCGATCGCGAACGCCAGCGCGAAGCCGGCGAGGACGAGCGCATGCAGCCAGCCCAGCAGGTAGGGGAACAGGCCGAACAGCGCAATGGCGGCGAACAAACCCGCCACCGCGAAGGCTGGCCACAGCGCCGGCCATAGCCGCTCCCAGGTGACGGCGGCCTGCGCCAGGCGTAAGCGGCCCTCGATGGCGCGGAGCAGCGGGTTGGTCGAATTGTCCATGAAACGGAACGATTATCCTACGCCCCCACCCCCGGTGAGCCAAGGCGGAAGGGTCTCTCCCGCAAGGAGGCTCTCGTAGGTTTGACGAGGGCGCACCACGGCGAATTCGTTGCCGCGCACCATGACCTCGGGGACCAACGGGCGGGTGTTGTAGTTCGAGGCCATGACCGCGCCATACGCGCCGGCGGTGCGGATCGCCAGCAGGTCTCCGGGCGCCGTCGGCGGCAGCGGCCAATCCTTGGCGAAGGTGTCGCTGGTCTCGCAGATCGGGCCGACCACGTCGGCAGGCGTGGGCTTGACGGGACCTTGGGCCCCGTCCGTGCGCACCGGAACGATGGTGTGCTTGGCCTTGTACATGGCCGGGCGGACGAGGTCGTTCATGCCTGCATCGACGATCACCATGCGCACGCCGGCCGCGTCCTTCTCATAGGTGACGCGCGTCACCAGGATACCGGCGTTGGCGACCAGCATGCGGCCCGGCTGGAACACCAGCTCGCAGCCGAGGTTCTGCGTCTCGCGCAGCACGGCGCGCGCGTACTCGGCGGGCGAGGGCGGCCGCTCGTCGGTGTAGGGCACGCCAAGGCCGCCGCCGAGGTCGAGGCGGCGGATGTCGTGGCCGTCGGCGCGCAGCGTCTCGACGATCTCGGCGACGACGCGGAAGGCGCGCTCGAACGGCAGGGTATCGGTGATCTGGGAGCCGATGTGCATGGCGACGCCGGCGACCTTCACGCTCGCCAGTCCCGCGGCGACGCGATAGGTGGCGCGCGCCGCGGGCCACAGGATGCCGAACTTGTCGCGCTTGCGTCCGGTGCTGATGCCGTCGAGCGAGTGCGCGTCGACGTTGGGATTGATGCGCACGGCGATGTTGGCGACCTTGCCCCAGCCTCGGGCGACGTCATCGAGCGCGACCAGCTCGGCGTCCGATTCGATGTTGAACTGATCAATGCCGGCGGTGAGGGCGAACGCCATCTCGGCGCGCGTCTTGCCGGGTCCCTCGAAGATGACGCGTTCGGGCGGGATGCCGGCGGCGAGGGCGCGCCGCAACTCGCCCTCCGAGACGACGTCGGCGCCGGCGCCCATCTCGCCCAGGGTGCGCAGGACGGCGAGGTTGCTGTTGGCCTTGACCGCATAGCAGATGCTGCCCGGCGCGCCGGCAAGCGCTTCCTTGAGCACGCGGTAGTGCCGGCGCAGCGTCGCGTCCGAATAGCAATAGAAGGGAGTGCCGACCTCGGCCGCGATGCGGGCAACCGGCACGTCCTCGGCGAACAGCTCGCCGCCGCGGTGGTTGAAATGGTCCATGGCGCTACTGCGCGAGAGCGGCGCGCGGCTGCGGCGGAATCAGGTCGCCCTTGCGCCCGCACGCGGACAGGCCGAGGGCGACGAGAAGCACCACCAGGACGAGAACGCGCGCGTTCATCGCTTGGCGTCCTTGTTGGCCTGCTTCCAGCGCGCGCGGGCGCGCTTGAGGGCGGAGCGCACTTGCTTGGGCGCGGTGCCGCCGTGGCTGCGCCGCCGCGCCACAGCGTTCTCGACCGACAGGGCGCGCTGCGCGTCCGCGGTGATGCGCGGCTCGACGAGCTTCAGATCGCCGAGGCTCAGCTGCTCGAGCCCGACGCCCTTGTGCTCGGCCAGGCGCACGATACGCCCCACCACGCCGTGTGCCTCGCGGAACGGCATGTCGAGCTCCTGCACCAGCCAGTCAGCAAGGTCGGTGGCGGTCAGGAATCCTTCCGACGTCGCCGCGCGCATGGCGTCCTTGTTCACCGTCAGGTCGGCGACCATGCCCGCCATCACCTGCAGCGACAGCTCGAGCTGCTCGGCGGCGGCGAAGGTCGGCACCTTGTCCTCCTGCATGTCCTTCGAATAGGTGAGCGGCAGGCCCTTCATGGTGACGAGCAGGCTGTTGAGCGCGCCGATGATCGGGCCGGCCTTGGCGCGCAACAGCTCGGCGGCGTCGGGATTGCGCTTCTGCGGCATGATCGACGAGCCAGTGGAGAACGCGTCCGACAGCCGCACGAAACGGAAGCGCGCGCTCGCCCAGATCACCAGCTCCTCGCCGAGTCGCGAGAGGTGCACGGCGGCGATCGAGCAGGCGGCGAGGAACTCGAGCGCGAAGTCGCGCGCCGAGACAGCATCCATCGAGTTCTCCATCGGCCGCGCGAAGCCGAGCGCTTTCGCCGTCGCCTTGCGGTCGATCGGGTAGGTGGTGCCGGCGAGCGCCGCGGCGCCGAGCGGGCTCTCGTTCAGCCGCGCGCGGCAGTCGCGGAAGCGGCCGCGGTCGCGGTCGAACATCTCGAAGTAGGCGAGCAGATGGTGACCGAAGGTCACGGGCTGCGCCGGCTGAAGGTGGGTGAGGCCGGGCAGGACCGTCTCGGCGTGCTCGTGGGCGCGATCGAGCAGCACGCGCTGCAGCGACGACAGCCCGGCATCGATGCGATCGACGGCATCGCGCACCCAAATACGGAAGTCCGTTGCGACCTGGTCGTTGCGCGAGCGTGCCGTGTGCAGGCGGCCGGCCGGCTCGCCGATCAGCTCGGCGAGGCGTGCCTCCACGTGCATGTGGATGTCTTCCAGGGCGGGGGCGAAGGTGAACGCGCCGGCGGCGATCTCGCGCTCGACGGCGGCGAGGCCTTTCAAGATGGCGTGACCGTCCTTGGCGCTCAGGATGCCGGCTTTGACCAGCATGCTACAGTGCGCGCGGCTTTGGGCGAGGTCCTGGGTCGCCAGCGCCTTGTCAAAGCCGATGGAAGCATTCACTTGTTCCATCAGCGCGTCAGGGCCCGACGCGAAGCGGCCGCCCCATAATGGATTGGCCTGGGGGTTGGCCCGGGAATGAGTCCGCGGGTTGCCCTTGGCGGCCGACTTCTTCTTACTGCGCTTCATGGATCAACGGTCATCGAAGGCGAGCACCGAGGGCACGAGCGCGCTGCCGCGCAGGTCGGTGGCGCTGGCCGGGCTGTTCGTTCTCCTGGGAGCAGTCTTGGTCGTGGCGCTTCTTAGGATGCCCGACCAGGGGGGCGAACCGGCCACCGTAACGATCATCGCGGCGGCGCGGCCCTTGGTCACCGGGCAGGTGGCGAACTTTATCCTCTACCCGCAGCCGGAGCCAGCGCCCGCCATCGCCTTCAAGGCCGAGAGCGGCGTGCCGTTGACCCTCGCCGACTTCGCCGGCCGGGTGACGCTGGTCAACTTCTGGGCGACCTGGTGCGGGCCGTGCAAGCGCGAGATGCCGTCGCTGGACCGGCTGCAGGCCGCACTCGGCTCGGAGCGCTTCCAGGTGCTGCCGATCTCCCAGGACAAGATCGCGGTAGAAAAGGTGCGCGACTTTTACTTCGAGCGGAACCTCACCGAGCTGCCAATCACCATCGACCAGTCCGGCAATTCGCAGCGCATCTTTCAGGTCACCGGCCTGCCGGCCACGGTGCTGATCGACGCCCAGGGACGCGTACTCGGCCGCATGGTCGGTCCAGCCGAATGGGATTCACCCGAGGCGATCGCGCTGCTGCGCCATTTCGTCGAGGCGCGATAGAGGGCTCGATGCGGCGCACTTTGGTCGGACTCCCGTCGGCGCTGGTCGCGCTGGTGGCTTCCGGGGCAGCGACCGCCAAGGCGCCCCAGCTGCCGCCGGGCCTCCAAGCGTGTCCGACGCCGGACTGCCGGGTCATCGACCACGGCGAGCGTCACACCGGCGTCGATGTGCGCTTCGCGGTGGGCGAGCAGGTGACGCGCAACTATCCGGCCGAGGTCATCGCGCTGGTGCGCGATCCCTTGACCGGCGATCATTGGGGTGGCGCCGTGTTTCGCCTGGCGCCGCCGAGCGAATCGTTCGTGTTCCGCTTCGTCGGCATCGCCGTCCCCCATGCGGTGGGAACCAAGCTCGAGGCCGGCGCGGCCGTGGGCATCGTCCAGGACCCAAAGGCGTTGTGGCCGCGGGTGCTGCCGCACGTGCATGTCGAGGTGTACCTCGCCGGGGTGCTCGCCAATCCCGAGCCCTATGCCGAGACCCTGTGGCCGGGGCGCTCGATCGAGGATCCCGGCATCGAGTACTTCCGCGCCGAGGATTCTCCCGCCCAGGTGGCCGAGGCGCGTGCGTGGGCCGCGTTCGACGCCGGGCGATTCGCCGAAGCCATCCCGTTGTTCGAAACAGCGCGTGTCCTGATCGGCTGGGAGACGGGCTGGCAGGATATCATCCCTGCGCATGCGCACTCCTACGCGCGCACCGGCGATTTCGCCCGCGCCGTGGCACTGCAGGAACGCTACGTCGCCGTCATGGAGCTGTTGCGTGACTACGCCTCCCACCGTTTGCCCGACCCCGAGCTCGGCGTCATCGCGGCCGTCTCCAACGTGCAAAGCGTGACGATCCGGCTGGCGCGCGGCCGCGACAACCTGCAGGCCTACCGCAACCGCGATCCGGGCCCCGGCCTGTAAGATCCGGCAGGTTGCCTTCCACGCGGCGAGCCGACCTTCGATCAAGTCGTGCTCGCCGCCACCAGGGCCGCTGGAGCGTCGGGCGTTGGCTTGGGCCAGCCCTAGCGGGTCGGCTTGGGCGGCTCGACCGAGTAGTCGTAGAAGCCGCGGCCGGACTTGCGGCCGAGCCAGCCGGCCTCGACGTACTTGATGAGCAGCGGACACGGCCGGTACTTCTGGTCGGCGAGGCCCTCGTAGAGGACTTTCATGATCGACAGAAAGATGTCGAGGCCGATGAAGTCGGCCAGCGCCAGCGGCCCCATCGGGTGGTGCAGGCCGAGCTTGCACGCGGTGTCGATGCTTTCGACGGTGCCGACGCCCTCGTACAGCACGTAGATCGCCTCGTTGATCATCGGCGCCAGGATGCGGTTGACCATGAAGGCCGGGAAGTCCTGTGCCGCGACGGGCGTCTTGCCCATCTTGCGGGCGACCTCGGTGGCCGTCGCCGTGACGTCGGGCGTGGTGGCGATGCCGGGGATGATCTCGACCAGCTCCATCATCGGCACCGGGTTCATGAAGTGCATGCCGAGGAAGCGCGGCGCGCGGTCGGTGGCGGCGGCCAGGCGCGTGATAGAGATCGACGACGTGTCGGTGGCGAGGATCGCGTCCGCCTTGAGCACGCCCTTCAGCGACTCGTAGAGCTTGCGCTTGATCTCCTCGTCCTCGTTCACCGACTCGATGACGAGATCGCGGTCGGCCAGGGAGCGCAGTTCGGGTGACGTGTGCACGCGCTTCTGCGCGGCGCGCGCGTCGGCGTCGTGCAGGCTGCCGCGCTTGATCTGCCGCGCGAGGTTTGCCTCCAGCGACTGCGGCAATCGGGCGAGCCTGGAGGCGTCGATGTCGTGCACGACGACGTCGTAGCCCGCCAGCGCCGCGACGTGCGCGATGCCCACTCCCATCGGCCCGGCGCCGACGATGCCGATGCGGCGGATCTCCGTCACGGCAACTCCTCCAGCGCTGCCGCGAACTCGGGCAGCGCGGTGTCGAGGTCGGCGACCCACACCACATCGGCGTCGACGCACATCGGCGCCTCGGCATTGGTGTTGATTGCGGCGATCACCGCGGCGTCCTTCACTCCCGCAAGATGCTGGAGGGCGCCGGAAATGCCTAGCGCCAGGTAGAGTCGAGGCGCTACCACCTTGCCCGACTGGCCGAGCAGAGCGTCGCCCGGCGCCAAGCCTTCGTCCACCGTGGGCCGAGTGGCGCCAATGGCGGCGCCGAGGCTGCCGGCGATGCGCCGGACGATGTCCATGCGGGCAGGCGTCGCCACGCCGCGCCCCGCGCCGATCACGACGGGCGCGGTCGCGAGGCTGGGTCCGGCGGACACGGCAGCAGCCGAAGCGCGGCGGCGGACGCGGGGATCGGCCGGTACCTCGACGGCTTGAGCGGGCGGCACCGCCGGAGCGGGTGCAAAGGCAGCGGGTCGCACCGTCATGAACGCGCCCGGCGGCAGCGCGACGGTGGCGTGGACGCTGTCGGCGAACCACGGACGCACAACAATGCCCTGGTCGGGAATCGAGATGACGTCGCCGAGCAGCGGCGCTCCGGCGAGAGCGGACGCGCGGGCGAGCGCGTCGCGGCCGAGGTCGTCCGCGGCGGCGACGACCGCACGGGCCCCGGCGGCGAGCCGTGCAATCACCGCGGCGGCCGACTCGGGGTGCGTGGCGGTCAGCAGCCGGACCTCGATGAGGTCCGACAGATGCGAGGCGGCGCCAACAACGCGCGCAAGCACGTCCGGTGCAGTCCAGGTGGCCGCGACGACCAGAACGCGCTCGCTCATCTACAGCCCGCCACGTTCTCGCAGCGCGGCGAGCAACTCGCGCGCTGACGACACACGCCGCGCGTCGCGCGCGCGCGACACGGCGGCGACGGACAAAACGCGCGCGGCGTCACCCGCTGCGGTGACCGGCCGTTCTTCGATCACCTTCTTCTTCGCCGCGAGCACCGCGGTCAGGCTGGCGAAGCGCGGCGCCGCGAGGCGCAAGTCGGCGGTGACGATGCAGGGCAGATCGAGATCGAGCGCCTCGACCCCGCTGTCGCCGAACCGCTCGACGCGCACTGTCCCGCCAGCGACCGATGCCGAGACGGCGCGTGTCGCCTGCGGCCAGTCGAGCAGGCCGCCGACCAGCGGACCGAGCGCGGCGCCGTCGTCTACGGCCTGCGATCCCACCAGCGCCACGTCGCATTTTTCGGAGCGCGCGACGTCGGCGATGGCGCGGGCGGCGGCGAGCGGCGCCACCTCGTCGCTTGCCGCCAGATGCAAGGCGCGGTCGGCACCAAGCGCCAAGGCGTTGCGCAAGATGTCCTTGCATCCGGAGCCGCCCGCGGCGACAACCAGCACCTCTGTCGCGAGGCCCGACTCCTTCCAGCGTACGGCGCATTCCAATGCCGTCTCGTCATAGGGGTTGAGCACCCAGCGCAGGCCGGCCGTTTCCACGGCGCTGCCGTCGGCGTGAACACGAACGCGCTGGTTGGGATCGGGAACGCGCTTTACCGCGACGAGGATTCGCATCGATGCGGAGGTTACACCGCCGGCTCGGGTTGCGCGTCGCGGCTCTTGCGGCGGTCGCGGTTGGCGGCCTCCAGGGCGGCGCGCGCCGCTGGATACTGCGCGGCGAGGTTGTTGAAATCGGCGCGGCGCAGCTCATAGAGCGCGCGCGGAGTCACCGCGCGGCAGGTGGCCGACCGCGGCTGGTTGGTGAGCAGCGCCATTTCGCCGAAGAAATTTCCGGCCACCAGGGTCGCAAGGTCGTGCTCGCCGCCCTTGGCGTCGGTGCTGACCACGCGCACCACGCCGCGTGCGATTAGCATGAGCGAGCTGCCGCGCGTGCCCTGCGCGACGATGACCTGTCCGGCCGGGACGCTGCGCGGCACCAGCACTCCGGCGAACTTGGCGAACTCGGCTTCGGGCATGTCCTTGAACGACGGCGCCTTGCGCAGCAGCTCGGCCGGGCTGATCTGCAGCGGCGCCACAGAGCCGCCGCGCAGCGTGCGGCTCGCCGCCGTCAGCTCGCGCACCAGGTCGTCGGCGATGCCGGGCGGCACGGCGCCGGCCTCGGCCTTGTCCTGGATGTTATCGGTCTGGGCGAGGGCGATCAGACGCTGCGCCAGGCGCTCCTGCTGCGCGGTGACGAACTCGGGGAACTGCTCCGCCGTGGCATCGAGCTGCTGGCGCGCGTTGGCCTGCCAGCGCAGGTACAGCGTGCACACTTCGGCGACGATCTCGGGTGGTGTCGAGTGGGCGAGGGCGAGGCGCTCGATGTCGCCGAGGATGTACGTCGCCGCCTGGAACTCGCCCCAGGCGCGCTTATAGTCGGCGGCGATGTACCCTTGCCGCGGGCGGTCGGCCATCGCCGCCGGCGCGACGTTGAGCAGGCGCTGCAGCAGGCGGCGGCTGGCGGCGAGCACGGTGCGCTGCGGCGAGGTGGCGCCGTCGCGCACGGCGTCGGCCTGCATCTGTACCGCGGCCGCGAGGTCGCGGTAGGTCGACTCCGACAAGTGGCCCTTGCGGAACAGGCCGTGGTAGAGCGCGTGCTCGGCGGCAAGGCAGCGCTCGAGCAGCAGGCGCTTCTCCTGCTCCCGGGTCAGCTCGGTGTGACGCAGCACCTCGAGTTCGCCGCTGACGCGGCCGATGTCGGTGGCGAGCTTGCGCTCGAGATCCTCGCCGATGCGCTGGGAGAACAGGCCGCCGGCGCGCAGCTCGGGGATCGAGGCGGATGCCGCGCGCAAAGCGTCGAGCTGGCTCTCGGCGCGCGCCACCCGGTCGGCCAGCGCCGGCTTGTCGAGGCCGAGCCACCTCACCAGCCGCTCCATCGTCATGCCTTGCACGACCAGTGTGAACAGCACCGAGCCCATCACCAGGGCGACGAACATCTCGCCGAACGGGTACTCGGACAGGCCCAGCACGATGGCGATGGCAATGCCGCCGCGCAGGCCGCCCCAGTAGACGACGATCTGGTAGGCGAAGCTGATCGACGCGGTGTTGGGCAGGCGCGCCATCAACGGCGCGAGGCCGAACACCGCGACGGCGCGCGATACCAGCAGCGCCACCACCACCCACCCGAACAGGCCGATGTTGGCGACCAGGTGGCCTATCTGCACCGAGAAGCCGATGAGCAGGAAAAGCATTGCGTTGGCGGCGTTACTGGCGAAATGCCAGAAGTGCTCGACGTGCTCCTCGTCGTGGGGCGACATCTTCGTGCGGCCCCAGTCGGCCATCACCAGGCCGGCGATGACGACTGCGACGACGCCGGAGAGCTGCAGGCCACGCTCGGCGATGAGGAACGTCGCGTAGGCCAGGATGGAGGTCAGCACCGTGGCGGTGAACGGATCGTCCTCGACCTTGGAGATCAGCCAGCCGATGAAGATGGCGGCGATCCATCCGACCGCGGCGCCGCCCAGGAACACCATGCCGAACTCGACGACGCCCTGGGAGAAGTTGCTGGCGCCGAAGGCGCCCGCGGCGATCACGCTGAGCATGATGCGCGCCAGCACGATTGCGGTCGCGTCATTCAACAGGCTCTCGCCTTCCACCAGCATGGTGAGGCGCGCCGGCGCGCCGATCTTGCGGAAAATGGCGACGACTGCGACCGGGTCGGTGGAGGAGAGGATTGCGCCGAGCAGGAGGCACGCGGCGAAGTTGAACGGGCTGACCAGCCAGACGATGGTGGCGACCACGAACGACGACAGCATCGCCGCCGGCACGGCCAGGGTGAGCACCGGCCACAGGTTCTGGCGCAGCAGACGCACGTTGGTGTGGAACGCCGCCTCGAAGATGAGGGTCGGGATCAGCACGAACAGTATCATGTCGGCGGCGATGGGCGTCTGGGCGATCGCCGCCATGTCGGGTGCGACGCGGCGCGTCACCTCGCCGATGGCGACGCCGACCAGCACCAGCGCCACGGCGTACGGAAACTGCAGGCAGTCGGTAACGACACGCACTGCGCCGGCGACCAGCAACAACGCCACCACGCCGGCGACCAGCGTTACGGTATCGAACCCACCCAGCACGTGCGCCCCAGAAGCGTGCTTTGGCTCCCACCGGCCGATCTGCCAGCGGGCCCCGCACTGCCAAGTTACGGCCTAGTGCCCCCCGGTTGCCAGAGCACGTCACCGCCAGCGGCGGCGTTAAGAATCCTGCCCAGGACGAATAGGTGGTCGGAAAGGCGGTTGGCGTATTGCAGGGCCGCCGGGTTGACGGCTTCGGCGGCCATCAAGGCGGCGATGTCGCGCTCCGCCCGCCGCACGACGGTGCGGGCGAGGTGCAGGTGGGCGGCGGCCGGGCTGCCGCCCGGCAAGACGAACGAGGTCAACGGCGCCAAACCCTCATTCATGGCATCGATCTCCTCCTCGAGACGTTTCACCTGCGCGGGCACGACGCGCAGGCGCTCCGCCGATGCGAAGTCCTCGCCGGGGGTGCACAGGTCGGCGCCGAGGTCGAACAGCTCGTTCTGGATGCGTGCCAGCATGGCGTCGATATCGGGCAACGGACGCGTATGCAGGCGCACGACGCCGAGCGCGGCGTTGGCTTCCTCAACGGAACCGATCGCGGCGATGCGCGCGTCGTGCTTGGCGACGCGCGTGCCGTCGCCGAGGGAGGTCATTCCCGTGTCGCCGCCGCGGGTGTAGATGCGGGTCAGCCGCACCATCGGCTCAAGCGCCTCGCACGAACAGCACGAAGTACAAGAGGATCAGCAGCACGGTCACGGCCTGCGATATGACGCGGCCGCGCATCAGCGCGTTGCCGTACTTCTTGTTGAAGTCCGACGCGCGCAGCATTCCGAACACGCCGCTCAGCAGGAACCCGACGGTGACGATGAGCGAGAGCCCGATCAAGAGCTGAAACAGTGTCCGCATGGGAACCCTCGCCCCAAAACCCGGCGCGCACCCGGCCCGCGCCGGCGGCCATTTCTAGCACGCAGTGAAGCGGGTTACTGCGGTGCGCTAGCCGGAGGCCCGACTCTTCACCCCGCGGGCCGAACGGACCGCGGCGCGAGCGCGGGGGTAGGTGGGTGAAGCTGTCCGACGGCCAGATCGTCGCTTTCGTCACGGCCCTGGTGGCGGTGGCGCAACTCTCGACCAGCATCTACCTGCCGTCGATGCCGGCCATGACGCTCGAGTTCGGCACCGACCCCGCAACCATGCAGCTCACCTTCACGGTGTACATGCTGGGGGCGGCGGTGGCGCAACTGGTGATCGGGCCGCTGTCGGACCGCTTCGGGCGCAAGCCGGTTCTGCTTGTCGGCTTGGTCATCTACGTCGTCGCAACCTTCGCGGCGGTCCTCGCCCACAGCATCGAGGTGCTGATCCTCGCGCGCCTGGTGCAGTCGATCGGCGCCACCACCAGGCCGGTGATGGGGCGCGCCATCGTGCGCGACCGCTTCGACCGGGCGCGCGGCGCGCAAGTGCTCGCCAACGTCGGCCTGGCGCTGGCGCTGTCGCCGGCGATCGCGCCGCTGATCGGCGCCGTCGTGCATGACGCGGCCGGCTGGCAGGCGAACTTCCTGCTGATCGGTGTATTCGGCATCGTCACGCTGCTCGTCTCGTTCCGCTGGCTGGAGGAGACGAACCAGGCACGCCTGGCCGGCGCGGGTCCGGCGGCGCTGGCGCTCAACTTCGCCAAGCTGCTGACGAGCCGCGTGTTCCTCGCCTACGCCCTGTCCTCGAGCCTGATGTTCGGGGCCATGTTTGCCTTCTTCTCCGAAGGGCCGTTCGTGTTCATTGACGTGCTTGGCACGACGCCGACCGGTTATGCGCTGTACTCGGCGCTGTCGGTGGTGGGGTTCGCGGCCGGCTCCTACGTCACCGGCCGCGCGACGATGCGCGTGGGTCTCGACCGCATGATCGTGCTCGGCATTGGCGCGGCGCTGGCGGGGGTGGTGCTCCTGCTCGCCCTTGCATTCGGCGGCGTGACGACGCCGTTCGCGATCATAGCGCCCATGACCGTCTTCGTGTTCGGCATCGCGCTGGTGTTCCCGAACGGCGCTGCCGGGGCGTTGGGAGTGCATCCCGAAATCGCCGGCACGGCGTCGGCGTTGCTCGGCTTCCTGCAGATGGGCACGGCGGCGCTGGCGACGCTTGCCGCCGGCCGTTTGTCGGACGGCACGCAAATGCCGATGGTCGGAGTGATCGCCGCCTGGGCGGCGCTCGGCGCGCTCAGCTTCGGGCTACGCTACGGCCGCGCGCGCCCTTCGCCGCTGCCGGCCGACGTGCCGGCGAGCGCGAGCGTTCCGCGCCGCGATCCGCCACCGCAATGACGAAGCGCAGACCGGTGTGGGTGTCGGAGAAGCGGCAGGTCTTGTTGTCCTTCCAGCCCGCGTCGCGGCCCGCCGCCATCACGTCCGCCTCGCGGATGTCCTTCCGCCCCTTGGGATAAACGATCCAGATGCCGCCGGCCGGGTGGATGAGCTTGTCCAGGCCGGACATCGCCTTGAGCTCAGCGACGGAGTCGGCTCCGAACAAGACGAGGACGGCGTCCTTGCCCTTCTTGCCCCGTCGCACGGTGGCGCCGCGCAGCTCGAGGGAGTGCACGAAGTCGTCGTCCAAATTGCCGGCGACCGTGACAGTGCAGCCCTCCCGCACGCCGAGCTTGTCGAGCAAGCCCGGCGGCTCGAGGATGCGCTTCGCCCCCGCGGCCGCCTGCTTGGCGCCGAGCAGGAACACCGCCGTGCCGCCCTTGTGACGCAGCTCCAGGCGGTCCCCGTCCGCCTGCACCCCCTTGATGTCCTTCAGCGGCAGCTTCAGCCGCGGGGAGCCGCGGAACAGGATCTCATCCGTCTCCAACATGGCGACGCCGCGTGCCGCCACGCCGTTGATCACGGCATCGCAAGTCTGTTCCTTGCCCATGGCGGGCGATCATACTGCACTTGCCATGGGATTGACTCTCGATGGACCGCGCCTCGCTCCCCTGCAACCGCCGGCCCGCCAGCTGGTCGTGTTCATGCACGGCTACGGCGCCGACGGGAACGACCTCATCGGAATCGGCGCGGCATGGGCGGCCTCGCTTCCCCAGGCCGCGTTCGCGGCGCCGCACGCGCCCGAGGGTATGCCGTGGGGCGGTCCCGGCCGCCAGTGGTTCTCGCTGCCTGGCGGCTTCGACGGGACGCCCGATGCGCTCGTGCGCGCCCTGCGCGACGGCGTGGCCGCCGCAAAGGGGTCGCTCGACGGCTTTGTCGATGGGGAGCTCGCTCGTTATGGCCTCGACAACGGCGCGTTGGCGCTGGTCGGGTTCAGCCAAGGCGCATCGTTGGCGCTCTATGTCGGGCTGCGGCTTGGCGCGCGCGCCGTCATCGCCTATTCCGGCGCGCTCGGCATCGTGCCGTCCCCGATTCCCTCGCCGGCGTCGGCGGTGATGCTGCGCCACGGCGCCGAGGACAACGTCGTTCCGCCCGCGGCGCTGCATGCCGGAGCGAAGGCGTTGCGCGACGTCGGCATCGCCGTGCGCAGCGCAATGGTGCCGCGTCTGGGACATGGCATCGATCCCGACGGCATCGTCGAGGGCGCGCGATTCCTCGCCGAGGCCTTTGCTTCACACGCTACGGGTGGGCGCCGGCCACCGGGCCTAGCCAAGGGCTAGAGAACCGGCCACAATGCCCCCGCCACCGGCGCTGCCGTGGGGTGCAGCGCCGGGGCGAACGGGTTCGGAGGCGGTCCTTTATGGCGCCCGAGAGTTGTCCGGCGCTCGTGTTGAACGCGGACTATCGTCCACTCAGCTACTTCCCGCTGTCCCTTTGGCCATGGCAGGAAGCGGTCAAGGCCGTGTTCATGGATCGCGTGAACATCGTCTCCGAGTACGACCGCGTCGTGCACTCCGCATCGATGTCGATGCGTCTCCCGTCCGTCGTCTCGCTCAAGCGCTATGTGCAGCCGTCGCGCCGGCCCGCCTTCACACGGTTCAACGTGTTCCTGCGCGACCACTTCGAATGCCAGTACTGCGGCGACGACAACGACCTGACCTTCGACCACCTGATTCCGCGCAGCCGCGGCGGCCTCACGCGCTGGGACAACGTCGTCACCGCTTGCGCCACCTGCAACCTGCTGAAAGGCGGCCGCGTGCCGCGGGAGGCGAGCATGTTCCCCAAGGTGCATCCGTTTGAGCCGACCGTGCTGCACCTGCAGCGCGCCGGTCAGGCGTTCCCGCCCAACCACCTGCACGAGAGCTGGCGCGACTTCCTGTACTGGGATACGCCCCTCGATCCGTAATGCCGAACGCGCGACGCGACGCTGTCTTGGCAAAGGCCGCCAAGGAGCTGCTCGACTATGCCTATTCGCTGCCGGGCGCCTGGGCGGACCAGCCCTGGCCCGGCGACTTTGTCGCCAAAGTGGGCAAGAAGGTGTTCGTCTTTTCCGGCTGGCTAGAGGAGACGTGGGTCCTGTCGGTGAAGCTCGTCGACTCGCATGCCGAGGCGAGCGCGCTGCCCTTCACGGAGCCGACCGGCTACGGCCTCGGCAAGGCCGGCTGGGTGTCGGCGCGCTTCGCGCCGGGCTGGCGGCCGATGATCGAAACGCTCAAGCGCTGGATCGGCGAAAGCTACCGGCAGGTCGCGCCGAAAAAGCTCGTCGCGCAACTCGACGCGGGTGCCGCTGCGAAGAAGAAGACGGATGCTTCCAAGAAGAAAAGGCCAGCAGCCAAACAGCCGGCGCCGAAGCGTAGATCCACCAAGCCCTAGTCGTCATCGCGAGGCGCGGAGCGCCGTGGCGATCCAGAGAACCAAAACGCGAAGACCTGGATTGCTTCGCTGCGCGCGCAATGACGTCCGGTCGGACGTTCACTGCACCGGGATGGGCGCCGTGTAGGTGACGTGCTCGAAGTCGTTGATCAGCACGTCGATCTTCACCGTCCAATCGCCCGGCACCGCGAACTCGGGTCCCACCAGCTCGTAGATGCCCGCGCCGACCCGCGGCAACTCGCGCACGATCGGCTCGATGCCAAGGCCTGCGTTGTTCAGTATCGCCGTCACCGACCGGGGCGTGATGTCCGCCCAGCCGGCGCCGCGCAGCGCGAAGGTGAGAGTGTTGCGCCCCGAGCGCGCCGGCACGACGGCGATGATGGCGGTTTTGCCCTGGGCGACGGCGCCGACCGCATAGCCGGGCTCGGCGGCGCCTTCGTGCTGGTGTTCCTCGCTCGTGGCGG
>VGER01000027.1 GCA_016869235.1 Alphaproteobacteria bacterium | reverse complement strand
GCGACCGCGGCGCCGCGCTGTCCGGCGGCGAGCGGCAGCGCCTGGCGCTGGCGCGCGTCATTCTGCGCCGCCCGTCGATCTACGTGTTCGACGAGGCGACCAGCGCGCTTGACCCGGAGTCCGAGGCGCTGGTGCGGGACTCCATCCGCGATCTCGCCACTGGCGCCACGGTGCTGATCATCGCCCATCGTCCCTCGGCGGTGGCTTGCGCCGACGTCATCTATCGCCTGGGCGTGGACGGCGTGCGCCAAGTCGGGCTGGCCGGGGTGGGGACGTGAGCGCGGCCGCCTTCTCGATCGCCGGGCGCCCGATCGGCGCCGGCAAGGCATTCCTCATCGCGGAGGTCGCGCAATCCCATGACGGCTCGCTCGGCCTCGCGCACGCCTTCGTCGACGGCGCCGCCGACGCCGGCGCCGATGCTGTCAAGTTCCAGACCCACATCGCCGATGCGGAGTCGACGCTTGACGAGCAGTTCCGCGTCAAGTTCAGCCGCCAGGACGCGACGCGCTACGACTATTGGAAGCGCATGGAGTTCACGCCCGAGCAGTGGGCGGGACTCGCGGCGCACGCCGAGGAGCGCGGCATCGTTTTCCTGTCCTCGCCGTTCTCCTTGGCCGCCGTCGATCTGTTGCAGGGGATCGGCATGCCGGCATGGAAGGTCGGTTCCGGCGAGGTCAACTCCCACGACCTGTTGCGCGCCATGGCGGCCACCGGCAAGCCGGTGCTGATCTCGAGCGGGATGAGCGCGTATTCGGATCTCGGCGGTGCGGTCGACGTCGTCCGCGCCGCCGGCGCGCCGGTCGCCGTCTTTCAGTGCACCACCAAGTATCCGACGCCGCTCGCCGAGGTCGGCCTCAATGTGCTCGACGAGTTGCGCACGCGCTTCTCCTGTCCGGTCGGGCTCTCCGACCACTCCGGCAGGCCGTACCCGGCGCTGGCGGCAATGGCGCGCGGCGCCGACCTCATCGAGGTGCACTTCGTCCTCGACCGCGCCATGTTCGGTCCCGACGTGCCGGTCTCCCTGCCGCCTGCGGACTTGCGTCTATTTGCGGACGCGCGGGACGCCTTTGCCGAGATGGATGCGCACCCGGTCGACAACGACGCGATGGCGGCATCGCTCGCCCCCATGCGGGCCTTGTTCAACAAGAGCCTGGCGCCAAAAGCCCCCCTTTCCAAAGGTGCGGTGCTTGTCGCCGACATGCTGACTACCAAGAAGCCCGGCACCGGCATCCCGGCCCACGAGATCGACAAGGTCGTCGGCCGCCGGCTGAAGAAGGCAGTCAGCCCCGACCGTTTGCTGCGCAGGGACGACCTCGAATGAGCGGCAAGAAGCGCAAGGTCTGCATCATCGTCAACTCGCGTGCCAACTATGGCCGCGTGAAGTCGGTGATGCGCGCCGTCACGGAGCACCCAAGTCTCGAGCTGCAGCTCATCGTCGGCGCCTCGGCGCTGCTGCACCGATTCGGCAACGCCCGCGACACGATCGCCGCCGACGGCTTCCGCGTCCAGGCGACGGTGCACTCCATCGTCGAAGGCGAGACGCCAACGACCATGGCGAAATCGACTGGCCTCGCCATCATCGAACTCGCCACTCAGTTCGAGAACCTCAAGCCCGACGTGGTCGTTACGGTCGCCGATCGCTTCGAGACCCTCGCCACGGCGGTGGCGGCGAGCTACATGAACATCCCGCTCGCCCACACCCAGGGCGGCGAGGTGACCGGCAGCATCGACGAGAGCGTGCGCCACGCGGTGACCAAGCTCGCCCACATTCACTTCCCCGCGACGAAGCAGGCCGCCGACTACCTCGTGCGCATGGGCGAGGACCCGGCGACCGTGCACTTCACCGGTTGCCCCAGCATCGACCTGATCGCCGACCTCGATCTCGCGCTGCCCGCCGACTTCTTTTCGCGGCATCACGGCGTCGGCGCTGCCCTCGACCCCAAGAACCCGTACCTCGTCGTGCTGCAGCATCCGGTAACCACCGAATACGGCCACGGCTTCGCCCAGATCAACGAGACGCTGAAGGCGGTCGAAAGCCTGGGCATGCAGACAGCTTGGCTGTGGCCGAACGTCGACGCGGGCTCCGACGACGTGTCGAAAGGCCTGCGCATGTATCGCGAGCGCGCGCAACCGACGTGGCTGCACCTCTACCGCAATTTTCCGCCCGAGGATTACGCGCGGCTCATCAACAATGCCGCGTGCCTGGTAGGCAACTCGTCGTCCGGGCTGCGCGAGGGCGCGTTCCTCGGCGTGCCAGTCGTCAACATCGGCACGCGCCAGCAGGGCCGCGAGCACGGCCCCAATGTCGTCTTCGCTCCGCACGACGCGGCGCGAATCGCCGCGGCGCTGAAGCGGCAAATCGCCCACCGGCGGTTCCCGCGCTCGACGATGTTCGGCATCGGCGACTCGGGCAAGAAGATCGCCGACATCCTCGCCGGCGCGTCGTTCCGCATCCAGAAGCGCCTAGTGTACGCCTGATGCGCCCCACCATCGCCTATCTCGGTGCGCCGGAGGGCTTCGAGGCGCTCACCGCCGCGGCGGCGGGACGTGCCGTCACCAAGCACGTGTCAGCCGATACCGCGGCGCTGACCAAGGCGCTCGGCGAAGCCGCCGGGCTCCTCGATGCCTCGATGCGCGTGCCGGTGACCGCGGCGATGCTGGAGGCGTCGCCGGCGCTGCGCATCATCAGCTGCGCGACCACGGGTTCCGACCACATCGCCCGCCCGGTGGCGGAAGCGCGCGGCATAGTCATCCGCACGCTGCGCGAAGACGGCGCCCTGCTGCGCAACATCACGCCGGCGGCCGAGCTTTCGTGGACGCTGCTGATGGCGTGCGCGCGCAAGCTGCCGGGTGCGCTCGACCACGTGTTGGCGGGCAAATGGGTGCGCGAGGAATTTCCCGGCACCATGTTGCACGGCAAGCGCCTCGGCCTCATCGGCATGGGCCGCATCGGCGGCTGGATGGCGCGGTACGGCCGGGTATTCGGCATGGATGTCGTCGGTAACGATCCGCACCTGGCGAACCCGCTGCCGGACGTGCATATGGTGCCGTTGCCGGCGCTGTTCGAGACCTGCGACTTCATCTCGGTGCACGTGCACCTGAATGAGGAGACCCGCGGCTTGGTGTCGGCGGATCTGCTGCAGCGGGTGAAGCCCGGCGCGGTGCTCATCAACACGTCGCGCGGCGCCATCGTCGATGAGCGCGCGTTGGTCGCCGCTCTCGAAGGCGGCCGGCTGGGCGCCGCCGGCCTCGACGTCGTCGAGGGCGAGCCGAACATCGACCAGCATCCTCTGGTGCAATACGCCCGCACGCACGCGAACCTCCTGATCACGCCGCACATCGGCGGCTTCAGCCCCGACGCGGTGCGCATCGTCTGCCGCCGCGCGGCGGAGAAGATTCTCGAACACCTTGGGCTGACGGCGGCGCCCGCGTGAGCACCTATGCTTTGCTCGCCGACGGCATCGCCCGCGCCGGCATTCATCACGCGTTCGGCGTGCCGGGGTCGGGCCCGACGCTCGAGCTAATCCATGCGCTCGAGCAGCGCGGCGTCCGCTTCACCACGACGTACTTCGAGGGCACGGCGGCGCTGATGGCGGGCACCATCGGCCGGCTCAGCGGCCGCGCCGGCGTCGCGCTCTCGATCAAGGGTCCCGGCTTCGCCAACCTGGCCCAGGGCCTCGCCGCGAGCTGGTTCGAGTCGTTCCCGGTCGTCGCCTTGGTCGAGGCGTTTCCGGCAAACGTGGATTGGCGCATTCGCCACAAGGGCATGGACCACGAGTCCCTCGCGCGCGTCGTGGCCAAGGCGCGCGTGCCGCTCGGCGCGACCCCGGACTTCGCCCGTCTTGCCGCGCTCGCCGCCGCCGAAGTTCCGGGACCGGTCGTGGCCGAGTTCGTCGCCGGAGACGCGAGCGGCGCCGCGCCGCCACCGGGGGTTGCGGCGGAGCCTGCCGCCATGGCGGCGGTGGCCGCCGCCGAGCGTCCGCTCGTCATCGCCGGCACCCTCGCCATCCGGCGCGGCTGGGGCCCGCGCCTCGCCGCGCTGAAGGTGCCGGTCTTCTCCACCGCGTCGGCCAAGGGCGTCGTCGACGAGACGCTGGCGCATGCAGCCGGCGTCTACACCGGCGTCGGCCTGGCGCGCGCACCGGAGGCGGCGCTGCTGCCCGAGGCCGATCTCGTCGTCGGACTCGGCTTGCGGCCGGGCGAGGTGCTCGCCACCAAGCCGTTCGCCTGTCGCGCCATCAATGTGGACGCGGTGCCGTCCGCGGCCGCGCTCGGGTTCGCCGCGACGACATCCGACTCCGATTCGATCTTCGCGGCGCTCGCACCCAAGAGCTGGGAAATCCCCCGCATCCAGCTCGCGGTCGGCAAGTTGCGCCTGAAGATGCAGTCCGGTCCCTACCAGCCGGCGCATGTCTACGACGCGGTCGATCGCCACTTCCGCAGCCACGTGCGCGCCGTGTTCGACACCGGCTACTTCTGCACCATCGGCGAGCACGCCTGGCGCGCGCGGCGGCCGGACTGGTGCCTGATGTCGGGCAACGGCCGCTACATGGGCACCGGCATCCCGATGGCGCTCGGCGCGGCGTTCCACGACGCCACGGTGCCGACCGTGGCGTTCCTCGGCGACGGCGGCATCGGCACGCACCTCGCCGAGCTGCGCATCGCCGTGCGCAACCGCCTGCCGCTTCTGGTGGTGCTGATCACCGACGGAGGCTTCGGCTCGGTGCGCACGCGCGCCATCAAGGAAGGGTTCACCCAGGCGCCCCTGGTGATGGAGGACGCCTCGTGGCTGTCCAACGTCGCCGCGATGGGCATGCCGGCGGTGCGCGCCGAAGGCTTGCAGCAGTTCACCGAGGCGCTCGCCGCGTGGCAGTGGCGCGACGGCCCCGCTTACATCGAGGTGCCGTTCGATCCCGACGTCTACCAGGGCATGGTCGAGGGCCTGCGGTGATCTATCGCCTCACCAACCGCCCGACCCAGCAGTACCTGTTCTTCCTTCTGCAACGCGACGGCGCGCTGTCAAAGGGGCGCGAGATCGGTCTCGACCTCGGCTGCAACCGCATGCAGAACCGCCCCGTGTTCCACACGGGGCGCTATGTCGGCGTCGATGTTGATGCCGTGGCGCTGCGTAACGGCCAGAGCAAATACCCCGAGGCAGAAGCCATCCACGCCCGCATCGAGGCTGGTGAACAATTCCCCGACGGCGACTTCGTCGTCTGCGTACAAGTGTTCGCCAAGCACTTCGTGTTCGACAAGGCGGTGCCGGCGCTCGTCCAGGTGTGCAACAAGGTGCGCAAGGGCGGCGTGCTCTTGATCAACTTCGGCACGAAGAACATGGAGCAAATTCCGGAGTTGCGCGCCGTGCTGGCCGAGCGCTTCGCGGCGGTGGAGGAGGTGCCCTATGGCATCTCGCAGAAGACGACGTACTTCGCGCCGCTGATCGCCGCCTTCGACTTCTTCACCAGGGCGCGGCCGCGCGCGGTGCAGAAGGTCTACTTCCGCGCCGTGGGCCGGCGCTAGTCGACGCCGATGGCCGCGCCGCACATCCTCATTATCGGGTCGGGCTCGGTGGGTCGCCGTCACGCCAAGAACCTCGCCGCGGAAGGCTGCACGATTTCCGCCGTCGATCCGCGCGGCGATCGCCTGCGCCAAATCAGCAAGGAGCTTACCGTCGTCGGCTGCTTCGAAACCATCGAGCAGGGCCTGCACGTCGAGGCCAAGACCTTGACCGGCGTCGTGATCGGCTCCCCCACCGCCTACCATGTGCCGCAGTGCCGCGCGGCGTTGCAGGCCAACCTGCCGATCCTGCTGGAGAAGCCGGTGGCGCCGGACCTCGCTGCCGCCGAGGCGCTCGTCGGACTGGTGGCAAACAGCAAGGCGCCGCTTCTGCTCGGCTACACCTGGCGCTGGTGGCCGCCGCTCGCCCAGGTGCGCAAGCTCCTCGCCATCAATGCCATCGGCGCCGTGCGCCACGTGCGCTTCACCATGGCGGCACATCTTGCCGACTGGCACCCGTGGGAGCGCTACCAGGACTTCTTCATGGCGCACGCTGAGCAGGGCGGCGGCGCCCTCCTGGATGAAAGCCACTGGATCGACCTCGCTTTGTGGTTCTTCGGCATGCCCGAGTCAGTCAGCGCGCGGGTCGAGAAGATCAGCGACCTCGAGATCTCCAGCGACGACAACGTCGACATGCTGCTCGCCTATCCGCGCGGCCTGCGCGTGAGCCTGCACCTTGACCTCTACGCGCGTCCACACGAGCGCACCATCCGCTTCTCCGGCGAGAAGGGCACCATCCTGTGGACGGCGAGCCCAAACCGCGTCGCAGTGGCGCACGGCGCCGAGGGTAAGTGGGCCGAGACGGACTACACCTGCGAGCGCAACTACATGTTCGTCGCGGTGGGACGCGAGTTCCTCGCCGTCGCGCGCGGTGAAGCGAAGCCCTCGTGCACCATCGAGGACGGCGCTCGAGTGCTGCGCGTCATCGAAGCGGCGCGCAAAAGTCACGCCTCGGGCACGGTCGTGCGGCTCTGATGGCGTACGCGGGTCAGAGTGTGCTTGCGGTGGTGCCGGCGCGTGGGGGCTCAAAATCGATTCCGCGCAAGAACCTGCAGGTGGTCGGCGGCGTCTCCCTGGTCGGCCGCGCCGCGGCGCTCGCCGCCTCCATCGACTGGATCGACGAGGCGGTGATTTCGACCGACGACGACGAGATCCTCGCCGAGGCCGTCACCCACGGCCTCGACGCGCCGTTCATGCGCCCGCCCGAGCTGTCCGGCGACACCGCCACGTCGGTGGACATGTGGCACCACGCCTGGCTCGCGTCGGAGGCGCATTACAAGACGACGTTCGCAATCTCGGTGCTGCTCGAGCCGACCAGTCCGCTGCGCACCGCCGATGACATCGAGCGCACGGTTGCGGCGCTGACCCAGGGCGGTCACGCCGCCGCCGCCACGGTGAGCCCGACGCCGGCCCATTTCACGCCGCACAAGACGCTGACCGTGGACGCCAACGAGCGCATCGGCTTTTACGTGCAGGGTGGGCACAGGTTCGCCCTGCGCCAGAGCATCCCGCGCTACTTCCATCGCAATGGCCTGTGCTACGCGGCGCGGCGCAAGACCTTGGTTGAAGGCGGCACCATCCTGGAGAACGATTGCGTCGCGGTGGTGGTAGACCGCCCGGTGGTGAACATAGACGATGTCTTCGAGCTCGAGCTCGCCGAGTACCTCTTGCGCCGCGAGGGTCGCGCATGAAGCCGCCCATCTTTCTCGGCGGCATGTTCAAGTCGGGCACCAGCCTGCTGCGCGCCATGCTTGGCCAGCATCGGAACATCGCCAGCGGCCTCGAGACCTATTGGTTCGAGGTCAACGTCGGGGCCGGCACGGGCCGCGGCGGCGAGCCGCTTGCCGATCATCTCGCGCGCCTTGCCGCGTATTACAAGCTGCCGCTTAACGACGTCGAAGCGATGGCGAAAGGCGCGCGGGACGCGGAGGGCTTTCTTGACGCCTTCATGACCGCAGTGGCGCGCGCCGCCGGCAAGGCGCGCTGGGCGGAGAAGACTCCCGGCAACATCACCCAGTCGGCACGAATCCGCGCCCGCTGGCCCCGCTCGCCCCTGCTCCACATCGTGCGCGACCCGCGCGACGTTTACGCCTCGCTGTGCGAGGCGAAGAAGTGGAACAGCCCGGTGGAATTCGGCTCGCGCTGGTGCGCCATGTTCGCGGGCGCCGACGCGGGTGTGCAGGCCGGCACCCTCACCAATGCAAATTACCTCGAAGTGCGGTATGAGACGCTGGTGCTGGCGCCAGAGGCGACCATGCGCGCGATCGTGGCCTTTGTCGGCGAGGAATGGGACCCCGCGTGCGCCGGCTTTACGGGCCGCGACGACGAGTTCCAAATCGTCCGGGAAAAGACCGGCAAGGCGAGCACGACGCTCGCCCGCATGCGGGAGCCGCTGTCCGAAGGTCGCGTCGGCTTGTGGCGCGCGGTGCCGGTCGCAGAACTCGACGCCGTGCGCGCATTCGCGCATAAGCAGGGTCTCGGCCCCCGGTACGACCGCATTGTCGCCGCGACCGAGTCGGCAGTCGGTGGGGCCGATCCACGCCGATGAGCGTGCTCGACGTTCTTCTTGCCGTCGCCGAAGGAGGCCATCAGCGTCGTGACTCGTTCTGAGATCGGCGGCCGGGCGCGGAACCGGCTGCTCCTGGTGAACTATCACTATGTCCGCGATCCAGGGGCGGCGCCCTACGCTGGCATTCATGCCATGGCGCCGCCGGCTTTCGCCGAACAGGTGGGAGCGCTGGCGCGCCGCTTTCATATGCCGCATCCGGACGAGGCGCTCGCCTTCTTGCGAGGACAGGCCGAACTGCCAGGCCCAAGCCTGCTACTGACTTTTGACGACGGCCTGAAGGATCACGCTTGGGTGGCGCGCGAGGTCTTGGAGCCGCTCGGGCTCCGAGGAATCTTCTTCGCCATCTCGCGACCGCTCAACGAGGGACGCGCCGCAGCAGTACACAAAGTACATTGGCTGCGCGCCCACCTGGCGCCGAAGATCTTCCGTCAACGGTTCCTTGCCGCGCTACCGCGCGAGTGGCGCGATCCGGCATCGGACGCGGAATTGCGTCGGTCCGCGACGGCCATGTATGTCTACGACACGGTGGAAGAGGCGATACTGAAGTTCCACATCAACTTTCGCCTGCCGCGGCAGATCCTGGATGGCGTGACAAGCGCAATGCTGGCAGAGGAGTACGGGGATGAGGGGGCATTCTGCGCCGCCACTTATCTCTCCGCGGACGAACTCGCCGCGTTGCACCGTGCAGGGCACGTTGTCGGCGCGCATGGCCACACGCACGCACCGTTTTCCGCTCTTGCCGCCGCCGAGCTGGACGCCGAGATGAATGAATGCGTCGCGATGATCGACCGTTACACCGGCGGGCCGCCGCGCTGGGTGGCGTATCCCTACGGGCGCGAGCGGGCGCTGCCAAACGATCCCGAGGCGCTCTGCCGTCGCTTCGGTCTTGACGCTGGCCTTACGCTGCAGGTGGGCTGGAACGACGGGACCGGCTCGCCGTACGTCGTCAAGCGCATCAATTGCAACGAGCTTCCGGCAATGACGGCCCAGCCCGCCGCTGCGTCCGCCCGGCCGTGAAAACGACTCCCCTGCCGTGAAGTTCTATCCCGTTTCGAGCACGCTGCAGTTCGTCGACAGGCGAGCGCTGCCGCCACTCATCTTCGCGCTTGCGCGAAAGCGTCACGCGCGGCTGGCGGCGCGAGTCATGCGGGCGAGACTGACCGCTACGGGGCCGGCACAGCCGGGGACGCGCCGAATCTTGATGCTACCCAAGTCGGGGTTCAGCGAGGACGTTCTGGCGGCGTTCGGCGGGGATCCGCGATTCAGCGTCTGGGGGCTGAGCCGCGGGTTCGTCAAGGCAGCGTACCCTGCCTTTCTGCCGGTCTGGGCCGACGACAACGGCTACCTGTTGGCCGGACCGGAGTACGACAACGCCAAGCTGGCGTTGCGCCGTTTCTGGGCGGAGGCGTGGGAGGTCCTTCAGGGCGGCGTGCATGCGGACGCGGTGGTGACCGGCAACTTCGGCTACCACGCTGAACAGGAGTTCGGCGCCGCCGTCGAGGCCTCCGGAGTTCCCTTCATGGCGATGCACAAGGAGGCGCTGAAGACGCCCGGTCTCGAAGGATTCTTCACCGAACTCTACCGGGGCCGCCGGCAACCGTTCGCCGGCCGCCGCGTGCTGGTGTACAACGACATCGAGCGCCGCATCCAAATAGCAAGCGGTATTGTCTCGGCGGAGCGAGTGGAGGTATGCGGCATGCCTCGTCTCGACCGGTCCCATCGCTGGCGGCGCGAGGCCGCGTCGGCTCGCGCCGCGCCGCGAGACGCAAGGCCGCGCATCCTCTTCTTTTCGTTCCATCCGAAAGTGGGCTTGCCGGCAATCCCGCGCAAATCCGCGGCACAGCGTTTGGGTCGCCTGGAGACACTGAGCGCCGATTCCGAACCCCTCAGTTGGCAGCGACTCTGTGCCGAATGTCATGAGGCGTTGTTCGAGCTGGCGCTGCGTCACCCCGAGATCGACGTGGTGGTTAAGGGCAAGGGAGACCTCTTCAAGTGGTTGGCGCGCACCGACGGGCCCGATCTCGAATCGCGACGACCTCCCAACTTTCGCTTGCAGGTCGGCGGTGATCCGCATGACCTCATCGCCAGCGCCCACGTCGTGAGTGGATTTGCGACGACCGCGTTGCTGGAGGCGCTGGCTGCCGGCAAGCACGTAATCGTGCCGAATTTTGCCGAAGCTGCGTTGCCGGCATACGCGCCCTACTGCCTGGACCTCGGCGATGCGGTGGAGCAGGTTGCCTCGCCTGCGGAGCTTCAGTCTCGCTTGCTCTCCGTCGCACTGCGACCGCAGCCGCTGAATCTGGAGATCGCACCGAACGTCGCATCCGTGCTGGACTATTGGGCGGGAAACCCCGACGGCCGGGCGAGCGAGCGCGTGCGCGCGGCTGTCGCCGCCGAGATCTGGCGCACCTAAAGCTCTTTCCGGCGAAGTATGGAGCGGCTCCCGCAGGAGAGGGCGCAAGGAACAAGAATCTAGAGCGCGCTCGTTGGTTCCGATTTGATTGACCGCGCGCCAGGGCGGCCGTCTGCACTCCCCGCCTGACCGGCGCTGCGGCGAGCGCGTGCGATGGCCTCCTATCGTGCGTGCGTGGCAATTGGTACGCTGATCTCCCATCTGCGGCCCGACCATCCCCGATCGCGTTGCGGTTTGGCGCCGGGCCTACCCTGGAGACGCGATGGCCGACCGAATTGGACCACGCGCGCCCAAACACGCCGTCCTGGCGCTGCTCGTGGCCGCGCTGGTCATTGCCCTGCAGATCGCATCGGCGCGCCCGCGTGAGCCGTACGCGGACGAATACCGGTACCTGAACATCGCGTCGGGGTTGGTGCTGCAGGGGGTATTCGGCGATGGCGCCGACTTCGATGCTGCCCCGATCGCCCCCGACCGGAAGTACGGGCCGCTCTATCCCGCGTTCCTCGCCGGCCTCATGGTGCTGGACGGCAAGTTTGCCGCCAGCGTGGCCTGCTTCCGTGAACATCGCAACGACGACACGACCACCTGCCCACGCTCATATGGTCTGGCGGTGCCCATTCAGGGCATGCTGGCCGCTATCGCCTCGTTCGGGACTTGGCTGATCGCGCTTCTCGTTACGGGACGCCGCGCCGTGGCGTGGGTGGCGATGGCGATCGCGCTCTTATCGGGCGAGTTTGCCGCCTACGCGACCATGTTTCTCACAGAGAACCTAGTCTTGCCGTTGTTCGTGTTCGGCACGCTTGCTGCTCTTGCCGCGGCACGCCGCCCGACGACAGCAAGGCTTGCGTGCGCGGGCGCGCTCCTTGGCGTGCTGACGCTGGTGCGCGCCGAGTACGCGCTCCTCGGCGCTGGCGCACTTGCGACGGCGGCCGTTGCCGCAATGATCTGGCGAGCCAACGCGGGGCAGATCGCGCGTGGCGCCGTGGTAGCCGTCGCCGCGGCGTTGGTTGTCGCCGGTCCATGGATCATCCGCAATCAAGTTACATTCCATGCCGCGGACCGCGCCGGGTCGTACGGCTCACGCATCCTTGCGCAGCGCCTGGCGTACAACGAGATGACAACCAAAGAGTGGGCGGTGGCCTTTGTCTACTGGCTGCCGGATTTCGGGGACAACCTCGCAGGTGCGCTGTTTGGCGGCGACTCGTTCCGGCGGCTCTCACTCGACGGCACGGATACCTTGTATGAGCTCGGGCGCGCCGAGCTGCTCGCCAACGCAGTGACACAGGCCGGCGCTGAAGACCAGGCGTTGGGCTATTTGGTGCGCACAGGGATTCTCGCCCAGCCGTTATGGCACGTGGCCGTAACCTTCGCGCTCCTGTGGCGCGGCATCTGGGTCGCGAAGTATTGGGGCCTGATCACCGTGCCGATCTTCGCCTTCGTCCTTGCGTCGCGCGTCCGCCGGCGTGACTGGACATTCGTGCTGCTCGCCGCTCCGGCATGGTTCATGGCCGGGCTCTACGCCTTTGCTTCGATCAGCATCTCCCGATACAACCTGGTGCTCATTCCCTGCCTTGCGGTCGCCACGGCGATGGCGCTGGTTCCGTTCGTCGCGAAGCGATGGGAGCACGCTAGGATTCGCTGGTAATCCGGTAGCAGCTTCTAGCGCCCATCGCGGAGGCGCGGATGGCGGAAAAGCGTCCTGTGACCCGACGGAAGCGGTCCAGGGCATCGTTCACCTCGGCTAGGGCGATGCCCGGGAATTTTTGGCGCACGTAGGCGTCGGCGCGCGCATCAACGCGCAGGCGGCGGCTGATGGGCGCCAACCGGGCGGCTGCGGCCTCCACGCGGAAGAGTACGCGGTCGCCGGGCGATGGCCGATACAGGCTGGGATTGATGCCGAGTTCGACCAGTCCGTCGATGACCCTGTCGGCAGCGAGCCGGCCGTTGTGGCCGGCGATGTAGCGCGCGGCTTCCGACTCCGCATGCTCCGTGGCCGGCAGTGCGTCGGCGACTCCGGCGCGCACCTGGGCGACGAGTTCGTCCTCGTTGAACGCTTCGTTGCTCACTGCGTGCGGCAAGCGCGAGTCGAGCAGCGTGTCCGTGGCCGGCCGGTACGCCACCACCGGACGGCCGAGCAGATAAGCCTCCACACCCGTGGTACAGCTGTTGTGCACGACCACATCGGCGCCCGCGATCCACGGCACGACGCTGTCTTCGAACGCCACGGTCACGTTGGCGATGCCGACGGTCAGGCGGCGCCACGCGTCGTGGTTTTCGGAAGGATGCGGCCGCACGACGATGCTGTGATTCGGAAAGGCGCGGCTGAGCACCGGGATTGCCGACGCGAAGCCGTGGAATAGAACGCCAAGGTAATCACGCCAGCGCCGAAAGAACGCCAACTCCGCGTCATTGGCGATGGTGCCGCGCTTCTGCAGGTTCGCAATCCACGAGTCGTAGCCGAGGAAATGGTTGTAGCGGCTGAAGTTCGTCGCCACGAGAAGGTAGCGGCCGAAGCGCCGCTGCAGCGCCGTGACTTCCGGTGCGAACACCGGGCGCAGATCGGGGCGCAGGATATCGAAGCGCGGGTTGCCGGTAACCCGCAGCTTGGCCGCGGCCTCAGGCGCCTTGCGCAGGACGTCCGCGGCCTGCACCTCGCCCCAGGCAAAGAACCGATCGGCGAGCGCCAGCGAATCGTTCGACACGCGCTCGTGCAAGTAGGTGTCGGGGTCGCGATAGACCAGCCCCTCCTCGCAACAGGCGACGACGCGATTGCCGATCGCCGTCAGGCTGCGGAAGTGCTTGGTCTTCGTGCGCGAGACGCTCTTGTCGAGGTACACGCCGCGCGGCAGCCGCGCGACATTCTTGACCATTGCATTCTGGTCACCGACCACGACGTCGAATCCGCGCTCGGCCGCCACCGCGGCCTGCAGCACCTTGGCGTGAAACTCCCGCGCCTTGGTCTCGATGGGCAACAGAAGCCAGGGGTTGGGCCGCGGTCGCGCGTCGTGCATCGTTGGCCGCAACCTAGCGCAAGGCCGCCGCGAGGGCGAGAATCGGCTTGGCCTGCCGTCGCCCGCCGCCTAGCATTGCCAACTCCCGGTGCTGTTCCGCTCCTTCGAATTCCCGTTCGCGTCCCTGCCGACGACCTTGGCCGGCTACTTCGCCCTGGGCCGATGGGGGTGGCGGCATGCGCTTGTTGCGCCGCTCGCGCTCAAGCGCTTGCCTCCGCCGTTTCCCCACTACACCCTCGTCGGCGTGAAGCGCGGAGGGGCAGCGTGACGGCAACGCCTCCCGTGCGCGCTCCGCTGCCGCCGAAGCGTCTGTTGTTGCTTCTCAACGACGCGCCGTTCTTCGTCACCCATCGGCTGTCGATCGCGCTGGCGGCGCGCGCGGTCGGCTTCGAGGTGCACGTCGGCGTGCCCTTCGAGCCGCGCGCGGTGGAGCTGATAAAGGGTGCCGGCATCGTCGTGCACGACATCCCGCTGCGGCGCGGTGCGCGGGCCGTTGCCGGCGAGCTGCGCCTGCTGCAGGCGTATTGGCGGCTGATCGGCGAGCTCAAGCCCGACATCGTCCATGCCGTCACCATGAAGCCCGTGCTTTACGGCGGCCTCGTCGCGCGCCTGCGCAAGGTGCCGGCGGTCGTGCACGCCGTCACCGGTCTCGGCTACCTGTTTCTGATCGGCGGGCCGCTCGCCTGGGTCCAGCGCACCCTGGTGCTCGCCCTGTACCGGGCTGCGCTCGGGCATCCCAACGCGCGCGCCATCTTCCAGAATCCCGACGATCTCGACCTGTTCCTGCGCCATCGCGTGGTGGATCGCGGCATCACCGTGATGATCCGCGGCTGCGGCGTCGACACCCGCGAGTTCCCCTACACGCCGGAGCCGCCGGGCCCGCCGCTCGTCCTGTTCCCGGCTCGCATCATCGGTGACAAGGGCGTGCGCGAGTTCGTCGCCGCCGCGGGCGCGCTCAAGGCCCAGGGCGCCGAGGCTCGGTTCCGCCTGCTCGGCCGCACCGATCCCGACAACCCGACCAACGTCACCGAGGCCGAAGTGCGCGCGTGGGAAGAAGAGGGCATCGTCGAGTGGCGCGGCTTCTCCACCGAGATGCCCATCGAACTCGCGCTCAGCCACATCGTCGTCATGCCCTCCTACCGCGAGGGGCTGCCGCGCGTGCTCATTGAGGCGGCGTCGGTGGGGCGCGCCATCGTCACCACCGATGTTCCCGGCTGCCGCGAGGTGGTGCGCGACGGCGACAACGGTCTCCTGGTGCCGGTGCGCGACGCCGCGGCGCTGGCCGCCGCCATCAAACGGCTGCTGGAGGACAAGAAGCTGCGCGCCGACATGGGCGCCCGCGGCCGCGCGCGGGTGATGGCGGAGTTCTCGGTCGAGGGCTTCGTCGCCGACTCGCTTGCCGTGTACGGCGACGTGCTGCAGGACGACCAGCCGGCGCCGGCCGCCGCATGAAGCAGCTCCTCGGCCAGACGCTGACCTTCGCCGGCTTCACCGTCCTGCCCCTGTCGGTGGTGGGCCACAAGGGCGAGGTGTTGCTGCTCGCCGGCACGGCGCTGGTGCTGCTGTACGTCGCCGTGCGCGAGCGCGCCTGGCGGCCGATCCTGCGCCAGCGCCACGCCTGGCTCCTGCTAGGGCTGACCGCGTTCGGCGCCGCCACCGCACCCTGGGCCTTGGTGCCCGGCGACGCGCTCCGCCTCGCGGGATCGTTGCTCGGCCTGTTCGTCGCGATCGCCATCGTCCTCGCCGCCGCCGCCTCGCTCGACGAGGCGGGGCGCAAGGGCTTCGCCGCCACCGCCGGCGCCGGCTATGCCTTCGGCTGCCTGCTGCTCGGTGTCGAGTTCTACGGCGGCATGCCGATCACGTATTTCGTCCTCTACCAGGGCGGCAAAGGTCCGGTCCTCGACGCCAACATGCTCAACCCGGCGCTGTCGGTCCTCGCCATCCTGGTGTGGCCGTATGCGGCGGCCGGCACGCGCTTCCTCGGCATTGTCGCTCTGATGGCGGCGACGCTGATCGTCCTGACCGGCGACATGCTCGCCGCGCGAATCGCCATCGCCCTTGGCGCGGTGACGTTCGTCCTCACGCAGCTCCTCGGCCGCTACCTGGTGAAGCTCGTCGGCACTGTCGCCGTGCTGGCGATCGCGCTGGCGCCGCTCGTGCCGGCCATGGTCGGCTTCGAGCGCTTTGCGCCCCAGGTCGCCGAGATGCGCTCGTCCGTCGCGCACCGCCTGTGCATCTGGGAGTTCGCCGGCGCGCGCATCCTGGAGAAGCCGCTGCTCGGCTGGGGCCTCGATTCCTCGCGCAGCATCCCGGGCGGCGAGGTCGAGTGCGTCGAGGAAGGTCCCAGCCTGTCGCTGCATCCGCACAACGCCGCGCTGCAGGTATGGCTCGAGCTCGGGCTTGCAGGCGCCTTCGCGCTGGCGGCGCTGGTGGCGATGGCGTTCCGCTACGTCGCGCTGATGCCGCACGGCATGCCGGTCGCGGCGGGGCATGCGGCGATCGTGACGACCCTGGTGCTGGCCGGACTCTCCTACGGCATCTGGCAGAACTGGTGGATTGCCTCGCTGGCGCTCGCCGCCATGGTGGTGCGCGCCGCCCTGCCGGGGCCCGTGCGACCCCAACCCAAGCCCGCGCCCAAGCCCGCATCCAAGCCGGCCGCCGGCGGCGCCGCGGGCCAGCCGCTCGCCAAGATCCCTACGGCGCAAGTGCCGGCGGCGCTGGCAAAGAAATAGCGTCGTGACCTTCGCGGTGCTCGGCGTCCTCACGGCGGCGGCGGTGGTGCTGTCCTGGCTCGGCACGGCGGCGGCCATCTGGGCCCTGCGCCGTGCACGCGCCCTCGCCGCGCCCAATCATCGCTCCAGTCATGTGAATCCGACGCCCAACGGCGGCGGCATCGCCGTCGTCGCGGTGGTGGCGCTGGCGTGGTGGTGGGCCGACGCCAACCTGCGCACCAGCTGGGGCGTCATCGCGTTCGGGCTGACGCCGCTGCTCGGCGCGGCGGCGGTGCTGGCGATCCTGTCGTTGCGCGACGACGTGCGCGGCGGCCTGTCGCCGCTGGTGCGCCTGTTCGCCCAGACGGTCGCGGTGGTCATCGGCTTCTCGTCGCTGCCGGCGCAGGTGTTCCCGGGCGTGCCGTTCTGGGTCGACGCCGCGCTGTCCATCGGCCTGTGGGTGTGGTTCATCAACCTGTTCAACTTCATGGATGGCATCGACGGCATTGCCGGGGTCGAGATCGCCGCCATCGGCGTCGGCTTGGCGCTCACCGCCACCATGGGCGGCATGCCGCCGATCGTCGCCCTCTACGGCATGACCGCAGCCGCCGCGGCGATGGGCTTCCTGTTGTGGAACTGGGCGCCGGCGCGGGTGTTCCTCGGCGATTCCGGCAGCATCCCGCTCGGCTACCTGCTCGGCTGGCTGCTGCTGGTGATGGCGGCGCGCGGCCAGTGGGTTCCGGCGCTGCTGCTGCCGCTCTACTTTGTCGCCGACGCGACGCTCACGCTCGTCCGCCGCCTCGCCCGCGGCGAGAAACCCTGGGTCGCCCACCGCACCCACGCCTACCAGCGCGCCGCGCTGGCGATGGGCAGCCACGCCGCGGTGAGCCTGCGCGTCGCCGCGCTCAACGTCGCGCTGGTGGCGCTGGCGCTGATGGCGGTGCGCTATCCCGACTCCGCCTGGCTGCCGCTGGTGGCGGGGCTCGGCCTGACCGCCGCCCTGTTGTGGTACTTTGAGCGGGTCGCTGCCGCTCCGATTGCGGACGTGCCATCGAGCCGATGAATCTCGCCTTCAATCGCCGCATCGCCACCGTCGCCGTCCACGACCTCGTCATGGCGGCGGCAAGCTTCGAGCTTGCCATCAAGGCGCGCTATTGGCTGGCGGGCGCGCCGCAGCCGTGGGGCTTCCTGTGGCCCGGCACGCTCTTGTTCACCGCCCTCTGCGCGGTCGTCTTCTGGCGCTTCGGCCTCTACCGCGGCATCTGGTACTACGCTTCGGTGCGCGATCTCTCGGCGATCGTGCGCGCCGTCACCGCCGCGGTGCTCCTGCTGGTGCCGGTGCTGTTCGTCTTCATGCGTCTCGAGGACTATCCGCGCTCATCGCTGCCGCTGCTATGGCTGTTCCTCGTCTTTCTGCTCACGGCGCCGCGCTTCGCCTATCGCGCCGTCAAGGACGGCAACCTGCGCGTCGCCTTCGGCCAGCCCGACCTCGCCCGCGTGCCTGTACTGCTGGTCGGCGCCGGCGACGCCGCCGACGCGTTCATCCGCGAGATGACGCGCTCGCGCTCCGCCCCCTACGAGGTGGTCGGCATCGTCGACGACAAGCCGGGCCGCATCGGCCGCGACATCCGCGGCGTGCGCGTCATGGGCGCCATCGACGAGATCCCCGCCGTGGTGGACAAGCTCTTGCGCAAGGACCGCCTCCCGCACCGACTCGTGCTCGCCGGCGAGTTCGAGGGGCCGGCCGTGCGCAAGCTGGTCGAGCTCGCCGAGAAGGCCGGCATGAGCGTCGGCCGCATCCCGCGCCTCGCCGACCTGCGCGAGGGCCAGGTCGAGGTGCGCACCGTCGACGTCGAGGACCTGTTGGGCCGCGCCCAGAAGGTGCTCGACCGCGACGCCATGCGCCGCCTCATCGCCGGCCGCCGCGTGCTGGTGACCGGCGCCGGCGGCACCATCGGCTCCGAGCTCGTGCGCCAGGTCGCCGCGTTCGGGCCGGCGCACGTCGCCCTGGTCGAGAACAGCGAGTTCAACCTCTACGTCATAGACCGCGATCTGTCCGAGCGCTGGCCCGATCTGCCGCGCACCGCGCTCTTGGGCGACGTGCGCGATCCGAAGCGCCTCGCGGTGATCTTCGCCCGCGAGCGGCCCGAGCTGGTCTTCCACGCCGCGGCCTTCAAGCACGTGCCGCTGTCCGAGATCAACCCGGAAGAGGCGATCCTCACCAACACCATCGGCACGCGCAACGTCGCTGACGCCTGCCGCGCCGCCGGCACCGCCGCCATGGTGCTGATCTCGACCGACAAGGCGGTCAACGCCTCGTCCGTCATGGGCGCGTCCAAGCGCGCCGCCGAGCTCGCCTGCCAGGCGCTGGCGCGCAGCGGCGGCCCGACGCGCTTCGTCACCGTGCGCTTCGGCAACGTCTTGGGCTCGACCGGCTCGGTGATCCCGCTGTTCGAGCACCAGCTCGCCGCCGGCCTGCCGCTCACCGTCACCCACCCCGACGTCACGCGCTACTTCATGACCGTGAAGGAGGCGGTGGAGCTGGTGCTGCTCGCCACCGCCATCCCCGCCGACGAGGCGGGGCGCGACGCCATCTTCATCCTCGACATGGGCGAGCCGGTGCGCATCCAGGACCTCGCCCGCCAGATGGTGCGCCTGGCCGGCAAGAAGCCGGCCGGCGCCGCCGACATCGTCTTCACCGGGCTCCGGCCCGGCGAGAAGCTCGCCGAGGAGCTGGCGCACGCCGCCGAAGATCTGCGCGCCTCGCGCTACGAAGGAATACGGATAGGCCTCGGCCGCGCCATGGACTACGAGCTGTTGAAGCCGCGCCTGGAGCGCCTCGAGCGCGCCGCGCGCGAGCGCCGCACCAACGAAACGCTCGAGGTGCTCTCGGAGCTCGTGCCGGAATACCGCCCGTCGACGCCGACGTCGGCGACCGCCGGCTGACCCAAGGAGACGACCGGATGAGCATGCGCACCATCGGAGTTCTGCTGGCGGCGCTGCTCGTCGCCGCGCCCGCCGCCGCCCAGGATGCGGGCAACGCCGAGGTGGTCGTCGGCGGCCATCTGTTCGCCGCCGGCGGCGAAGTGCGCACCACCCAGGGCGCCGTCGATGACGCCTTCCTCGCCGGGCAGACCAAGAACCGTCCCAACTGCAGCCTGGAGAAAGTCGACCTATCGCGCCGCGCCCTGTCCGGCGCCAACCTCGCCGGCGCCTACCTCGTCGGCGCCACGCTGGTCGAGGCGAATCTCGCCGGCGCCAACCTTGCCGGCGCCAACCTCGTCGACGCCGACGCCAGCCTCGCCAACCTGCGCCAGGCCAGCCTGCGCGACGCGCGCCTGCACAATGCGGCGTTCTATCTCGCCCTGACCCTCGCCGACATGTCCGGGGTGTACATGAACGGCGGCGTGCTGCGCCGCGCCCGCATGCAGCGCGCCAACCTCACCGGCGCCTACCTGATCGAGTCCGACCTGCGCGAGATTCGCCGCGGCGGCGCCATCATCAAGGGCGCCAACCTCGGCGGCTCCATCCTCAACGACGCCAATCTGGTCGATCTCGACCTATCCGGCGTCGTGCTCGAGGTGGCCGACCTCGTCAACGCCGACCTCACCGGCGCCAACCTCGAAGGGGCCGTCTTCCGCCAGGCCGACCTCTACGGCGCCAAGCTGTTCGAGACCAAGCTCAAGGGTGCCGACTTCACCGAGGCGCGTCTGCAGGCGGCCGACGTGCGCGGCTCCAACTTCCAAGAGGCCATCTTCAAGGACACCATCCTGCCGAGCGGCGAGAAGCACAGCGGCCCGCTGCCGGCGCCGCAGCTCTAGGGAATCAGCACCATCGCGCCGATGCTGGTGCGCGATTCCAGCGCGCGGTGCGCCTTGGCGGCATCCTTGAGCGCGAACGACTTGCCCACCTCGGGCCGGATCTTGCCGTCGCGGTAGGCGGCGAAGGTTCGCGCCGCCATCTCCTCCAGCCGCCGCCGCTCGGCGGTGTAATGGAACAGCACCGGCCGCGACACGGTGAGCGAGCCCGCCGCCTGCTTGGCGAGGTCGAACGGCTGCACCGGTCCCGACGACGCGCCGAAGCTCACCAGGTGGCCGAGCACCGCAAGGGAATCGAGGGACTTTTGGAACGTGTCCTTGCCGACGCCGTCGTAGACCACCTGCACGCCGCGTCCCGCGGTCAGCGACCTGGCGCGCGCCGCGAAGTCGTCCTGGGTGTAGAGGATGACCTCTTCGGCCCCGTACGTGCGGGCGACCTCGGCCTTCTGCGGCGTCGACGTGGTACCGATGACGCGCGCGCCGAGCGCGCTCGCCCACTGGCACAGCAATAGGCCGGTGGCGCCGGCCGCCGCGTGCACCAGGATGGTATCGCCGGGCTGCACGGCGTGGGTGCGGTGCAGGAGGTACTCCGCCGTCAGGCCCTTGAGCATGAGGACGGCGGCGACCTCGTCGGGAATGTCGTCCGGCACGGCGACGCACGCCGCCGCAGGTACGACACGGCTCTCGGCGTAGGCGCCGGGCGAGCGCAAGGCGTAGCCGACCCGCTGGCCGGCGCGCAGGCCCCTGACGCCGTCGCCCACCGCCTCCACGACGCCGACGCCCTCGGCGCCGACGCCGGCCGGATAGGCCTGCACCGGGTAGCGGCCCTGGCGGTGGTAGACGTCGATGAAATTGACGCCCACCGCGGTGTGACGCACCAGCAGGTCGTCCGGTCCCACGGCGGCGGGAAGCGCGCGCTCCTCCCAGCGCAGCACCTCCGGTCCTCCCGGCTCGTATTGAACGATCGCCTTCACGCCGCTCGCCGCTCCGCTTCCTTGTCGCTGCCGCCTGGCTCCTATATAGCCCGGTGCGGGCTCGCCGCGACCACCCCCAAGTCTCTACCCCACCTGCCTCGCATGCGCATTGTCCGCTCCCTCGAGAAGCCGCCGGCCGATGCGCGCGGCGCGGCGGTGGCGCTCGGCAATTTCGACGGCGTGCACCGCGGCCACCAGGCGGTGATCGACGCGGCGCGCGTCGCCGCGGCGAAGCTCGAAGTTCCGCTGGGGGTGCTGACGTTCGAGCCGCACTCGCGCCAGTTCTTCCGTCCCGACGCGCCGCCGTTCCGCATCACTCCCTTCCGCGCCAAGGTGCTGCGCCTCGCCGCGCTCGGCGTAGACCTCGCCTATGTCGGCCGCTTCAACCGCCGCCTGTCGCTGCTGCCGGCCGAGAAGTTTGTCGACGACGTGCTGGCGCGAGGGCTGGGTGTGCGCCACGTCGCGGTCGGCGAGGACTTCATCTTCGGGCACCGGCGCCTTGGCAATCCCAAGCTGCTGCGCGAGCTTGGCGCGCGCGCCGGCTTCAACGTCACGGTGGTCGGCACGGTCGGCGCCGCCGCCGCCGTGAAGTCGAGCCGCGTGCGCACCCTGCTGTCCGACGGCGTGCCGCTCGCCGCCGCCGAGATCCTCGGCGACTGGTGGCGCGTCGCCGGCGTCGTGCGGCGGGGCAACGCGCGCGGGCGGCGTCTCGGATATCCGACCGCCAACCTGCGGCTCGGCGACATGCTGCGCCCGCGCTTCGGCGTCTACGCGGTGCGTGTGCGGATCGAGAACGAAGCACCTTTGCGCGCCGGCGTGGCGAGCGTCGGCGTGCGCCCGACGTTCGACGGAGACCAACCGCTGTTCGAGGCGCACCTGTTCGATTTCTCGGGCGACCTCTACAGCCGCCAGCTCTGTGTCGACGTGGTCGAGTTCCTTCGCCCCGAGATGAAGTTTGCCGACGTCGCCGCGCTCAGGCGCGCCATGGACGAGGACGCGGCGCGCGCCCGCGCCATCCTGGCCGATCCGGACTACGCGCCGGATCGCTTCCGCGCCGGCGCGGCCTAGCCCGCGCGCGGGCCGCGCGCCTTTCGCTGCGCAGCGTAGGTAGTCATCCCTACGCGGCGCGACGGATGGCGGCGATTGCGGCCGATGCTTTTATCCCGGCCATCCTGGGGATTAGCCCAGAGAAGCTAGAGGATTGCATCCCATGAAGAAGATCGTTGTTGCAGCGGCGGCCGCCGCCGTGCTGTCGGCCACCACGCTGATCCCCATCGCCCAGGCCGCACACCCGGTGCAAGCTGCGAACTACATTCGCGGCCGCGTCGAGGCGGTCAACATTCAGGCGAAGACCATCACCATCGGCGGTCATGTCATCACCGGGTTCAGCGTGCACGACCTCAACCACATCAAGGTGGGCGAGGAGTGCGAAGCCACCTATATCGTCGAAGCGAACGGCACCTTGCGCGCGCTCATCATCGTGCACCCTGAGTACGATCGTCTCGTCGACTGAAGCGCGCCCAGTCATTTGCTTGGTCGGGGCGCGCCATTGGCGCGCCCCTTTTTCTTCCTGAGGGAGTCCGCCCCATGAGATCGCCGATGCACCGCCGCCAGTTTCTGCAGGGCGCGCTCGCCGGCGCCGCGATGGCCTCGTTCGCTCCACTCGCGGCGCGGCCCGCGCGCCGCCGGCACGCGCGAGATCAAGATCGTGCGCCGCGTCATCGAGGTGAACGGCAAGCCTGCTTCGGTCTACGGCCTGTAGGATGAGCAGGGGCGCGCCGGCATGCGCTTCGCCGCTGCCGACCCCTTCGACGTCCTGTTGCGCAACGGGACCGCGAGCGACACCATCGTCCATTGGCACGGGCTCACCCCGCCCTGGGAAGCGGACGGCGTTGCCAACGCGCCGCTGCCGCTCATTGGCGCGGGCGAAACGCGCCGCTTCGACTTCCCGCTGCCGGCCGGCGGCACGCACTGGATGCACGCGCATACCCTGCAGCAGCAGGAGCTTCTGGCGGCGCCGCTGATCGTCGAGGACGCTGCGCCCGCGGACGAGCAGGAAGTGGCCCTCCTGCTGCACGACTTCTCCTTCACGCCCGCTGACGAGCTGCTGCACAACCTCCAGCACGGCGGCCACGACATGGGCATGGGCGGCGGGATGGGCATGGGCGGCATGATGGGCATGGACATGCCCGGCATGGACCACGCCGCCATGGTGCACGCGAACGACATCGAGTACGACGCCTACCTCGCCAACGATCGCACGCTGGCCGACCCGGAAGTGGTGCCGGTCGAGGCCGGAGGCCGCGTGCGCCTGCGCGTCATCAATGCGGCGGCGGCGACCGCCTTCCATATCGAGCTGGGTCAGCTGCCCGGCAGCCTCATCGCCGTGGACGGCAACGAGGTCGAACCCCTGTCGGGCACGCGCTTCCCGATCGGAATGGGTCAGCGACTGGATCTGCGCGTGCGGGTGCCGGCGTCCGGCGGTGCCTTCCCCGTGCTCGCGTTGCGCGAAGCGGCGCCGGAGCGGACCGGAATCATCCTGCGCGCGCCGGGAGCAGCCGTGGCCAAGGTCGAGGAGCGCGGCTCCCGCGGCGCGCCGGCCATCACGCTGAACACGGAAATCCGCCTGCAGGCTCGCAAGCCGCTGGCGGAGCGCGTGCCCGACCGCGAATTCGACGTGACGCTGGGCGGCGGCATGGGCGACTACGAATGGACCATGGCGAGCAAGCGGCCGCTCGTCGTGCGCAAGGGCGAACGCGCCGAGATCACCATGCACAACACGAGCATGATGATGCACCCGATGCATCTGCATGGGCACGTCTTCCAGGTGGTCGCCTTCGACGGCTGGCGCTTCAGCGGTGCCGTGCGCGACACGGTGCTGGTGCCGCCGGATCGCTCGTTGACGATCGCGGTTGACGCCCACAATCCGGGCGCCTGGGCCTTCCACTGCCACCACCTGTTCCACATGGAAGCCGGCATGATGGGGACCTTCGCCTACCAGGCCTAGTCCGGCCCGAGGCGCCCTCGCGGTACTCCGCCCTGCGGGGGGCCGCTTTCTCGACAGGCAGGGCTGCGGTTGCTACAACGCCCGGGCCATGGCCCGAGTTCTGCGCCGCAGCGGAATACGAATTACCCCGGTCCTCCGCTGAGGACCGCCTGGGCGCGCACGCCCGTATTCCCGAGCTCCTGAACCCGCAAGGCCGCCATGCCCAACGACGCTTCGTCGAAAGACTACAAAGCCACCGTTTTCCTGCCCAAGACCGGCTTCGCCATGAAGGCCGGCCTGCCCGAGCGCGAGCCGCAGCTGCTGGCGCGCTGGGCGAAGCTCGACCTCTACAAGCGCCTGCGCGAGCAGGCGAAGGGCCGTGACAAGTTCATCCTCCACGACGGCCCGCCGTACGCGAACGGCCACATCCACATCGGCCACGCGCTCAACAAGGTCCTCAAGGACGTCATCAACCGCTCCCAGCAGATGATGGGCAAGGACGCCAACTACGTCCCGGGCTGGGATTGCCACGGCCTGCCGATCGAGTGGGCGGTGGAGCAGGAGTACCGCAAGGCCGGCCGCGACAAGGACAAGGTGCCGGTGCTCGAGCTGCGCGACGAATGCCGCCGCTTCGCCGCCAAGTGGATCGACGTGCAGCGCGAGGAGTTCAAGCGCCTCGGCATCGAAGGCGACTGGCCGCGCCCGTACGCCACCATGGCGCCTGCCGCCGAAGCCGGCATCGTCGCCGAGCTGCTCAAGTTCCTCATGAACGGCGGGCTCTACCGCGGCTACAAGCCGGTGATGTGGTCGCCGGTCGAGAAGACCGCGCTCGCCGACGCCGAGGTCGAGTACCACGACCACACCTCGACGACCGTGTTCGTGCGCTTCCCCGTCGTGCAGACCACGAGCGCTGCCGCCAAGGGAGCGGCAGTCGTCATCTGGACGACCACGCCGTGGACGCTGCCCGGCAACCGCGCGGTCGCGGTGGCGCCGGAGCAGGACTACGTGCGGGTGCGAGTGACGTCCGCCGGCGACAAGAGTCTCGGCCGTGTCGGCGAGGAGCTCATTGTCGCCGAGCCGCTTCTCGATGCCGTTAGGAAGGAAACCCGCGTAGGCGTCGACGTGGTCGCGCGCTTGCGCGGCAAGGAGCTGGCAGGCGCCAAGCTCGCGCACCCCTTGCGCGGCAAGGGCTACGATTTCGACGTGCCCGTGCTGCCGGCGGGCTTCGTCGACATGGAGACCGGCACCGGCTTCGTGCACATCGCGCCGGGACACGGCGAGGACGACTTCATCCTCGGCCAGCAGCACGGCATCGAGGTGCCGCAGACGGTGGGCGAGGACGGCCGCTTCTACGAGCGCGTGCCGCTGTTCGCCGGCAAGCACGTCTACGACGTCGCCGACGAGGTGAGTGCCGCGCTGCAAGGGCAGGGCGCGCTGCTTGGCCGCGGCAAGGTGGTGCACTCCTATCCGCACTCCTGGCGCGCCAGGGCGCCGCTGATCTTCCGCACCACGCCGCAGTGGTTCATCAGCATGGACGCCAACGACCTGCGGGCGAGGGCGCTCAAGGCCATCGACGAGGTGCGGTGGGTGCCGGCCCAGGGCCGCAACCGCATCTACGCCATGATCGAGTCGCGCCCCGCCTGGGTCGTCTCGCGCCAGCGCTCGTGGGGCGTTCCGCTCGCGGTGTTCATCGACAAGGAGACGGGCGAGCCCCTGCGCGATGCCGAGGTGAACGCGCGCATCGTCGCGGCCTTCGCCAAGGAAGGCGGCGACGCCTGGTACGCCAGCCCGCCGGCGCGCTTCCTCGGCAACAAGCACGACCCCGCCCGCTACGAGCAGTCGATGGACACCCTCGATGTGTGGTTCGACTCCGGGTCGACCCACGCCTTCGTGCTCGAAGGCAACAAGGACCTGGCGTGGCCGGCGTCGCTCTATCTGGAAGGCTCCGACCAGCACCGCGGCTGGTTCCACACCTCGCTGCTGGAAGCGTGCGGCACGCGCGGCCGCGCGCCTTATGAGGCCGTGCTGACCCACGGCTTCGTCATGGACGGCGAGGGCCGCAAGATGTCCAAGTCGCTCGGCAACGTGGTGGCGCCGCAGGACGTCACCTCGAAGCTCGGCGCCGACATCCTGCGCCTGTGGGTGGTGTCCTCGGACTACTCCGAGGATCTCAAGATCGACCAGAAGATCCTGCAAGCCCAAATCGACTCTTACCGCAAGCTGCGCAACACGCTGCGCTACGTGCTCGGCTTGCTCGATGGCTTCACCGCCGCCGAGAAGATCGAGGCGGCACAGATGCCCGAGCTCGAACGCTGGGTCCTGCACCGCCTGGCCGAGATGGATGCGGTGGTGCGCCAGTGCTGCAACGACTTCGACTTCCACCGCCTGTTCGTCGAGTTGCACGCCTTCTGCACCAACGACCTGTCGTCGTTCTACTTCGACGTGCGCAAGGATGTGCTCTACTGCGACCCGGTGCGCGCCACGCGGCGCCGCGCCGCCCGCACCGTGCTCGACCACATCTATTTGTGCCTCACCGCATGGCTGGCGCCGGTGCTGTGCTTCACCGCCGAAGAGGCGTGGCTGGAGCGCAATCCCGGCGACAACGAGAGCGTGCACCTGCGGCAGTTCCCGACGGTGCCGGCGTCATGGCGTGACGCCAAGCTCGCCGAACGGTGGGAGAAGTTGCGCACCCTGCGGCGGGTCGTCACCGGCGCCCTGGAGGTGGAACGGCGCGAGAAGCGCATCGGCGCTTCCCTGCAGGGCCACCCCGAGGTGTACGGCGTCGCTGCTTACCGGGATGCCCTCAAGGGCGTGGACTTCGCCGAGATCTGCATCACCTCGGGCATCGCCCTGCACGACGATCCGCCGCCCGCGGGTACGCCGGCGTTCACCGATCCCGATGTCAAGGACGTCGCGGTGCGCGCCGGCCTGGCCGGCGGCGAGAAATGCGAGCGCTGCTGGCGGGTGCTGCCGGAAGTCGGCAAGGATCACAACGACCTTTGCCACCGCTGCGTGGACGCGGTCGCCACGGCATAGCGGTGTTGCGGCTCGGTCTCCTCGTCGCGGTCGTCGTCTTCGTCCTCGACCAGGCGACCAAGTGGTACGCCATGGAAGTGCTCGACGTCGTTCCGGGCGGCCGCGTGTTGCCGGTACTGCCGTTCCTCGACCTCGTCGCGGTGCGCAACACCGGCATCAGCTTCGGCATGCTGCAAAGCCGCTCGCAGCTCGGCCCGATTCTGCTGGTCGCCTTCGCCGTGGTCGTGACGGGCTTCCTCGTGGTGTGGATGGCGCGCGCGCGATCGGCGGTCCTGGCCGTTGGGCTCGGTCTTGCGGTCGGCGGCGCGCTGGGCAACTTGGTCGATCGCCTGCGCTGGGGGTGGGTATACGACTTCCTCTATGCGCACCTCGGCGCCTTCGATTGGTGGCCGGTGTTCAACGTGGCCGACGCGGCGATCGTCGTCGGCTTCGCCCTCATCGTTCTGCCGAGCTTGTTCGCCCGGCGGGGCCGCGGTATCTAGGCGCCATGAACAGGGCGTTGGCCGCAGGGATTCTGGCCGCTTCCGTCATGCTTGGCGGCTGCAGCAACGTGCGCGAGAGCCTTGGCCTCGTGCGCCAGTCGCCGGACGAATTCACCGTCGTCACCAAGTCGCCGCTGGTGCTGCCGCCCGACTTCGGGCTGCGCCCGCCCATCCCGGGCGCGCCGCCGGTGGCCCAGGCCGCCGACCCGCAGGCCCAGGCGCTAAACGCGCTGGCCAACGCGGGGGGCGTGGGGCCAGCCG
>VGER01000026.1 GCA_016869235.1 Alphaproteobacteria bacterium | reverse complement strand
TTGTCCTGTGATTCCCTTTCCCGTAGATTGTAATGTAGGCTCGGACTAGGTCCTGTACCCATAAAGGGGATTCCCTTTAGGGGACGGCTGTGATTAAAGCTCCCAAATTGTGGGAGCTTGACGATTTCAACGGGGAGGGATTCCACAACCATGATGAACCATTCATCTCGGCTGGCGCCGGCCCTTCTGGCCGGCGTTGCCACCCTTGCGTTCGCAGTTCCTGCGCCAAGATCGCCACGCCGGTCGAGATCCGCTCCGGCGTGCTCGCCACGGCCGGCGGCCTGATCTTCACGACGCTCACGGACGGCGAGTTCATCGCCCTGAACGACGAGACGCTGGAGGGGATGTTCAGCTTCAACGTCGGCACGCCGCTCAAGGCGCCGCCGATGACCTTCTCGGTCAACAACAAGCAGTACATCGCCTTCCAAACTTCGGGCCTGCACGTGCATCCGGTCCGCTTCACCGACCTGATGCACTCGAGTTACCTGTTCGTGTTCGGCCTCTAGTCTCGAACATCGCAACGGCAATGGGGCGGCCGGGAGCAATCCCGGCCGCCTCCGTGCTTCTGCAGCGCGTGACTTTGCCTCCGGCGACGGTAGATTCCGGCCCATGAACCTGCGCACGTCGATCCGCGCCGCGGTGCTCGCCGCCGCACTGGGAGTGAGCGCGGGGCCCATGCCCGCGCATGGGGCGCGCATGACCATTTGGGACTTGAAGCTCGGCACCCACGTGGATGCGATGCCCGCCTGGATCGAGTTCAAGGGATACGCGTGCGGTTCGAACGGCGGTCCCGTCCTGACTCCGCTCAAAGGCTGGCAGGAGTTCCAGCGTTGCCGGCCCGACGATAAGGGCCTTTATGAGGTCTACTTCGAGTACGACGACGAGGAGGAGTACATTGCGCGGGCCCTCGAGGATGGACGCCTCGCCCGCAACGCCGGAACGGTGGACAAGCAGTTCCCGGTGGTCACGTCGGCGCTGTTCGATGCCGAGGGCGTGCTGCAGGGCATCCGCCTCATCACCGACCCGCGGCCCGACTACAAGATCGACAACTTTCTTACCTTCCTGAAGCCGCGCGAGGAGCATCACCTCTACGGGGCGTTCGTCACTGCGCAGTTTGGCATCGTCGCCAATCGCGACTGCAAACGCCTCGAGCTCGGCCCCGGCGAAACCGACGTGGGCGGCCAGTTCACCAAGCTGGATTGCGAGCGGGTCGACGCAGCCCAGGGGCGGCGCTACGTCGTGCAGGTGCGCTACTACCGCAAGCCCGGCCAGTACGAGCGCGATCCCAACAATGGCCTCCTCACGGAGGGTCAATTCGAGAGCTGGACTCGCGCCGAGGTCTTCCTGCTCAAGCCCTAGGGCAGGACGGTGCCGTCCGGCATCACGGTGCCGGCCAGCTTCGCGTCGTCGAGGGGGGTGCCGGTCATGTCGGCCTGGCGCAGCACCGAGCGGCTGAAGTCTACGTTCTTGGCCGTCGCGCCGCGAATGCTCGCCTTGCGCAGGTCGACCTCGATGAAACGTGCATCCGTCAGGTTCGCCTGATTGAGATCGACGAGGGCGAGGCCGGCGCCCGTAAGATTGGCGCCGCTCAGGTTGACGCTGCGCATCTGCGATTCCTCGAGCCAGGCGCGCGTCAAGTTGGCGCCACTGAGATCGGCGAGCGGAAGGCGCACCTGCCGGAAATCGGACTGCGTCATGTCGGCGCCGGCCAGCTTGGCGCGGGAAAGGTCGGCTGTGCGGCCGATGGCGCGCGTGAGGTTGGCGTTGCTGGCGTCGGCCTGGGTCAGCCGTGCCGCGTACAGCATAGCGTCGGTGAGATCGGCGCCGATGAGCTTTGCGTTGCGCAAATCCGCCTTGTTGAGATTTGCCCCGACCAGAACCGCGCCGGTAAGGTCGGCCCCCGTCAGCTTGGCGTCGTGAAAGTTGGCCTCCGTCAGGTTGGCCCCGACAAGGTTGGCGTTGGCTAGGTCGGCGCGCTTGCGGTTGATGCGCGTCAGATCGCACTGCGGGCAGTCGTTGGTGCGCCCGGCGAGGAAGTCCTCGCGCTGGTCAGCCGCTGCCAGGGAGACGCTGGCCCCCAGTACCAGCGTTGCCATCACCACGAGCCACAGCGAGGACCGCACCGCGGGCGCCCGCTCTACTTCGGAATGATCTGGTCGGGCGGAGGCGGCCCATCCAGCGGTTTGTCGCTTGCCGGAACTTTGTTGAAGGCGAGGATGAATGCCATGATGTCCGAGTAGGTCTGAGGGGAGAGCTTGCCAGGCTCGTCCTGCGGCATGAACTCGATCATGAAGTCCCAGAAGTTCTTGGCCGGCTTGCCGCGCCACCCGTCGAACTGGCGTCCGGTCAGCGGCGGCGCCTCCAGCAGCCCCTGCAGCGTGTCGCCATGGCACGATGAACAGCGCCGCAGGTAGGGGTCCTGGCCGCCCGCAGCCTGCCCGGCAGTGAATTGAACCGGTACGCCCTGCGCGAAGGCGGGGATGGAAACCCCGACGCCTACCGCGGCGGCCGCCGCAAACACAAATTTCCTCGTAGAACTACACATGACTTCCTCGATTTCGGCTGCGGCTATGTAGCGGCGCGTGGCGCGCAGCGTCAACGGAGTACGCGCCCGTCGCGAGACGACCATCGCGGTCGTGGCGTGCTTCGCCGGCCGAGGCGATCGGCCGGGACTCCGCCGCGGTCGTGCTCAGCGGGCCGGGATGACTCCGGGCGGGTCGACGACCAGCGGGCCTTGCCCCGACGGAATGCCGTTCAGCTTGAGGATGTGCGCCATGATGGCGACGTAGGTGTCCTTGCCGAGTCCGCCTGGGTCGTCATACGGCATGTTGCCGGAGATGAACTCGAACAGCTGTTTCGCCGGCTTGCCGCGCCATGCCGCGTCGAACTTGGCGCCTACCAGAGCCGGACCCTGCCCGCCCGTCGCCGCGCCGCCATGGCACTTGGAGCACGCGCCGGCGAACTCCTGCGAACCTCGCAGCGCCTGGGTGTCGGTGTAGGTCACCTTCTGCGCCAAGGCTTCGCCGGATCCCAGCGTCGCGCACAGCGCCATCGCCGCCACAGCGCGGCTCGTCCGAATCGTCATCGCCAATTCCCCCGCGCCTTGCCGGCGGCACATGCCTGCGCCCACTAGCGTTGCACGGCGGCGAGCGATGCACGACTCCGGTGTGCCGAGCCTCACCGGGATTTGAACCTCGCCTCAGTAATCGGGAATCACCCAGGTGCGCGGCACCTGTGGCGTCAGCGGCTCCGTGCCCGCCGGGATGCCGTTGCGTTGCAGCAGGAACGCGAGCACGTCCGCGTACTGGAACGGCGTCAACGTCCCGGGAAAGTCGGCGGGCATGTTGGTGCGGATGAACGAGAACAGCTCGAGGGCGCGGCCGCCGCGCCAATGCACGTCCCACGGCGGACCGACCAGCGGCGGGCCGAACTCTCCCTGCAACCGCTCGCCGTGGCAGCGCTGGCAGTTCTCGAGATAGACGATCGCGCCCAATTCCGCCTGCGCCAGCGTGTAGCTGACGGCGGTCTGCGCCGCGGCGCCGGACGTCCAGAGAATTGCGATCGCCGCCACGAGCGGGCGCATGGTCACGCTTCCAGCACCAGCCCGTCGTACGCGGGCGCGATCCCGGCCGGCAGCTCCGCGGCCAGCGTGCGGTAATCGAGGGAGCCGGTCATGTGGGTGAGCACGCCGCGCTCGGGACGCACCTTTTCCAGCATGCGCAGGGAGATCAAAAGGCCGGCGTGGGTGGGATGCGACTCGCGTTTGAGACAATCGACGATCCAGATCTTCACCCCGCGCAAGGTTTCGTAGGATTCTTCCGGCAGGCCAACGAGGTCGGTCGAGTAGGCGATCGGCCCGAAGCGAAAGCCGAGCGACGTGACGTTGCCGTGGTACTGCGGATAGGGCGTAACCGGAATGCCGCCGACGGTGAAGGGACCGTTGATCTCGTGGGCGGTGGCGAACGGACGGTAGCTCGGGTCGGCAGGCGCGAACGCGTAGGCGAAGCGCGAGGTGACCGACGCGAGCGTCTCGCGATCGCCGAACACCTTGACCGGCGAGTGCGCGAGGTAATGCAGGCGGCGCAGCTCGTCGATGCCGTGGGTGTGGTCGGCGTGGTCGTGGGTGTAGAGGACCGCGTCGAGACGCACGATGCCGAAGCGCAGGCACTGGAAGCGGAGATCGGGCGAGGTATCAACGAGGATGCGCGCGTCGCCCTCCTCCACCAGGATGGACGCACGCATGCGGCGGTTACGCGGCTCCGCCGGGTCGCACTCACCCCAGTCGCCCTCCCCGTTCGCCCCGCCCAGCACCGGCACGCCGCCCGACGCGCCGCAGCCCAGAATGGTGACCTTCATGCGGCGAGCGTGAGCTCCGCGCGATCGGCACGGCGAAACAGGCGGAAGAAGTTGTCGGTGGTGGCGCGGCCGAATTCCTCCGTGCTCACGCCTTTCAGCGCGGCGATGTGCGCGGCCGTGTGGGCCAGGAACGACGGCTCGTTGCGCTTGCCGCGGTTCGGCATGGGCGCTAGGTACGGCGAGTCGGTCTCGACCAGCAGGCGTTCGAGCGGCAGGTCGGCGACGATGGCGCGCAGCTCCTCGGCCTTGCGGAACGTGACGATGCCCGCCACCGACACGTAGAACCCCAGCGCGATCGCCCGCTCGGCGAGCTCGCGACCGGTGCTGAAGCAGTGGATCAGGCCGCTGAACGCGCCCTTCTCCATCTCGTCGGCAAGAATGGCGACGGTCTCGGCGTCGGCGTCGCGGGTATGCACGATGACCGGCAGGTCGAGGCCCCGCGCCGCGGCGATGTGGGCCCGGAACAGGCGCTCCTGTGCCTCGCGCGGGCTGTGCTCGTAGTAGAAGTCGAGGCCCGTCTCCCCCAGCGCGATGACACGCGGGATGCGCTGTGCCGCCTCCTGCAGGGACGCCACCGTGACGTGCGCGTGCCCTTCGGCTTCGTGGGGATGCACGCCGACGCTGCACCACACCCCGGCGAAGCGCTCGGCGATGGCGCCCAGGGAAGGAGCGCGGTCGAGATGTGTCGAGATGGTGACCATGCCGCCGACGCCCGCGGCGCGAGCCCGCGCCACCACCCCGTCGAGGTCGGCGGCGAAGTCGGGGACGTCGAGATGGCAGTGGCTGTCGACCAGCATCGTGACGCGCCGCGCCTACGCCGCGCCCTTTTCCTCGGCTACGTAGCGCGGGAACACCGGCTCGGGCTTGGGCAGCTGCACGCCGGAGACGAGCTGGCCGCGCACGCCGAGCTGCGCGAGGCTGCGCTGGGCGGCCGGCACGCCGAGTTGCTCCAGCATGCGCGCCGCGGAGTCGGGCAGGAACGCCTGCAGCAGCATGGCGATGTTGCGCACCGTCTCGGCGAGTACGTACAGCACCGTCCCCGCGCGCACCGGGTCGGTCTTGCGCACTGACCAAGGCTTCTCGGAATCGACGTAGCGATTGGCGTCGCCGACCACCTTCCAGACCTCCGCCAGCGCGTCGTGCAGTGCCTGGCGCTCTACCGCGGCTGCGACCGACTGGTGCAGCATGCCGGCCTGCTCGATCAACAGTCGATCCGAATCGCTGAAGTGCGCGGGCTTCGGCAGGACGCCGGCGAAGTAGCTCTGGATCATGCTCAGCGACCGCTGCGCCAGGTTGCCGAGGTCATTGGCAAGGTCACCGTTGATGCGATGGACCATTGCCGCCTGCGAGAAGTCGCCGTCGTTGCCGAACGGAACCTCGCGCAACAGGAAGTAGCGCACCGGGTCGAGACCGTAGCGGTCCACCATGGCGTGCGGATCGACGACGTTGCCGAGCGACTTCGACATCTTCTCGCCCTCGACCGTCCACCAACCGTGGGCGAACACGCGGCGCGGCGGCTCCAGCCCCGCGGCCATCAGGAACGCGGGCCAGTAAACGGCGTGGAAGCGCAGGATGTCCTTGCCGACGACGTGCACGTCCGCCGGCCAATAGCGCTGGAACATCGCGCTGCCGGTGTCGGGATAGCCGATCGCGGTCAGGTAGTTGGTCAGCGCGTCGAGCCACACGTACATGATGTGGCCGGGCGCGTCGGGAACCGGGATGCCCCACTTGAAGCTGGTGCGCGAGATGGAAAGGTCGCGCAACCCGCCGGCAACGAAGCTCACCACCTCGTTGCGGCGCGAATCGGGCTGCACGGCGCCGGGGTTCTGTTCGTAGAACGCGAGAAGGCGGTCCTGCCAGGCAGAGAGCTTGAAGAAGTAGCTCGGCTCCTTGACCCATTCGACGTCGGCGCCGGTCGGCGCGCGCTTCTTGCCGCCGGGCCCCGGCACGAGCTCGTCCTCGGCGAAGAACGCTTCGTCGCGCACCGAGTACCAGCCCTCGTACGAGCCGAGGTAAATGTTGCCCGACGCCGCGATCGCCTTCCACAGCGCCTGGCTCGCCTTGATGTGGCGCGGCTCGGTGGTGCGGATGAAGTCGTCGTTCGTGTACTTCATGCGCGCGGCGAGCGTGCGGAAGTTCTGCGACACGCGGTCAACGAACACCTGTGGCTTGTCGCCGGCGGCGGCGGCGGCCTTCTCCACCTTCTGGCCGTGCTCGTCGGTCCCGGTCAGGAACATCACCTCGCGGCCCTCGAGGCGCATGAAGCGGGCCATCACGTCGCACGCCAGCGTCGTGTAGGCGTGCCCGATGTGGGGCACGTCGTTGACGTAGTAGATCGGCGTGGTGATGTAGAACCGCTCGGCCATGCGTGTCGCTTTCTCTCGCGTTCTAGGAGCGCTGGTTTCCGGAATCGCCTACCGCGCGGCGCGGCCCAGCGCCGAGAGCACGTTCAGCGCCAGCGCCTTGCGGTCGAGGTTGAGAGCGATTCCCTGGGCGAGAAGTTGCGAAACCTTTTCCCACACCCCTACCCAGTGTTCAAGGTTGCGCCGCCGCACGACGCGGCCGAATACCTCGACTTCCCCGGGCACCACCTCGGCGGCGGGAGGCAGCCCGGCACCGTTACGCACCGCACGCACCAGGCCCCATTCGGGGAGGCCGGCGAGAACCCGGTAGCCGGCGCCGAACTCGCGGCGCGCAAGTCGATCGGCGACCTTGTGCATCAAAGCCACGTCGACATTGGGCAGGTTGCCCATCCAGCGCACGAAGTCGCGGTAGAAGCCGACACCGTCGGACTGGGCAAGCGCGATGGCACGCCCGGGGCTGCCCTCCGCCATGGCGATGAGCGCCGGCATATCCTCGGCGGGCAGCTCGGGCCACTTCGCGGCCAGCACCTTGGCGACGTCGTCGGCTTCGAGCGGTTTCATGCGCAACGCGCGGCAGCGCGAACGGATGGTCGGCAGCACGAAGCCGGGCCGGTGCGTGACCAGCAGGATGAGACCGCGTTGCGGCGGCTCCTCGATCACCTTCAGGAGCGAGTTCGCCGACTCCTCGTTGAGCTCGTCGGCCGCGTCGACAATGGCGACGCGCCAGCCGCCCTCGGCGGGCGTCAGGTTGAAGAACTCGATGGCGGCGCGCGCATCCTCCACGACGATTTCCTCGCGCAGCCTGCCGGTCTTCGGATTGACGGTGGTCTGCACGACGCACAGATCCGGGTGCGCTTGCTCGGCGACGCGGCGGAACACCGGATGGTCCGGCGCGACGTCGCGCAGCGGGCCGGGTTCAGCCGGACCAAAGAGCGCGGCCCCGCCGGGGCTCTGCGCCAGAACCGCGCGCGCGATGCGGTAGCTCAGCGTGGCCTTGCCGATGCCGCGCGGCCCCGACAACAGCCACGCGTGCGGCATGCTGCCGCTCTGCCAGGCGCGGGCGATCTCCGCTTCTGCAGAGGCGTGGCCGATCACCTCCGTGGTATGGCGCGGCGCGAAATCGAGATCGTCGTCGACGGCGGGGCTAGCCATGCGGGCTCACGCTGAACGCACAATCGCCATGTTTCGCGGCCACCATAGCGCAATCATGAGCCATATCCTGCGCGTCCTTGCGGCGGCCGCCATCCTCGCCACCGCAGCGCTTCCGCCCCCGCCGGCGATCGCCCAGACCGCGCGGACCTTGACGGTGACCGGCGAGGGCCGCGCCGACGGCGTTCCCGATCGCGCCCAGATCACCTCCGGCGTCGTCACCGAGGCGGCAACCGCGGCGGAAGCGGTGAACGCCAATACCGCCGTCATGAACCAGGTGCACGCGACCCTCGAAGGCGCCGGGGTTGCCGCGGCGAACGTGCAGACCACCGAGTTCTCGGTGCAGCCCATGTACGCGCAGCGTCGGCCGGACCAGGCCGAGATGCCCCGCATCACCGGCTACCGCGTCTCCAACATGGTGCGGGTGACGGTGACGACCTCGCCCGGCTCGGCACGACCTTGGACGCGATGGTGCGCAGCGGCGCCAATCAGCTGCACGGCATTTCCTTCAGCATCCGCGACTCCCGTCCGCTGGCCGAGACCGCGCGCCGCGGCGCCGTCGCGGACGCCGCCGCCAAGGCGGCCACCATTGGCCTCGGCCGCCGGCGTGCGCCTCGGCGCCATGCAATCGATCGAAGAGCCGAGCACGGGTGTGCCGGTGCCGGTGATGCGCATGGCGCAGGCGGAAATGGCTGTGCCCGTCGCGCCCGGCGAGATGACGGTCCGGGTGTCGGTGACGGTCATCTACGCGATCGAGTAGCGGCATCCTGTTGCGTTCCGCCCAACATTCGGCGGCATTTCCCGCCGCATTTCACCGCATTTTGACCGCCGGCCTGCCGCGGATTTTTAACAGTTTTCTGATGCTATGCGGCGTTCCTCGGCTGCAAATGCGGTGCGCGGAGGGACTTCGAGCCTCGATGGCCCTTTCGCCGCCCCGTCCCGGCCCGTCCGTGCCGGGGACTGGCGGAGGGGGCACCCTCCAATATACGCAATGTATCGTTCTTTTCAATACAGTTCGTATCTAGCAGGGCACGACCACGCCCGGGCGGGCGGTTGTCTCACTGCCCCCTGCCCCGTCGAATCGATGTGGGGTTCGGCGACTTACCGCGCCGCGACCGCGTCCGCCTTCATGCGCATGGTGACGATGGCGTCCGGGTTCATCACGGTGCCGTTGTTGTTCGGGTCACCCTTCTTGATGTTGTCCACGAACTCCATGCCTTTGATGACGCGGCCCCAGACCGTGTAGTTGCGGTCGAGGAAGCGCGAGTCCTTGGTCACGATGAAGAACTGGCTATCGGCGCTGTTCGGGTTCTGCGAGCGCGCCATGGACACGATGCCGCGCACGTGCGGCTCGGGGGAAAACTCCGCGGCAATCGTCTTGCCGGAGCCGCCGGTGCCGTTGCCGCGGGGATCGCCGGTCTGCACCATGAATCCCTCGATGACGCGGTGGAACTTCAGCCCGTCGTAGAACTTCGACCGCACCAGCTCCTGGATGCGCGCCACGTGGTTGGGCGCGAGCTGGGGCAGCATCTCGATCTCGACGATGCCGTCCTTGAGCTCGAGCAGCACGATGTTGTCGTCGGTTGCGGGCACCGGCCCCTTCGGCGCGGCGGCGGCGGTCTGTTGCGGTGCGGCGGGAATATCGCGAGCCGGGGGAGGAGGAGTCATGATCAACGCCAAGACGACCGCCGCGATGACCACGAGGCCTACTGCGAGTAATGTGTATCGCACTGGAAGCTCCCTGTTGGCTAGCTGGCCCGACCTACCCGGTGGATCACCTTGGGGCCAACATTGGCATTTCGCTCCGACCGGTCCACAGGTCGGTCAGCGCCCGCTCGACACGCGCCGCCTCGGGGATCTGGCACAGCGCCGCCTTGGCGGCGCGGCGCGCCTCGGGGCCCAGCGGCCAGGGCGCGCCCTCGACGTACCAGCCGAGGTGCTTGCGGAACGTCTTTAGGCCGAGGCCGTCGCCGTAGAACCGCAGCGTGTCGCGGAAGTGATCTAGCGCGATGCCGAGGCGTTCGCCAAGGGTCGGCTCGCGCAGCTCGGTGCCGCTCTCCAGGGCGCGCTCGAGGGCCTGGGTGAGCCACGGACGCCCGTAACCGCCACGCCCGACCATGACGGCGTCGGCGCCCGATTGCGCCAGGGCCTGCGCCGCGCTTGCGGCATCGGTGATGTCGCCATTGACGATCACCGGCAAGCGTATTGCCGCCTTCACTTCGGCGACGGCGCGCCAATCGACCGCGCCTTTGTAGAATTGCTGCCGGGTGCGCGCATGCACGGTGATCGCCCGCACGCCGATGGACTCGGCGCGCGCGGCGAGCTCGGGCGCGTTGCGCGAGCCATCGTCCCAGCCGAGACGCATCTTCAGGGTGACGGGCACGGTGGTGGCGGCGACCGCCGCGGCGATGAGCCTGGCGGCGTGATCGAGGTCGCGCATCAGGGCCGAGCCGGAGAGGCCCCCGGTCACCTCCTTGGCCGGGCATCCCATGTTGAGGTCGATGACGTCGGCGCCGGCGGCGGTGGCAAGCCGCGCGCCTTCGGCGAGGCATTTGGCCTCGCGGCCGACCAGCTGGATCACCATAAGGGGAAGCCCCTCGCCGACCGCGGCGCGGCGCACGACGTCGGGACGGCCGCGCGCGAACGCGTCGCACGCCACCATCTCCGTCGCGACGTAGCACGCGCCGAGCCGCGACGCGGCGCGGCGGCACGGCAGGTCGGAAACCCCGGTCATGGGCGCGTTCAACACGCGCCCGCCGATGGCGACGGGACCGATGCGGAGCGACATGCCCCACCCTAACCTCCCCGGCCCAAGTTTGGGGGAGGGTTTTTCGGTCGGCTAGCGCGCCGCGGGCGTGGGCGCCGGCTGGCCTTGGGCCGGGGCGCCTTCCGGGGCGAACTCGATGAGCGTCACCTTGCGCAGGTTCTGCTCGGCGCGGTCGATGTCGTAGGTCAGCTTGACGCGCACGCCCGGCTCGAGCTTCAGGTTATTGGGCAGAGCGATGTTCTGGCCAATCTCGTAGCGTTCGCCGTTGCCGAGGGTGAGCATCCGCTCCTGCTCGTTCCAGGTGCGGACTTCGCCGATCGTCTCGGCCGCAAATGCCGTGCTCGCCAAAGTCAGCGCGAATGCCGCCGCGGCCACCAAGGTCACCTTGGTCATGACAGCGCCTCCATGAGGTTGATGCGGACGGCCCCGTCCGCGAACGGCGGACCCTAGGACGGAGGCGCGTGACGGCGGGGTGATCTCACCGTGGCAAAGGATGCCGCGGGCTTGGCGGGACCTCTCGGCTAGCGCGCGGGCTGCAACAGCCGCTGCTCCACGACGCGCAACACGTCGCCGGCGACCAGATCGGCGCTGCGGGTTGCGTCGATGACGACGCAGCGCCCAGGCTCACGCTGGGCGATGTCGAGGAATGCATCGCGCACCTTGCGGTGGAAGTCGGCGCCGAACCGCGCATAGCGCGCCGCGTTCTTCTCGCGCTCGAGACCGACCTCGACCGGCAGGTCGAGGACGAGGGTGAGGTCGGGCCGCAGGCCGACTGCCGCCTGGTCGATGCGCTCGACGACGTCGCGGCCGAGCCCCTGGGCGTAGCCCTGGTACGCCATCGTCGAATCGGTGAAGCGGTCGCAGATGACCCAGGTCCCCGCCGACAACGCAGGCCGGATCATGCGCGCGACGTGGTCGCGCCGCGCGGCAAAGTGGAGCAGCGCCTCGGTGGCGGGCTCCCACCGCCCCGGCGCGCCGGAGACGAGCAGCGCGCGAATCTCCTCGGCGCCGGGAGAGCCGCCCGGCTCGCGCGTGACGACGGCAGCGACGCCGCGCGCCTGCAGAGCGGCGCAAAGACACTCGGCCTGCGTGGTCTTGCCGCCGCCCTCGCCGCCCTCGAGAGTGATGAAGCGCCCGACCTGTGCCACCGCCGTTGGCACTATTGCGCCGGCGCGCCCCACACCAGGTAGTTGACCGCGGCGCCGAGCCGCCCGATCAAGCCGAGGCGATCCACGTTGGCGCCGGCAACCAGCGGCAGCTGGATGGGTTTCATGTCCGGCGCCTCGATCCGGAGCGTGGCGAGCTGCTGCCCCTGCTTGATGCCGGCGGGGATCGGGCCGTCATAGACGGCCTTCACCGTCATCTGCCGCCGCGCGGTGCGGCTCATGGTTACGGTCAGCCCTTGCGGCACGACGAGCGGCACGGTGGCGCGGTTGCCGAGCCACACCGGCGCCTCGGCGACGACCTCGCCGGGCTTGAAGAACTCGTAGTTGCCGAACTCGCGGAAACCCCAGTCCATCAGGCGCTCGGACTCGCGCGCGCGCTGGTCCTCGCTCGCCATGCCGGTGGCGACCAGCACGAGGCGGCGGCCGTTGCGCACCGCCGACGCCGTCAGGCCGTAACCAGCTTCCACGGTATGGCCGGTCTTGAGGCCGTCCGTGCCGGGATAGCGAAACAGCAACGGATTGCGGTTCGGCTGCGGGATGTTGGCGTAGGTGAACGAGCGCTCGCTGAAGAGCTCATAGTACTGCGGGAAGTCCTTGATGATGCGGCTGGCGATCGTGGCAAGGTCGCGCACGGTCATGACGTGGCCGGGCTCGGGCCAGCCGGTGGAATTGAGGAACACGCTGTTGGTCAGGCCGAGATGGCGAGCCCGATCGGTCATCATGTCGGCAAACGCCGCCTCGGTGCCGCCGAGCGCCTCGGCGACGACCATGCAGGCGTCGTTTCCCGACTGCACGATGATGCCGCGCAAGAGGTCGCGCACCGAAACCCGGCTGTTGACCAGCACGAACATCTTGGAGCCGCCCATGCGCCACGCCTTCTCGCTGACCGGCAAAGTGTCGTCCATTGTCAGCTTCCCCTCGGCGAGCTGCTCGAAGAGCATGTAGAGCAGCATCATCTTGCTCATCGACGCCGGCGCGATCTGCTCGTCGGGGCCCTTCTCGAACAGCACCTGGCCGGTGGCGAACTCGATGAGGATGGCGTTGCGCGCCACGGTCTCGGTCGTCTGTGCGCGCGCCGGCGCGGCAAGCAAGGCAACGCCGGCGACGATCAGCGCGGCCAGGAACGGTATGCGGATGCGCACGGTACGGAGGGCTGCGAACACGGGTGCGGTTCCTCTGGCGCGGTTTGCGCGACGCCCTTGGCGGCGCGGTTGGTGGCACGTCGGTGGCTTGGGCGCCAAGCGCAAGCGCGGCCTAATCAATCGACCAAGATTCGGGCTTCCGTGTGGCCGCGCGCAACGACCATGGCGAGCGTCGTCTCCGCCCGCGGCACCGTGTCGATCGGCCCGACCCGCACCCGGTAGAGCGGCCGGCCCGCGACCTCGACGGTCGAGATGGCCACCGGCCCCAGGGATGCGAGGGACAATCGTACCGCATTGGCGCTCTCGTAGGAGGCGAAAGCGCCGGCCTGAACGTAGATGCGGTTCACCGAAGGAACGCCCATGAGGGTCACTTCGGGCGGCAGCGTCCCGACCGCCAGGCGCGGCGTGGCAATGGGTTGCGGGGCCAAGGCAACGCCTTGCACTGGCGGCAGCGTCTCGACCGCCACCGTGGGCCGCGGCGCCGCGGCCACCTGCACGACCGGCGGACCGGCGTTGCCAAGCGGACGCGCCTCCGGCGCGACGGCACCGCGGGTGGCGATCATGTTCTCGCTGGCACTCGGCACCGCTTCGACGCGGATCATGGCGGTGCCCTTTTCCGCAAAGCCGAGCAGCTGCGCCGCGCGATAGGACACGTCGATGATGCGTCCCCGCACGAACGGGCCGCGGTCGTTGACGGTGAGGATCACCGAGCGCCCATTCTCGAGGTTGGTGACGCGCACGTGGCTCGGCATCGGCAGCGTCTGATGCGCCGCCGTCATGGCGTGCATGTTGTAGACGTCGCCGTTCGCGGTGCGCTGGCCGTGGAACGGGTGGCCATACCACGAGGCGATGCCGGTCTGGTTGTAGTTGGGATCTTCCTTCGGCTCGTAGCGAACGCCGTTGATGACGTAGGGTGTGCCGACTTTGTAGGTGCCGCCCGACGGAGGCGCCGTGGGCGCGGTCGTCGAACGCTTCCAGACGAAGTTGGCAAGCTGGGTCTGGGCGCAGCCGCCGAGGGCGAGGCAGACCCCCAGAACAACCGCGACGCGCATCCCCCGGAGCTGCATTTAGTACCTAACCCCAGCCGCTGGGCCATATTTGGTGATTCTAGCCGTCACCAATCCGGTCAGCAAGAGTCCCGACCGCGACGGCGAACAACGCGGCGTTGTTCCAGCGCAGCAGCGAGCGGTAGTTGCCGTAGACGAGATACGCCGGAGTCTTCGAGCCGGCCTGCGGCAGCACGATCGACGATTGCAGCTGGCGCGTCGGCAGGTCGGCGCCGTCGGGACGGCGCACGCCGAGGTCCTGCCACTCGCCGATCGCCTTCTGCGTGTTGAGGCCGGCCAGCGTCACGTCGAAGTTGTCGGGCAGCTTCACCGGCCGACCCCAGGTCTGGTCGCCCTGCCAGCCGTTGCGCGCCAGCAGCTGCGCCGCGGAGGCGAACACGTCCGCCTTGTTGGTCCAGATATCGCGCTTGCCATCGCCGTCGAAGTCCGCGGCGGCGTTGAGGAAGGTGGACGGCATGAACTGCGCCTGGCCCATCGCGCCAGCCCAGGAGCCGCGCATCGAGGCGGCGGTGATGTGGCCCTGGTCGATGATCGTCAGCGCGCTGAGCAGCTCGCGCCGGAAGTAGGCCGAACGGCGATCGTCGTAGGCGAGCGTCGCGAGCGCCTGGATCACCGAGAAGCCGCCGGTGACACGGCCGAAGTCCGATTCCAGCCCCCACAGCGCGACGATGAAGCGCGGCTGCACGCCGTACTTCGCCTCGACCCGGGCGAGCAGCTCGCGATTCTCGTCAAGGAGCTGCTTGCCGCGCGCGACCCGCGCCTCGGTGACACGGCCGTTGAGGTACTGCTCGAAGGTGAGCGTGAACTCGGGCTGGGCGCGGTCGAGCTCGATGACGCGCGCCAGCGGCTGGATGCCGGTCAACGCCGCGTCCAGGGTCTGCGGGCGGATACCGCGGCCAAGGGCCTCGGCGCGCACCTCGAGCAGGAACGCGTCAAACGTGCGGGCCGGGGCGGCGGGCTGTGTTGGGGCGGGAGTCTGCGCCTGTGCCAGCGCGGCGGGCGGCAGCCCAAGGCCAAGAACCAGCGTCGCCCCTGCGGCGAGCGCCAGCGCAACCGTCCGTCTCGTGGAGTCCCCGGGGATACCTGCGTTCACTCGTACGCGCGTTTCGCAATCGTCGCGCGAAAAGTTCGCGCGAGAGCGCCGACCGACCGCTTGACTGTTAGCGTAACGACTCACGCGACGCAATAATGGTTGTGTGCGCGGCGCCAGCTCAGTCAACGTTGCCGCTTCTTGTGCTCGACGGCTTGTCTCGTACCGCGGTGTCCGACGGCGTCACGATCTTCCGCCGGGCGGTGCTCTCACGCAGGTAGCAGGCCTCACCGTTTCTGTTTGCCCCGAGGCCGAGATGTTGCCTCGACGCCGAAGGTGGAGGCATCGGGTCACGGCCCTGAATCCGCTGATGCAACACCTGTGACGCGGACACCACAAATGCCGTCGCAGAGGCCCAAGAATCTTGCATAAGGCCTTGTGGCGCAAAGGCTTCACCCATAGAAGTCGAGCATGGAAACCGGGCTTGGACGCCGCCAGAGCCGCGTCGTTGCGGCGCTGCCGCTTGGCTTGGGCGTTGCCGTCGCCGCGCTGTTTCTCGCGTCACTCAGCGTCGGCTCTGCGGACATCGACGTCCTCGCCGCGCTGCGCGGACTGTTCGCCGACGAGCCACCGGTCACCTCGATCATCCTCGCCGAGATCCGGCTGCCGCGCGCGTTGCTGGGACTGACGGTCGGCGCGACGCTGGGACTGGCGGGTGCGGCGCTGCAGGGCCTGCTGCGCAATCCCCTCGCCGAGCCGGGACTGATCGGCGTCTCGGCGACGTCGGCGCTTGGCGCCGTCCTCGTCTTCTACTTTGGTCTCTCGGCGACCTTCGCCCTGGCGCTGCCCATCGGCGGCATCGCCGGTGGTTTGCTCGGCATCGCCCTTCTTTACGTGGTCGCCGGTCGCGAGGCCGGCGTGCTGACCGTCATCCTGGCCGGTGTCGCGGTGTCGAGCTTTGCCGCGGCGCTCACCGCGCTCGCTCTCAACCTCGCCCCCAGCCCTTACGCGGCGCTGGAGATCGTCGCGTGGCTGCTGGGCTCCCTCGCCGACCGCTCCATGGATCACGTCTGGCTCACCCTGCCCCTCATGGCAGGCGGATGGGTGCTGCTGCTCGCATCGGGGCGGGCACTCGACGCCCTCACGCTTGGAGAGGACACCGCGCGCACCCTAGGATTTTCCTTGAAACGCACGCAGTTACAGGTCGTTCTTGGCACCGCATTGTCAGTCGGTGCAGCGGTATCGGTAACGGGTGGGATCTCGTTCGTCGGCCTGGTGGTGCCACACCTGTTGCGGCCCTTGGTCGGGCACGAGCCGCGCAGGCTGCTCTGGGTCAGTGCGCTCGGCGGGGGCGCGCTGCTGCTCGCCGCCGACATCCTGGTGCGGACGGTGCCGGGTCCGATCGAACTCAAGCTCGGGGTGGTGACGTCGCTGGTGGGGGCACCTTTCTTCTTGCACTTGATCCTCAAGACACGCCGCGAACGGCAATGAGTCTTCTCGAACTGCGGGGCGTGTCGGTCCAGCTCGGCAAGGCCACGGTGCTGCGCGAGGCAAGCCTATCGGTGTCGGCGGGCGAGTTCGTCGGGCTGCTGGGACCGAACGGCGCCGGCAAGACGACCCTCCTGCGCGTGGCAGCCGGACTGGTGGCGCCGGCCCGCGGCAGCGTCCGCATCGACGGAGTGAATGCGGCCGAGCTCGAACCGGCGCGGCTCGCGCTCACCCTCGCCTACCTGCCGCATGGCGCGCCCTGCCACTGGCCGATGCCGGTGCGGCGCATCGTCGCCTTGGGACGCCTCCCGCATCTGCCGGCATGGCACAGCCTGGGCGCGGCCGACGCCGCGGCAATCGAGGGCGCGATGCAGCGCGCCGACGTCGCCGCGTTCGCGGACCGGCGCGTCGACCTGCTGTCGGCGGGCGAGCAGTCGCGCGCGCTGATCGCCCGCGCTCTGGCACAGGAGCCGAAGCTGCTGCTGGCGGACGAGCCGACCGTGGCGCTCGACCCTTACCATCAGCTGCGGGTGATGGAACTGCTGCGCGGCGTGGCGGACGGGGGTGGCGCCGTCCTTGCCGTGTTCCACGACCTGCCGCTGGCGGCGAGGTTCTGCACGCGGGTCGCGCTGCTCTCGGAAGGGCGCATCCTCGGCGACGGCCCGCCCGCGTCGGTACTCACCGCCGACAACGTCCGATCCGCCTATGGCGTGGAGATCGCCCGCGAACAGGCGACGGCGTTTGCCCTGCCCGGCCGCTAGACGCCGGCCTATTGACGCAAGGTCAGGGTGTCGCGGGTGATCTCGTAGCTCGACAGCCGGCCGAGGAAGCTCATGCCTAGGAGCGATTGTGTCATCGGTCCGGGGTTGACCGAGGCGTCCACGTCCTCGAGGACGATGTCGCCGATGGTGATGCTGTCCAGTCGCACAGCAGCCGCCATGATGACCCCGTTCGCGGTGTGGTAGGGCTGGGCGAACCTCAACTTCGAGGGATCGATCCCTACGCGCTGCGCATCCCGCATGGTCAGCACTACGTCACTCGCACCGGTGTCCACCAGGAACCGCACCGAGACGCCGTCGACTTCCGCCTGCACGGCGAAGTGACCGTTGCGGTCGGCGCGCACGACCTCCTCTGCCTCGCGCACGGATATCGCCATCGAAGGCACCAGCTCGGCGAGCATGCGGTGGCCCAGATCCCCCGCCTCGTGCCGGAAGCTGTAGGCGAGCACCAGCATGGCGCCGAGCGCGAGCCAGAACAACGCGCCGCTGACCATGATCCCGGGCCGCAGGCGCCAATGCACGATCAGCGCGGACAGCGGCAAGAGCGCCCACAAGAACGTGGTGACGAGCGAGTCGCGGGTGCTCGAATGCGCTGCGGCGTCCGGGAACTGCCACACCAGCAGCAGCACCAGCGCTCCCAGCAGCAGGGCGGGCACCAGGAAGGAGAGCCAAGTGCGATTCAAAGAAGCGGACCTCGGGCAGCCTCGAACGAAGAATGTGGTCCCTGTTGCGACCCCCGGCAACTGCCGGACGGCGGTAGTATGACCGGCGGAGCCCTTTCCGTGCAGCGACAGGCAAACCCCATCCGCATTGTCCTGAACGCCGACGACTTCGGCCTTTCAGCAGGCATCGACCAGGGCATCCTGGACCTGCTGGCGAACGGCCGCCTGACCGGCGTGAGCGCGATGACGACCGGCCCCCGGTGGAGCGAGGACGGACCAAACCTTGCCGCCTATCGCACCGCAGCGGATATCGGCCTGCATTTCAGCCTGACCGAGGTTCCGACCTTCCGCTCGGAAGGCTTGCGGCGATCCGACGGCGCTCCGTTCACGTTCAGCGAGGTCGTGGACGTCGCATGGTGGCGCCGCATCGATCGAGCCGCAGTACGCGATGAGCTGCTCCGCCAATGGCGCGCCTTCATCGACATCCTCGGGCAATCGCCGGCGCACCTCGACTCGCACCAGCACGTGCACCAGCTGCCCGTGGTGCGGGACGCGGTGCTCGAGTTCCTCGACGATCTGTCGGAGTCGGAACGCCCCTATGTGCGCACGGCGGTGGAGCGGACCGGCACCATTGTGCGCCGGCGCGTCCACGCGGCGCGGGCGCTGGCATTTTCGGTGGCAGGCAGGCGCCTGCGTCGCGGACTCGCCGCACGCCGGATCCGCACCAACGACGGGTTCTCCGGCATCTACGACTTTCGCGCCACGGCCGGCTACCGGCCCCTGTTCCGGAAGTTCCTGCGCGAAACGCGCAACACGGCCATCGTGCTGTGCCATCCCGCGGCACCCGGCATGACCATGCCCGGCGATCGAATCGCCGGCGCAAGGGGCAGCGAATACGACTACTTCGCGGGTGACGCGCTGGCGGAGGACCTGGCCGCCGCTGGCGTCACGATCGGACGCTTCGCGGATTCCTAGTTGATCGCCTGCAGGATGCGCTCGGCTGCCTGGGCCGCGCCGTCGGGTGCCAGCGGTAGCCGTGCATAGGCGGCACGGTAGGACTCGAGGTTGGCGAGGGCCGTGTCGATGGCGTCTTCGATCTCCTCCTCGCGCGCCATCATGCCGACGCCGATGGCGCAGATGGTGCGCGCATTCACCCACTGCTCGGCGTGGTTGGGCAACGGGATGACGATCAGCGGCTTGCGCATGACGAACGCCTCGCTCACGGCGCTGAACCCGCCGTTCACCACCAGCACGTCAGCATCCGCGGCGAGCTCCGGCGTGTTGAGGACGCGGCCGAGGTAGCGGCAGCCGATGGGCACATTGTTGGTCGGCGGCGCCGAGCGCCCGACGATGTCCACGGTACAGCCGGCGGGCGCCCGCTGCAGGTACACGGGCGAGCCGAACCGCGAGCCGCTCAGCATGACGAGGATGCGATGCGCCCGCCCATTGGTCGCGGCGGGTCGGCAGGCCGGGCGCACGATCGGCCCGACGCGATAGTACGGAGCCGGCGACGCCTTCGGCGGCTCGGCGAGACACGGGCTGAGGGCCACGTCCGGCACTAGGCGGTGATAGAGAAAGTCCATCTCCTCGACGGCGTGGAACTGCAGCCGGATGGACGAGGGCCGGTCCGAGTACGCCTGGTAGAGCGTGTGGACGACGTCGGCATTGTTGACCGCGAACAGCGGCACGTCGCGCACGCGGCCGCGCCGGCGCAAATAGGTCGAATCCGTCACCACCGCGTCGGGCTTGAGCGTCTCCATCACCTCGTCGATGACGCGGGCGTTGGCGCGCAGCGTGCCGAGGTATTCGGGCACGGATAGGATGGTGCGCATGCCGGAGATGTGGCCGTCGCTGGTGCCGTAGTGGAGCGCGCCGAGCTCGACCGGCTCGTCGATATCCTTCTGCTGGCGGAAGTACCACAGGCCATTGCCCGAGGTTGCGACCGAGCTCCTCACCTCCGCCTCCGCCAGCTTCTGCATGATGGCGTGACAGCGGGTGGAGTTGCCGAGCCCCAGGCCGTTGACCAGAAACAGGACGCGCTTCATGCGCCTGCTGTCAGCCGGTAGCGCGCGGCAATGCAGAACAGTCCGCACCGCCGCCAGGACTCGGCCCGCCATCCGGCGCTTTCCGCAGCGGCGTCGAACTGCTCGCGCCGGTAGAGGTGGATGTCGAGGCCGTGGCGGCGGTGGAAGGTGCGGTACCCCGCACCCCACACGCTGGGACGCGCATAGCAGACGACCAGCCACGCGCCAGCGCGTGCATGCCGTGCCGCGTTGAGCAGCACCTCGTACGCGGAGCTGACGAATTCGAACACGCCGGCGGCGACGATCGCATCGAACGTGTGCGGCACCCGCACGCCGGTCACGTCACCAAGCACCGGAGTGACGCGGGCGGCGCCGAGCTGCTGCAGCATCTCGGGGGAGCGATCGACGGCCCACACATGCGCCGCACCGCGCGCCAGCAGCGCGCGCGTGTAGTAGCCGGCGCCGGCGCCGAACTCGAGGACTTCCACCCCGGCGAGCGGGCCGGTGACGCCCAGCACGGCGGCACTCTCGGAATTACGCAGCCAGCGCCACGGCAGCCGGTCGCTGGCGGCGAGGTAGCCGGACGCCTGACGGTCGAAGTACTCGGTGGCGCGGTCCAACGACGGCAATGCTTCCACACCCTAGAGGTACCATGCTACCGGTTCCCGAGCGACTCAGATAGGCTTGCGCTGACGCCCAAAGAGAGCGCACATCCGCCCATCGGATGGGTGGCCGAGCGGTTGAAGGCACCAGTCTTGAAAACTGGCAGGCCCGCAAGGGCCTCGTGGGTTCGAATCCCACCCCATCCGCCAGAACCACGTTCAGGGATGTTCGGTAACACTCGGCGGGTCCTCCGAGACCCGCCTTTTTCTTGGGTCTTAGCTTCAGTGGTGTTCAGTGGCGTTCGGCTTGATGAACTCGCGCCTCGTAGGTAGATTGGTAGGTAGCGGCGGACATTTTGAGGCAACGACGATGGCCAAGCGTGTGGACCGGCTCAACGACCAAGCTGTAAAGAAGGCAAGAGCACCCGGCCTGAAACCCGATGGCGGCGGCCTCTACTTGCAGGTGACGGGAAACGGGACGGCCAAGTCGTGGCTGTTCCGCTACACGATGCAGTCGAAGCAGCGCTGGATGGGTTTGGGCAGTTACCCCGCTGTTGGCTTGGCCAAAGCGCGTTCGTTGCGCGACGAAGCGCGAAAGATACTAGAAGCGGGAAAGGACCCGCTCTTGGAGCGGCGCGAAGCTCGCGATGCCGCGACTACTGCCGCGAAACTCGACCAAGCCAAGAACAAGACGTTCAGTCAGAGCGCCGAGGAGTTCATCGAGAACCACAAGGCCGGGTGGCGCAATGCCAAACACGCAAAACAATGGCGAGCGACGTTGGGGCGGTACGCCTATCCGGTGATCGGTGACACGCCTGTGGGCGAAGTGGATACCGACGCTGTGCTGAAAGTCCTACAGCCAATTTGGGCGACCAAGATCACGACGGCAGCACGGGTGCGCCAGCGTATTGAAATGATCCTGAGCGCGGCGAAGGTCCGTGGCGATCGCAAGGGAGAAAACCCGGCGCAATGGCGCGGACACCTCGACATGATGTTGCCGAAACCCAATAAGGTTCGGAAACCCAAACATCACGAAGCAGTCCCGTACGCCGAGCTTCCCACTCTCTATAACGAGCTTCGCGGGAAGTCGGCTGTATCCGCTCAGGCCCTTGCCTTCACGATCCTAACCGCCGCGCGTAGCAATGAAGTTCGCGGCGCGACGTGGGACGAAATCCACCTGGGGCGGCGCGCGTGGGCGGTGCCCGGTGATCGCAAGAAGTCCGGCGAGCCCTTCCGCGTGCCACTGTCGGCCGAGGCGATTGCTACCCTGGAATCGGTGGAGCTGAGCCCAAGGAAACGAACTGGCCTGATTTTCCGCGCGGACGGGCGCACCACACCGCTATCCGAAAACACAATGCGGAAGCTATTGCAGGAGGAAATGGGCCGCACTGGCAAGACTGTTCACGGCTTCCGGTCCTCGTTCCGCGATTGGGCCGCAGAGCAAACCGGCTTTTCGCGTGAAGTGGCAGAGTTGGCTTTGTCGCACGCGGTTGGCGACGAGACTGAACGCGCCTGCGCGCGCAGCGATCAGTTCGAGAAGCGCCGGCGCCTCATGGACGCATGGGCGTCATTCTGCGCCACACCAAGAGGCGAAGTCGTGCGCCTGCGGCGATCCAAAAAGCAGCCCGCCTAGGCGCTGCCGTGGGGCTCCGTAAGGTGCCCTTCGAGCTTAATGAGCGCCGCAGCATGAGTTTCGATTAGGTCCTTGAGACGACGAGCCCACTCGCCGCGGTGATCCACCGCAGCGAGCAGTTTCCGCCCATTTGTGATTGCAGAACGGACCCGAGACGACTTGGCTACTGCACCGTCACAACCACCTAACGAATCCGCATGTACCTGGTCTGCCCTGTCGAAAGTGGGCCAATCCTAACTCTGGGCTTGGACCACTTTCGACAGGGCAGACCAGTCCGCTAGCGCTTAGGGCGCAACTTGCACCCACCATTCGTTGCGCCTGTTCCACGGGAGGGTGAAGGGATCATCATAGAAGGCGACCTCGTACGGACCCAATGCTTCAAGACCTTTGTCTTTGACGAACCGCTCCAATAGATCGCGATGCTTACGCAGGTTCGCTTGCGTGGAAAATCCGCCGAAAGTAACAGTCGCCACCCTCCTTCCCGGAATTTCCCTGATGTTGATTAATGGGTCGTTCGGCAATGGAAGAGTTTCCGCGTTGAAATGACTGGGCATTGTGAATGTTACACGCCATCTTTGTTCGGTTAGGCCATTGTCATTCCACTCTGAGCCGACGGGCGCTTGTGTTACAGGCGCCGTCATCGCCACTTTTGCGTTCGATCGCTGCGGCACCTGTGTGACCGGCGCCGTCATGTTGATTTTCTGCTGAACATGATTATTGCCAAATATGAAGTCCGCGAGCATTCGGAACCCCGAAATGGCCGCGGAGCTTCTCTCGCCTGTGGCTTCCACTTCCGCCACTAGCACTGGTTGATATTCGCGAATTTGAAAGTTCCCACTGGTCTCAACAACTCTGAACTTTGGCTCTTCAATGGCCATCGCGATCACCGGAGTAAGAAGAACGATGGCGACGAGTGCAGCCGCTCTAGTGCTCGAAATGTGCTCGGGATTTTGTCTGAGGCTCATCTTACTTCCCCAACGTGATTCGTCCTTACCTGGTGATTACGTATGCCCGTGCCAGTTGGATCAGATCTCTAGAGCTTTTCGTGATTTCCCTGTCGAGTGGGCCTGCCCAAAGAGATCCGAGTCCAAAGCTAGCACTGGCCCACCTTTGAGATCGGCATCCAGGTTCTTCAGCCTGCGAAGCTCAGCGAGGCAAAGGCCTGTCGACAGGGCAGACCACTCTGCGGGGGTCGCTCGTCTGGGCAATTGCGCACACGCCGGGATCTTGTCGCCCTAGGGGCGGGACGTTGGTTCGGGCCCTGGCGGCCACGCTGCGTGTCGGCGGCGAGGCCTATGCCTTTCGGAAGGCGAGCACCACCTCACCGAGGCGGACGCCGAACTTACTCATGACGGAATGGTTGAGCATGACGGTGGCGTCCTGCAGGTACATCCAGTCGTCGAAGTTCACGTGATAGGTCCTTCCATCGACCTCGAAGGCTAGGCGATAGTTCCATTGCAGCGCGTTGCCATATGCCCGGCCTTGTGCGAGCCCGATTACGTCGCCTGCGGTTCCGGTATATGTGTGCGCTCCCGTGCGATGGATCGTCCACACACGACGGGATGTCGTGCTGTCCGCATAGGTGAAATGCTCGTCGAGTTCGAGCGCATCGTCGCGCTTCGATCCCTCGATGGTCACCGTAAAGCGGCGCACGACCTTTCCGGACCTGTCCGCGAAATACCCCCACGCGTCAACCCGGCCGTCGAAATACTCGTACAGGTCGAGCACCGGCTTCTCGGTCGCGTAGACGTCCGGCGTTACGCCAGCGCAACCGCCGAGCAGGAGCAGCGGCGCAGTCAGGAATGCCAGCAGGCGTGAATGTCTCATGCAACGCTCCTTAGGCGAGGGTGCGGGTGGGGGTAGGAACAATCGCCGCGGCGGCAACTTTCAGTGCGCACGGGACCACGCAATAGACAGCCTGCAGCGACGACGCGGTCTCTGGACTGCCGGGCAGGTAGCCGAGCATGCCGACTGCCGGCAGGCCGACGCCCGCGCCGATGGCAGCGGCCATCTTTGCTGCGAATGTCCAAACGCCGAAGTAGCGAGGTGCCGACGCAGCTTCGTTGCGCCGCTGGAGTGCGGCGGTAAGCAGTGCCGCGGGCAGTGCCAGATCACCCCCCAACATCAGGCCGGTGGCGATGCAGATCGCCAGAAACGGCAGCGCGTCGCCTGGTCCGAGAACCGACGCTCCCGCGAATATCATGGCGCCAAGCAGCATTGAAAGGCGCCAGGCGCGCTCCCCGCTCCACCGGGTGGTCAGGGCGACCCATGCCGGGAGTCCGAGAGCGCCTGCCGCAAAGTACGCCAGCAAGAACAAGGATGCGCCTTGCTTGGCGTCGATCACGTCGGCGACAAAGAACAAAACGAGTGTCGCAGGCAAAGCATTTGCGACGCCGTTCAAGACGAAGGCGAACAGGAGCGGGCGGAACGGCGCCTGTGCGAACGCCCGCCAGCCATCCAGCCAGGCGGGTTTGTGAGAAATGGCTGTCAGCGGCGGAACGCGAACCGCCTGAAGCGCCAGTGCGACCGCGGCGGGTGCCAGGAGCGCAAAGATCAAGGAGCTGCGTGCCAGAGCGGCGACCGGATCGTCAGCAGCGAGCGGCGGCGCGACGGTTGCCAGCAAGATGCCAACGAGACCAAATCCCTCGCGCCAGATCGCGAGCCGCGCGCGCTCGGCTCCTGTGTCGCCCCAGGCCGCCGCAAGGCCCAGATACGCGATGGAAGCGATGCTGTGCCCGAGATACGCCGGCAGAAGCGCGATCGGCAGCCAAGCAATGCTGGCTGGACCCTTCCACGGCGGGTGGAATGCCAGCACCAGTCCGACCGCAAGGAGCGCGACACCCGCAACGACGATCAGGCGCGGGCGGCGCAGGCGTTCGATCAGGGTTCCGAGGTAGGGGTCCACGAACGCGTCTGCGGCGCGGGCAGCCAACAGGGCGGCGCCGACGCCCGCAATCTGCGCGCCGAACGAGTCCGCATAGACGCTGGCAACATTGATGTAGAGCGGCACCGCGCCGGCCGCGAGCGGGAGCGCGACGGCCGCGTACGCCACGACCGTTGCGCGGGGGACGGGCGTCACCGTCTGCCATCCGAAGCTGACAGCAGCTTCTGCCGCAGGGTGGCGTCGCGCGCGAGCGGGTCGAACCAGATGCCAAAGAAGGCGCGCGCGAACTCGCCGCCGGGTAGATCGGCAAGGAATACGCCGTCGCGGAAGAACGAAACACCAACGCCCGGAACGTTCATTCCAGCGATCTCGGTTCCCGCGCTGACGTCGGGAAACGTGTCCCTCATACGAGCATGCCATTCGGTCAGTTGCTCGGCGGATACGACACGCATACGGGCGATCTCATCGCGCGACGTGTTGGCAATCGTCTCGCCCGAGAAGGACCGGGCGTACCGCAGACGCAACACGAAGGGCAAAGAGTAATCCAGACTGTCAGGCCGCATTGCCGGGTCGACCCAGAGCGCAGCGTCGTACAGTGGGATTCCGAGCCAGCGCACCGTAGCAGTACCGCGGAACAGCGCATCGGGCATTGTCGTGGCGAGCACCCCCGGCAGCGGCTCGGCGCGCGCCCAGCCGATGGCCACGATGAGCAGGCCGAAGGCAGCGAGGGCGAGTTGCGGTGCTCGTTTCACACACCGAATACGCGCCTTGCCTTCGCTTGGATCAGGTGATCCGGCCAGCTGCCTCCGGCGTACTCAATGCAGTGGCCGCCGTGAATCAAGTTGCATGGATCACCGGAGCAAGTTCCGGCATCGGCCGAACGTTGGCGCTGCGCATGCACGCGGCGGGCTGGACGGTTGCGGTGAGCGCCAGGCGGGCCGAGGTGCTCGCCGAACTCGCCGTACGCGATCCGGCGCGCATCGTTCCCGTGCCGCTCGACGTGCGCGACGCGGCGGCCGTTGCGGACTCCGTGCACCGCATCGAGCGCGATGTCGGGGCGATCCGCACGGCGGTGCTGTCCGCCGGGACCTACGTGCCGATTCGTGCCCACGCCTTCTCGGCCCAAGTCGTGCGCGAGACCTTCGAGCTGAACACGTTCGGCGTGGCGCGCGCCCGGAACCTGCCGCCCCCAGGGATCACCGCGGCGATCTTGACCTCGGCCGGACGTAGCCGCTGCTGATCCAACTAGTGCCGCGCACCGTACCAGAGCAGATGACACCCACGCACTCCGCCGCCCAAACTCTGTCGGCCCACCGCGCCCTTTGGCTGGGTATCGCCTTCAGCGTTGGCTTCGCAGCGCTGACCGCCGCACTCGATCCCCTGCTCCCGACGATTGCCTTCGCGCCGGATACCGGCGCCTCGCACTACTACTGGCAGCTTCCCGATCCGACCTTCTGGACACGACTGCTCGTCTGGACCTGCTACGCCGGCCACCAGCTCACGATCTGGGGCATTGTTTGGTACGCCATCCATCGTTCGGGGATCGACCGGCGCAGCAGCGCCCTGCACGGTTTCAACATAGCGGCCCTGGCGGCGAACGCACTGTTCGTTCTTCTTCATCTGGCGCAGACGCACATCACCTACGATGGCCTTGCCCAGGATGTGTCCATCTGGTCGTCCCAGGGCTCGGTGGTGCTGCTGCTCGTCGTGGTCGTGCTGATGGAGAACCAGCGGCGCGGCCTCGTGCTCGGCCAAAGGCTGTCTATGCTCGCCGCGAGCGGCCAGTTCTTTCGCCGCTATCACGGCTACCTGTTCTCGTGGGCGGTGGTCTACACGTTCTGGTACCACCCGATGGTAGGCACGCTCGGCCACGTGCTGGGGACGGCGTACACCGCCCTCATCATGCTCCAGGGCAGCCTGTTCCTGACCCGTGTCCACACCAACAAGTGGTGGACGCTGGCGCTGGAAACCCTAGTAGTGGTTCACGGCACTCTGGTCGCGGTGATGCAGGGTAACGGGCTATGGCCGATGTTCCTGTTCGGCTTCGCAGCGGTGTTCGTGCTAACGCAGATGCACGGCCTTGGCCTGTCGCGGCGCACGCGCTGGCTGTTTGTCATCGCCTACCTCGCAGGCGTGGCGCTGGTGTACACCATCGTGCGGCCGTGGACCAACGTACACGAGGTCTTGCGTATCCCGCTGGTCGACTATGCCCTGGTGTTCGCGGTGGCCGGGATCGTCTTCGTGTGCTCTTTGTTGGCGAAGATCGCAGGCCGGTCCACAGCTGCGCGTTGAACGACTCGATGTAGCCGTTCTCGCCGTCCTTGCCGACCCCTTCCTCAAGACGCTAAATCCGTATCACTGGTCCTGACGCCGAACACTCTCGGCTCGTCCGAGCAGCGCACCTGTTCGGTGATCGGCCAGCACCGTTCGACCCAGCGCAAGCGACCGCAGGATGACGGCGACGAGCGCCGCCTGACCGCGGACGTGGTCGAACTGGCCAAGCAGTATGGCCGCTACGGGTATCGCCGTATCCATCGCCTGCTCGGTGCGGGCTGGAACATCAGCCTGTCGGTGGTCGAGCGGATCTGGCGGCGGGAGGGTCTCAAGGTCCCCAGGAAGCAGCCGAAACGGCGGCGGCTGTGGCTCAACGACGGGTCGTGTATCCGGCTGCGGCCGGAGCGCCCCAATCACGTCTGGTCCTATGACTTCGTCGAGGACGTGATCCGCAACGGGCGCAAGTACCGGATGCTGAACATCATCGACGAGTTCAGCCGCGAGTGCCTTGCCATGGTGCCGCAGCGGCGCTTCCCGGCCGAGGATGTTCTCGCCGTGCTTGCCGATCTCTTCGTCGAGCGCGGACCGCCTGAGCACATCCGCTCGGACAACGGCCCCGAGTTCGC
>VGER01000025.1 GCA_016869235.1 Alphaproteobacteria bacterium | reverse complement strand
TCACAAGGCTCTCAGACGGTGAGGTCGTCTTCGTGGATTTCTGTCTCATCTCGTTTCCTCTCGGGTTCACGATGAGCCGGAAATCCTCCCTTCCTCAAGACGCTAAATCCGTATCACTGGTCCTGACCCCGAACACCCTTCCTCAAGACGCTAAATCCGTATCACTGGTCCTGACGCCGAACAGTCCGTCCGTTTCATGGAAGAACCTCGCTTGGCCTTCCTCTGATCGCGATCATGTTGGAGCCCGCCAGTCCGAGAGCCGAACTCGACCGATAAAGCCGCTCTCCGTGCCGAGCGCAAGATGCTGTCCGTCCGCCGACCAGGCGAGCGCGGTTACAGCCCCCTCGCCGGGCTGCTTGACCAGAACCGGATGTGCGCGGTCGATCTGCACCAGTATGGTCGCACCGTCTTCGTATCCGGCGGCCACCACGTCATGCCGGGGGTGGGCGGCCACCACTGTCACCACGCCGTCGACTCCACGTCCGAGGTCAAGTGGCACTTTGCCCATGGGGCCGCCCTTGCCGTGGAAGGGCCAACAGACGACGGGCTCCGCGCCGCTGGTCGCCAAGTATCTGCCCTTCGGCAGCCAGCTCATCGACTTCACTTTTGCCGAGTAGCCGGACATCCGCATATCTGCGCCGTCCGCAACACGCCACCCGTGCAGCTCGTTCTCCTGCATCGCGGTGACGATGTACTTCCCGTCCGGGCTCCAGGTCAGACTGAGGTGCGAGCCCGACCAGGCAAGCCGTTTGGGTTGCTGCCCGCCGGCCTTCGCCCACCAGAGACTGGCGCCACCATAATGGGCGGTCGCAAGCCGCCGTCCTTTCGGGTCGAACGCCAGACCGCCGACGGTGTTCGGGTGATCGAATGTTCCAACCTCCGAACCATCTCGAGCGAAGAGACGAACCGTCTTGCCGAAGGCCGCAGCGCGCAGTTCGGATGCAACACTGACAGTGACCAGCTCGACCCACCGACCTGAGATGGTTGTGATGGTGCTGGCTGTGCCAGCGGTATCGGTGCTCACCAACCGGCCATCATCCCCGCCGGTCAGAACGCGGTCCCCGCCGAGGTCGACGGCCAGCGAAAGACAGGCCCCGTCATTCACCGATACGAAGCGTGGAGCGTCCACGCTGTCGCTGCCGATGAAAGCGACCCGACCATCCCCCAGAGCGGCCGCGAGGACACCTTCCTCAAGGAACGCAACACCCACCACATAGGCTTTGACCGTCTGACCGGTGCCGACGCGATCAAGCAGCGAGGTCTTGCCCTGTTCGGCGGAGAAGCTCATGCGATGCAGGCGACGAACTGCTGCCGCAGTTCCAGTTCATCGATGTTTCGCCCGATGAAAACGAGGCGGCTCTCCCGGTCTTCCTGGGAACGCCACGGTTTGGTGAAATTGCCTTCCATCAGCATATGGACCGACTGCACAACGAATTGCATATCCTGGCCGGCGATGGACAGGATGCCTTTGGTCCGCAGGAGGTCCTGCCCTCGCTCGGCCAGCAACCGCTGCATCCAGCCCATCAAGCGAGTTCCGTCCAGGGGACGATCGGTGCGCAGGCATACGCTCTTCACTGCATCGTCATGTTGATGATCGTCTTCCGAGAGGAAGTTCGGCTCGATCGCGAGGATGCGCTCGAGATCGAAGGCACGGCGGCCTAGAATCGCGGCGAAATCCACCTCGCAGCGTTGTGTGCGATGGATGATCGCCGTCGCATTGATCGAGCGGATGCGCTTCTCCACCTGCATCAGCTCCTCGGCCGACACGAGGTCCGTCTTGTTGAGTAGAACGACGTCGGCGAAGGCGATCTGCTCCAGTGCTTCATGGCTGTCTCCCAGCCGCTGGACGACATGGCGGGCGTCGACCACCGTGACGATCGAATCGAGTAAGGTCTGCCGCCGAACTTCTTCGTCGACGAAGAAGGTCTGGGCGACCGGGGCGGGGTCGGCAAGGCCCGTGGTCTCGATGAGGATTCCATCGAATCTGCCTTGTCGTTTCATCAGACCGCCAAGGATGCGAATCAGGTCGCCGCGCACGGTGCAGCAGATGCAGCCGTTGTTCATCTCGAACACCTCCTCGTCGGCGTTGACCACGAGGTCGTTGTCGATGCCGATCTCGCCGAATTCGTTGACGATAACGGCGTATTTCTTGCCGTGCTGCTCGGTCAGGATTCGGTTCAGGAGGGTCGTCTTTCCGGCGCCGAGATAGCCGGTCAGAACGGTCACGGGGATCTGATTCATGGGTAGCCTCTTACATTCGTTTACAAGGCTTTACAGGCAGCCGTCCCTGCTCAGCTCTTGAGGGCCTTGGCGATTTCGCTCACGTTGTGGCGGAACATGTCGAGATAGGTCGGCGCCGGGCCGGTGGGGCCGGAAAGCGAGTCCGAGTAGAGCGTACCGCCGATAACGGCACCGGCTTCACGTGCGAGTTGCTGAACCATGCGTGGGTCGGTGATGTTCTCGACGAACAGCACCCTCGTCTTCTCGTTCTTTAGTTGGCGAATCAGCGCGGCAATCTGTTTTGCCGAGGGCTGACTTTTGGTGCTCAAACCGACTGGAGAGCGGAAGCGTATTCCGTAAGCCCGTCCGAAATACCCGAACGCATCGTGCGAAGTGACAATTCTGCGCTGATCGGCAGGGATGACATCGAGGCGTCTACGGATATCTCGATCCAGCGCCACCAGCTCGCCCTCGTAGGCCTCGGCCCGGCGGCGGTAGTCGTCCGCGTGAGTCGAGTCGGCAGCAGCAAGCGCGCGAGTGATATTGGCGACATAGAGGCGACCGTTGGCCAGATCCTGCCAGGCGTGGGGGTCGAGTGCGCCGTGGTGGTGGTCTTTACCTTTCTTCGCATGCGTGTTCGCTTGACCATGACCGTGATCGTCTTCTGCTTTCAACGCGGAGATCCCGTCACTGGCCACAACAACCGGCCCCTTGTAGCCTGAGGCCTTGACGAGGCGGTCGATCCAGCCTTCGAAGCCGAGGCCGTTGACGATGACGAGGTTCGCCTGGGCCAGTGCGCGCGCATCGGCCGGGGTGGGTTCATAGACATGGGCGTCTCCGTCAGGGCCGACCAGCGTGGTGAGAGCGATGCGCTCCCCACCGACATTTCTCACCATGTCACCAAGAATGGAGAAGGTGGTGACGACCCTGAGCTTGTCCGCTGCCCAGGATGGAGAGGTCATGGCGACGGCGAGCGTGGCAGGCGTAACAAGGAACAAGCGGCGCGAAAGGCGATACATGTTTCGGGTCCCCCGTTGCGGTTCAGGCTTCGAGATGGCGGCGCGGCAGGAACCGCGTCCGCAGGCTGCCGCACGGTCCGGCGACAACCGAGACGATGTAGACGCCGCCGGCGACCAGGATGATGGCCGGGCCGGACGGAAGGTTGGCGTGAAAGGAGAGCAGAAGGCCGGCATAGCCGGCGGCAAAAGCGATAGCGCTGCTCGTCGCCGCGATCGTGGTGATCCGACCGGCCCAGAACCGGGCGGCGGCGGCAGGTAGCATCATCAACCCGACCGCCATCAGCGTGCCCAGCGCATGGAAGCCGGCGACGAGGTTCATGACGACCAGCACCAGGAAAGCGAAGTGCAGAATCGCACCGGGACCGTCCACGGCGCGCAGGAACCCTGGGTCGAAGCACTCGACGATGAGGCCGCGTCCGATGACTGCCAGGACGACAAGGGTCAGCGTCGCAATCGAGACGACAAGCAGCAGCGAGGTGTCGTCGACGGCGAGAATAGTTCCGAAAAGGACGTGCATGAGGTCCACGTTGCTGCCGCGGATGGAGATGATGAGCACCCCGAGCGCCAGCGAAATGAGATAGAAGGCCGCAAAGCTCGCATCCTCGCGCTGCGGCGTTACGCGCGCGACGAGGCCAGATAGAACCGCCACCGCAAGGCCCGCGATGAAACCGCCGAAGCTCATGACGACAAGCGAGAGCCCGGCGATCGTGAACCCGATGGCCGCCCCTGGTAGCACGGCGTGGCTCAGGGCATCGCCGAGGAGGCTCATGCGGCGCAACACAAGGAGCACACCCACCGGGCCGTAGCCGAGACTGAGCGCGAGGCAGGCCACCAGCGCCCTGCGCATGAATCCGAACTCGACAAACGGCTGGATAAGCGTGGCATAGGGGTCCATCAGCCGACGCTCCGTCGGCAGATCTCAGCGCGGTCATCCCACGCCTCGGCCATCTGCTTTGCTTGGAAGAGATGCTCGGCGCGCAGCACCTCGGCAGTAGGTCCCCAGGCGATGGGCTCTCGGGAGATCAGAAGAGTGTCGGGAAAGTTCTCCCGCACCTGATTGAGATCGTGCAGAACGGCGATCACGGTGCGTCGCTCGCCGTGCCAGCGCGTCACTACGGCAAGAAGGTCGGCCGTGGTCTTGGCATCGATCGCGGCAAAGGGCTCGTCGAGCAGGATGACCGGACAGCCCTGCAACAGCATGCGAGCGAACAGCACCCGCTGAAACTGTCCCGCCGATAGGGAAGCGATCGGCCGCCGGCCGAAGCCATCGAGACCGACGGCCACCAGAGCTTCCTCGGCTTGCCGCCACAGCGCACGCGTGGCCGGGCGGAACAGCTCGATCGTCCGCCAGTGACCGAGCAGCACAGTCTCCACAACAGAGATCGGAAAACTGCGGTCGATCTCGGCCTGCTGAGGAAGGTAGGCAATATCGCGCTGGCGCACCCCATTGCGTTCCAGGCGACCATCGAGCGGGGACAGGAGGCCAATCAACCCCTTGAGCAGAGTACTCTTGCCGGACCCGTTGGGGCCAACCACCGCCGTGAGCGAGCCAGCCAAGAATCTGCCTGTCAGGTGATGCACGGCCGGATGGCGGTCGTATCCGAAGGTGACGTCGTTGAGGGAAAAGACGGCCGTCATGGCAGCTATCCCATCGCCCATGCCGCGGCGATCCAGAGCAAGAATGCAAGGCCGCCGGCCCAGAAAAGACGAGCGACCACGCCACTGCCGAGGAGCGAGACGGCGCCCCCCAACCGCGCCTCGTCCGAGGCCCCATCGATCCCATTCCATCTACGCATTGATGGGCAACTCCCGCATCTATGTCTCCGATCCGGGTACGACGCCGCGCGGCAGGCGCGCGACATGGGCCGCGATCTCGCCCGGCCGCGTGAACCATACCTGCGCACTGTCGGCGTGCGTCCGAACATGCTGAAGCGCGCGGCGGAGCTGGGCCAGCCGGAACGGCTGGCCGACGACCGGCGTATGGAGTGAGATCGCGCAGACGAGCGGATGCCGCGCCGACTGACGCAATATCTCGTCGAACTGGTCAAGGATCAGGCCGGCAAAGTCAGCGGCCATATGATGGCGAGTGAGCAGGGCCGGCGCATCGTTGATCTCAACCGGATAGGGCATCGCCAATAGCGGACCAACACGCGTCGCGAGCCAAACCGGCTGGTCATCCAGCGGCCAGTCAAGAACGAAGGAATAGCCTGTCTCCTTGAGCAGGTCGGGGGTGACCCCCGTTTCCGAAATCCACGGGCCGAGCTAACCCTGAGGAGGACAGCCTTCATGTCGGGCGATCGTGGCGATCGCCTCGGCAATCAGTGCGCGCGAGGATCGGGGCCGGGTCCGCGAGCCCGGTCGTCTCGATAATTACCCGGTCGAAAATGAGTACCAAGGCGCGGCTCAGCGCGGGCTGTTGGATCAGATGGTTGAGCACGGTCGTCTTGCCGCTGCCCAGGAACCCGGTCAGCACCGAGATCGGCAGACGCTGCGACGATCCATCGAGATTCCAGCTTTCCATGGGGTCTCTCTCGCCCGTTCAGGCCGCGCCAGCCGCGATGCAGGTCGCGCAGGCGCCCTCCACCTCGACCACGGGTCGCGTCACACGGAACCCCAGGCCGGCGGCATCCTCGACGAGTAGCTGTGCGAAACGCGGGTCTTCCAACTCGACCGATGCCCCGCAGTTGCTACAAATGAAGAAAAGACAATCATGCCGACGCTCCGGATGCGCGCAGGGGACGTAAGCGTTTTGGCTCTCGATCTTCGAGACGAGACCCTGGGACATCAGGAACTCGAGCGCCCGGTAGACGGTGGGCGGCCCGATCGGGCGGGAGTCCCTGAGCTTCAGCGCTTCGATCAGTTCGTAAGCGCCCGTCGGTCGACCATTCTCCCAGAGCAGCTCCAGGATCTGCCGCCTGCGCGTCGTTAGATGCGCCCCTCGCGCGCCGCATAGGGATATTGCCAGCGCAACCCGTTCAGCTAGCGCATGCTGCCCGCGACAGTTGGAATCGGTGCAGGGCCGAGGCTGGATCGACAGGAGCATCATGGCCTTATCCCTTCTTGCCATCATGGCCTTATCCCTTCTTGCATTTAGGGTACAAAACGTTATAACGTTGCGTAATCTGATTACAAGCGCCAAGCGCTCTTTCTTGGAAGCCGGGCCTAGTCGCAGGAAAGTGGACTGCCTGCACTTTATGGTCCAGGCGCAAGCTGCACTTGATGGTCCAGCCGCAATGTTGGTCTCAAGCGCCCGTTGAGGCCAAGCCTGGCCGGCAGGCGCCGCGGATCTGCTCAGCCGTATATCGCTGACGCGGCATCCCTTTCTCCATTCACATCCCATTCTCCATTCAAAAGTGGGCCAATCCTAACTCTGGACTCGGACTACTCTCGACAGGGCAGACCAGCGGTCCGCCCAGGAGCGGTTCGATCGTAGGAAGTTGAGCCGGCGGCCGTTTTGGCCACGCAAAGAGGCCATCAGATGGCCCGGCTGTCATAGGCCCAATGCAAGAGCGCTTGACGCTGACGCGGCCGGCATAACGGATCGCCCGGCTCGCAGTTCTGCTTGATCTGCGCGATGTGCCGTCGGAACGCTTTCCAGCGCTTGATCTGGCGGGCGTCCTCCTCAGGCATGCGCCGGCCAATGCAGTAGCGGCAATACCACTGGAACCAGCCGCGCGGATCGTCGGGATGAATCCAGCCCTTCCGCCGCCATTCCGACAGGGGTTGGCTGGCGTCCACGCCGAAGTAATTGAGCGAACAGTCGCGGCCGGCGGGCGACAGCTTCGCCCGCGCGAACCAGCTCGCCGGAAATTCGTCGCGGCAATCGGTGAGATACTTTCCGCAGAATACGCCGAGTTCGAGCATCTCCTTTGGCGTCAGGTCCGGCCGAAATGCGGGGTCGAAGTTGCGACCAGCCGGAGCGACCAGCTCGTAGCGGTAACCTTGCTGCATCGTGTCGTTGACGATGACGAGACGGCGGCGCATTCGGCGTCCGGTCAGTTCAAAACGCAAGGATCGATGCGTTCAGCACTGACGCGAACGCCACCCAGGCGGCATAGGGCACGAACAGCCACGCCGCCACGCGGTTCTGCCTCCATGCGGTGGCGATAAAAGCAAGGATGACGGCGAGCAACAGCAGGATGACGGCAAGCGCGAGGCCGATCTGGCGGGCGCCGAAATAGACGGGCGTCCACAGGAAGTTCAGCGCGCGTTGCGCCCACCACAGACGCATCGGCCAATCCTCAGACTCTTTGTGCCAGACGCGCCAGCTGGCCACCGCGATCAGAACGTAGAGGACCGTCCAGGTCGGCCCGCACACCCAGTTCGGCGGATTGAATGTCGGCTTGACGAGGCCGGCATACCAAGCGCCCGGCGCGGTCAGATAGCCGATCGCCAGCCCGCCGACGCCGACGAGAAGAAAAAACAGCGCCAGGGCGAGGGGGCGCCTCTTCATCGCACTGCCTTGCCGTCGCCGCGCGCCAGCTCGTACGGCAGCCGGAACTCGTCTCGCTCCACCTTCGACAGGCAGGTGGGACGTACCCCGTTCACCTTCGCCATCTCGCGCAATCCGATCTCCCTGCCTTGGCGTTCGCGGCGGATTTTCCCCATTAAGCAATTGCTGCCGGGACGGTCAGGCCGGCAAGCCGCAAGTCGCACATTTCCTCAAGGACTCGCCGAAACTCGGGCTTGGGCGCAAGGCACATACTGCGATAAGTCCTCCGGAAGGCCAGCCAACTCTCGTCAGCCGCGAACGCCCCTTTCCGAGGCTCTTCGCAACTGTGGCGTCCAGGGCCTTGCGGGCGTCCGCTTCAAACTGTATTCAAGGCACCCGCGCCATCCCGCCGCCACGATTCCACCACGGACCGGCACTACATAGATGGCAGCAAATGGGGGTCCGGTGTCCGGGCCAAGGAGAGAGGCGATGAAGAGAATTCTCGTGTTGTTGGCGCCGGCCGTTGCCGTCAGCGGCGCGGTTGCGGCGGCCATTGCGGCGCCGACCGGCGACATTGTTCCGCGTCCGGCAAACGATCTGGTGCAGGTCGCACAGGCGGTCGATCAGGCAACCTTGACCCGCGAGGGCCAGACCCTGTTCGCGCGCGAATGCGCCGCGTGCCATGGCGCCAACGCGCAGGGCGGCGACGGGCCGGTCCTCAGGTCCAACCGCAACCTCGTCCACGCCGACGCGGTCACCAATCAGATCATCAATGGCGGCCAGTACATGCCGCCCTTCGGCGAATCGCTCAACGACCGCCAGGTCATGGCGATTGCGACGTTCATTCGCAATTCGTTCGGCAACAGCTTTGGCCCCGTGACCCAGGAAGACGTGACCAAGGCACGTCCGGCGGCGCGCTAAGCCGGATCGCTCTTCGTCGGCGCGCGGTGCGAGCCGCGCGCCGCTAGCGTTTTCGCGCCTTCCCGTTGTGCCAGCGCGGGACTAGTCTTCCCGCAAAGAAGGCAACCCTAGGAGGGAACCATGGTCCGAGCGCACGCGGCGCATGGCGGCGGCACGCCGCATCCGTGGGTACTTTGGTCCGGCATGGCGATCGCGGCGGTCGTCGCGCTTGCCGCCTGGCCCGCCGGCGCACAAGGCGCCGCCGGTGGCGACCTGTGGACCAAGAGCGGCTGCGCCGATTGCCACGGCAACCTCGCCGCGGGCGATGGCGATCCCGCCTACCCGCAAGGCCCGAATCTGCGGCGCATGACGCTGGCACGGGCCGACTTACGCGAGGTGATCGCGTGCGGGCGGCCGGGCACCGACATGCCGTACCACTTGGCGAACGCCTACACCGGCACGGCGTGCTTCGGCATCACCGGGCCGGTACCGAACCGGATGCGCAAGGGCATCGCCCTCACCGCCGCCGAACTCGACACCCTGGCCGACTTCCTCGCCACCAGCGTGAAGGGTCAGGCTCGCATCACCAAAGCCAACTGCGCCCTGTTCTTCGGCGGCAACGCCGACGATCCCGCCTGCGCGCAGTACTGATGCCGGCTCGCATGCGGAGCCACGGCGTCATCGGCGTCCTCGGCGTCATCCTGGTTCTGGCAGCGCTGGTCGCAACGCCGGCGGCCGCCCAAGATCGCCAAGCCTTCATCGCCGGCACGACCAAGGAGTGTCCGGGCTGCGACCTCGCCGGTGTCAGCTTCAAGCGGCGCAACCTGGCCGGCGCCAATCTCGCCGGCGCCAATCTCGAGGAAGCGACGTTTCATAAGACCAACCTGCGCGGCGCCAATCTTTCGGGCGCCAACCTCGCTTATGCCAACCTCAACCGCGCCGACCTGACGAGCGCCAACCTGCAAGGCGCCGACCTGACCGGCGCCATGCTGTTTGCGGCGGACGCCGCGGCGGCGAATTTCTCCGGCGCCAAGCTCGAGGATGCACTCATGGGGGAAGTGCGGCTGATCCGCGCCAACCTTGAGAACGCCAACCTCGCGCGCGCAGATCTCGGCGGCGGGCGCCTTACCGATGCCAAGTTCGGCAACGCCATTCTCACCCGCGCCGACCTGCGAGAAGCGGCGCTGTTCCGCGCCGACCTGCACGGAGCAAAAGCAGACGCCGCTTTCTTCTCGCACGCCGGCATGCGTGGCGCGAACTTGCGCGGCGCCGACCTGCGCGGGGCCAACCTGGAGGGTGTGGATCTGGGCGCCGCGGACCTGACCGGAGCCGACCTCTATGACGCGCACCTGGTCGGCACCAACTTCCAGGATGCGGTCGTTACCGACGTGCGGCTGTCGGGCAACATGACGCTCCGCTGACCGCGGCGCGGCTATAGACCTCCAGCCGCGCCGAGCTCTCGAACTCGCCCTCGGCCTGCTCGAGCAGGCGCGGGATGGCACCGACCTCTTGACCGGGCTTGAGCAGGTGCCTTCCTTCGGCCCGGGCGAAGCGCCGCTCCCCGACCATCACGCAGCTCGCCTTCAGGATCGTCCCAATGTCGAACGGACGCTCGCGCTCGTCGCGCGGCAGGTCGACGCACTCCCACGGCGCGGCGGCGACGATGCCCTTGAGGATCGGGAACAAAAGGTACGCCTGCATGCGCACGGCGATGGGCGCGCGCGGATCGGTCACGACACGGAACCCTTGCACCAGTCCGGCGTCATCGATCATCAGGGAGGTGATGATCGGCTGGCGAAACATGCTGTTTGCCGAGAAACGGGTGATCTCCAACGGATCGCGCTGGGCGCGCGCGATGTACTCCCATTCGTCATCGTAGATGAACCACACCTCGCGCAGGCCCGTAGCGGATTCAACCGGGCAGCGACGGAAATCGGCGAACGATCCCAGCGGCAGCGAGGGCGGGCCGCCGTTGGTGCCGCAGGCGGGGTCGACGAATTCCGCCTGCGGAAGCTTCTCGACCGGCGTTCCCAAGGCGATGTCCCACACGCGCGTGCGGCTCTGTGCCGATGTCACGTCGGGAGCCAGCGCCAGCAACAGCGCGATAGCGAGTAGACGGAGCCGCATGGTTGCCATGCTACCAACGAAACAGGGGGAGCCGTTAGGCTCCCCCTGCGTCTCCTAGACAGCTCGTCGCGCTTACAGTCCGTACACGACCAGCACGGCGGTCGGCAGGATCAGGGGCGCGATGCCCGATGTGTGCTGGCTGCCGCCGGCAATGTGGGCGATGTACTGCTTGCCGCCGACAGAGTAGCTCACGGCCGCGCCCTTGAGGTTGGTGCCGGTGTTGAACCGCCACAGCTCGACGAGCGTGTCCTTGTCAAGCGCCACGAACGCGCCGTCGGCCCAGCCGGTGAATACCAGGCCGCCCGCGGTCGTGAGCGCGCCGGCTTCGGCCTGCCGGGTGGCCGGGATGCCCTGGTCGTAGGTGTGGGTGGCGACGACCTTGCCGGCCCGCACGTCGATGGCGACCATGTTGGCCTTGGTGTCGACCTGCACCTGGTTGACGCTGCAGCCCAGGCACTCGCGTACCAGCGGATTGAACGCCTCGGCGGTGGAACGCACCATGGTCTGGTAGGTGCAGCCCGATGTGCGGGTCTGGTACGTGATGCCGGTCGTCGGGTCGTAGGACGGCGGCCAGATGCCGGTCGGCGATCCGCCCCACGTCGCACAAACGAGCGGCGCTTGCTCGCGCGTCCGGCCCTTGCGCGGGCCTGCGACGTTGTACGGCTGCAGCACCTGGCCCGGGAGGTAGTCCATGGGTTTGCCGGTCTTGGCGTCGATGCCCTTGGTCCAGTTGATGTTGTCAGTCTGCGCGACGGCCTGGAGGAACTCGCCGTTCGCGGCGTTGAGCGTGTAAAGGAAGCCGTTGCGATCCCAGTTGCTGACGGCCTTCACCGTGCGGCCGTCGGGCGTGCGGAAGTCGAAGACCATGCGCGCGCCGGTGGAATCGAAGTCCCACGGATCGTTCGGCGTGTGCTGGAAGAACCACTTCATCTTGCCGGAATCCGCGTCGAGGGCGAGCGTGCTCGAGGCGTAGAGATTGTCGCCCGGACGGAACTCGGGGTCGTACACCGGCGAAGGCTCGCCCGTGCCGATGAAGACGGTGTTCGTAGTGGGATCGTAGGTCGGCGGACCCCAGGGCATGGCGGCGCCCCACTTCCAGGTGTCACCGGGCCACGTACCGAAGTTCGGCTCGCCGGGCCGCGGAATGGTGTAGGTGCGCCAGACCTCCTGCCCGTTCGCGGGATTGAAGCCGACGACTGCGCCAATGCCGGCAGAAGAGGAGGTTCCGGCGACGGCGACGCTGGTGCCGGCGGCGGTCGTGTAGGCGATGACGTGGCCGCCGAAGCTGGTCGTTGCTACGAATTCGGGTGCGTTGGGTCCGCCGGGCCGCTCGTGGCCAAGCGCCTCCCACAGCTGCTCGCCGGATTCCTTGTTGATGCCGATGAAGCGCGCGTCGCGCGTGGCCTGCAGGACGCTGTTCTGCCACAAGGCGAAGCCGCGGGTATTGCTCCCGATGAACTTCTCGATTTTGGGGTCGAAGCGCCACATCGGGAAGGCGCGCGCGCCGCTGCGCACGTCCCACTTCATGATCTTGTTGTGCGAGTCGATGGCGTACAGGAAGCCGTCCTCGATCAGCGGTGCCGACATCTCGTTGACGGGGCCGCCCGTCGCAACGGTGCGCGTGGTGGCGCCCCCGATCGACGCCATGAACACGACACGCAGGTTGGCGACGTTGCTCTTGTTGATCTGGCTCAGCTTGGAGTAGTTCCAGCCCTGGTAATTGCCCAGCGTCATGAGCCGGTTGTGCGGCTCGTTGTCGGCGTTGCGCAGGCGCTCCGCCGTAGTCGGCGCCGCCACGGCAGGCAGCGCGAGGCACATCGCTACACTCGCTACCGTTGCCGCGAGCGTGTTCTTCGTTACTCGCATGGGGTCCCTCCCTTGTTGGCGATCGCAAACATCGAACAAGCCGTCCGCCAACGGGACGGCACGCCCGGGTCGGCTCTATGTCAGCCCTGATTGAAGGACGGGGCGACACGGACCGTTGCCAGCTTCCCGCCGAACCGCGGCAAAGGTCAAGCGCGCGCATCGCGCCCCGCTGGGGCGGCGCGCTTCCTAACCCATTGAAATCCCTGTCTATGGGCGCGGGTGGAACCGCATCCGCTTGGGGATTCGAGCAGGCCGCTGCGACTTCCGGCGATTGTGCACCGCCGCCGCCTGCGCCATTTTGGCGTGCGGAGGACTGTTCCAGAAGGTGGACGAGTCGCTGCCGAAGTGCGTGGCCGCGCCGGCGACAGTACGTTGCGGACGGGCGATGCAGGTCCCGGTCGCAGCCGAACTCGGCCAGATCGGCGGCAAGGTCTGGGTGCGGCGATAGTCCTGCGCAGCCTGCGCGAGATCGCGCGCGACGCCTGGTGGGATTGGCGGCTCGGCATCCGCACCCTTGCCAGCACGCCCTCCGTCGGCGGCGGCGCCAAGCCCGGCGAGCCCACCGGTTACGACGTGCTGTTCGCCGTGGCGGCGGCGTTCGGCCCGGGCGACGTCGTGTATGACGTCGGCTGCGGCCGTGGCCGCGCATGCGCCGTGTTCGCGCGCACCGGCGCCAGGGTCATCGGCGTGGAAGTTTCGCCGCGCGCCGCGGCGGCGGCGCGGCGCAATCGCATTGCGGTGATCGAAGGCGACGCGCGCACCGTGGACTACGCCGATGCGACGGCACTGTGGATGTTCAACCCGTTCGGTCCCGAGACGCTGCGCACCGTGCTGCGCCGTGCCCACGCCCCGCGCGTTGTCTACTACAGCGGCACGGAGACGCACGCCGACGTATTTCTGGCCGAGGGGTACGCGCTGCACCGGCGCCAAGCGGCCGGCGATTCCGAGCACACCGTGTATCACTACGCGCGCGCGGCCGACTCGTTCCATCCGATATGACGGCGCACGTCCGCCGGGGTCCACCCCTGCCCGCGCAGCGCCCGCAAGGCGGTGGCGCCGTCGCGGGTGGCGAGGCGCTTGCCGTCGGAGCCGGTGATCAGGCGGTGGTGGTGGTACTGCGGCACCGGCAGCCCGAGCACGGCCTGCAGTACGCGGTGGACGTGGGTTGCCGGGAACAGATCGGCGCCGCGGGTGACGAGCGTCACGCCTTGGAACGCATCGTCCACGACCACCGCGAGGTGATAGCTGGTCGAGATGCCTTTGCGGGCCAGCACGACATCGCCGAGCTGCTCCGGCGCGGCAAGCACTTCACCGGCTTCGCGATCGTTCCAGGCCAGGACCCCGGCGCGCTCGCCTGCCCGGCGCACGTCGAGACGCAACGCGTGCGGCGTGCCGGTGGCCAGGCGCGCCTCGCGCTCGGCGCGCGACAACGCGCGGCACGTACCCGGATACAGGGGGCCCTCCGGTCCATGCGGCGCCGAAGGACTGCTGGCGACCTCGGCGCGGATCTCCGCCCGCGTGCAGAAGCAGGGATAGAGCAGCCCCTGCTCTTCCAGCTGCGCGAGCGCGGCGGCATACGCGGCGCCCCGTTCGGACTGGCGCAGGACGTGGGGCTCCCAGCGCAGCCCAAGCCAGGCGAGGTCCTCGAAAATGGCGGCCTCGAACTCGGGCCGGCAGCGCGCCGCGTCGATGTCCTCGATCCGCACCAGGAAACGCCCTCCTGCGGCGCGCGCAGCCTGGTGGGCAACCAGTGCCGCGTAGGCGTGCCCCAGGTGCAGGTGCCCGCTAGGGCTAGGGGCGAACCGGGCGACGGTGGTCACGGGGCGGCACAATAGGCCCAAACCCAAGCCGGACGGCGCGACGGTTTGGCCGCCCCTCGCCGTTTAAGCTTGGCGATGGTACGGTTTCCAAAGAGCGACCCATGGCTGCGTCCCCCACCGAACTCCGCCACCTCCTTGCCCGCACCGGCTTCGGCGTGCCCACGCCGGCCGAGATCGACGCCTTCCAAGGCGTGGAATACGCTGTTGCGGTCGATCGCATCTTCGACGGCGTGGCGCGGCAGCCGGCCACGGCGGTGCCAGACTGGAACGTGCCGCTCGGCGCGGCGGCGCAGGCGCGCGGCATGACGCGCGAGGAGCGTCAGCAGCTCCAGAGGATGCGCGGCCAGGACGGCAACAACCTCAAGGCTTGGTGGTGGGGCGAGATGCTGGCCACCGCAACGCCGTTCACCGAGCACATGGTGCTTTTCTGGCACAACCACTTCACCTCTTCGCTTCGCAAAGTGAAGGCGCCGCCGCTGCTCGCGACGCAGAACGCCCTCTTCCGTGCCCATGCCACCGACAACTTCGCGACGCTGTTGCGCGCCGCGGCCAAGGACCCGGCGATGCTGGTGTACCTGGACAACAACCTCAATCGCGCCGCGGCGCCGAACGAGAATTTCGCCCGCGAGCTCTTGGAGCTGTTCACCCTCGGCGAAGGCCAGGGCTACACCGAGCTCGACATCCGCGAGGCGGCGCGCGCGTTCACCGGCTGGCGCTTCCGCCCGGATGGCACGTTCATTGGAGACGCACGCACCCAAGACAACGGCATCAAGACGTTCTTCGGCGAACGCGGCAATTTCAATGGCGACGACATCCTCGACATCGTGCTGAAGCAGCCGCGCGTCGCCGAGCACATCACCGAGCGCCTGTGGCGCGAGTTCATCTCCGACGCGCCAGACCCGGCAGCGGTGAAACGTCTCGCGGCCGGCTTCCGGCGCGACTACGAGATCAAGCCGCTGCTGCGCGGCCTGCTCACGAGCGACGCGTTCCGGGACACCGCAGTCCGCGGCGGCATGGTGAAGTCGCCGGTCGACCTCGTGATCGGCACTTTGCGCCTTCTCGGCGCGACCCCGCGCGAGCCGCGCGTCATGGCCGCGCTCGGCCGCAACCTCGGTCAGGACCTGTTCGACCCGCCCAACGTGAAGGGCTGGCCCGGCGGCGTCGAGTGGGTGGACACCGCCAACCTGCCCGCCCGGCATGCCTTCCTGTTCAGCACCGCGGAAGCGCTGGCGCTGATCGAGGAACCAGGCGCCGCTCGCCAGCAGCAGCTAGCCCAGCGCCAGCAGGCCGCGCGTGGCCAGCCCGGCGCCGCGGCGGCCGAGGCACTTCGCCGCCGGCAGCTGTTGGGTCAGGGTCAGGCTCCGGCCCCCGGCATGGCCGAACCCCCGGTACCGCCCCTGCAAGGCGTTCCGCCCGCCGCGGCGAATCGCCCAGGCGCGATGCTGCAGGCGCAGATGAACCCGCGCAACCTCGACATCACCGAGTACCGCATCCTGCGCGGTCTCGACGAGGCGCAGCTCGCCGCCCTGGTCCTGCCGTTGCCGCCGGTCGGCGCCGAGGTCGAGGCCACCACCGCCCTCGGCCGCCTCCTGCTCGATCCTGCCTATCAGCTGAAGTAGCGCGCCACTCCCTGCGCGCCGTGCCGCGTTTCCGGCTAGTGTCCGGGCGCGATGGCCGATGCTTTTCCCTTCACCGTTGCGTACCTCGCTCCGGACGGCTACGTCGCAGAGCTGGAACGCGAGCTCGGTGGAGCTGCGCGCGAGACGCATGGGCGCCTCGTGATCGCGTACGGGCCCGAGCTGCCGGTCGCATGGGTGGCGAACGTCTGGCGCAACCCGGTCGCCATTCCGATCGCCTCGATCGGCGACGCCGCGGCAAAATTGCGCACGATCCAGCGCAACTGGTGCCTCTACTCCGCGGCGCACCACCGGCGCGCCGCGCTGATCGCGGAAAAGCTGCCGCCAGTGTCGGCCAGGCCCTTGGTCTTCGGAACACCGGCGCCGACTGCGCCGCTCGGCTCATGGACCTTGCTGTCGCCCGAGACGATGCTCGCCGCGTCGGTGTGCTCGAGCGCATTCCCGAACGGCGAGGTCCAGTTCGTCGAGGACAAGGAGGGGCCGCCCAACCGCGCCTACCTGAAGCTTTGGGAGGCCTTCACGCTCCTGGGCATCAAGCCAGGACCTGGCGAACGCTGCCTCGACCTCGGTTCGAGCCCGGGCGGCTGGACGTGGGTGCTGCAGCACACCGGAGCCACGGTGATCAGCGTGGATAAAGCGCCGCTCGACGAGCGTGTCGCCCGCCCGCCCCGCGTGGAAATACGCAACCAGAGCGCCTTCGCCCTCGACCCGCGCGAGGTGGGCCCGGTGGACTGGCTGTGCGCCGATATCGCCTGCTACCCCGAACGGCTGCTGACGATGATCCAGCGCTGGCTCGCCGCCGGCAGCGTCCGCCGCTTCGTCTGCACGCTGAAGTTCCAGGGCGAGACGGACTTCGCGGCGATGCAGGCATTTGCCACCATTCCCGGCTCCCGCCTGCTGCACCTGCACAACAACAAGCATGAGCTGACCTGGATACGAACCTGAAGGTCAGGTCTAGACCTGCCGGCGAGCCGGGTGGGAACTCAGGCGGGGCGGGGTACCTCCGAGCGACAGCGAGGCTCCCCCCAAGGGGGCGCCGCCACTCTCCCCAACGCGCAACCTACGCCTCCCGGTCGGGCGCGCGGTGCACGGGCGCGCCGCAACGAGTCCGAACTGGCCCCGACGCTGTTCGACTTCCTTCACAAGGTCTTGTCCGCCGACCTCGTCGCCAAGCAGGGCAGCGGCTTTCGCCGCCACACCGTAGTGCGACTAGCCATGCGACTGCAGCACTACTGCAGCCCGGTAACGGCCAAGGGCCTCGAGGACACGGCCTTCTACCGCTACAACCGCTTGGCCGCTCTGAACGAGGTGGGAGGCAATCCGGCGCAATTCAGCCTTTCCGTTGCCAACTTCCACAAGCACCTGCGCGGCCGCGCCCAGCGCTGGCCGCGCAACCTGCTGACAACCTCGACCCACGACACCAAGCGCGGCGAAGATGTCCGTGCGCGCCTCGCCGTATTGGCGGAGTTCCCCGATGAATGGCTGCAGCAGGTGCAAGCGTGGAGCCGCATCGTGCGCGCCCGCCAGGGCGACATCGAGGGGCGCGCCCCGCCGGAGGCGAACGAGGAGTACTTGCTCTACCAGTTGCTGATCGGCAGCTGGCCGGTGGAGATGGTCGAGGGTCAGCCGCTGCAATCGCCGGCGCTGCTCGAATACAGCGAGCGCATCAAGGCGGTGATGATCAAGTCGATCCGCGAGTCGAAGGTTCACAGCTCGTGGGCGATGCCGAACGCCGCCTACGAGTCGGCGGTGTCGACCTTCATCGACAGTGCTTTGGACGCGACGCTTTCGGCGACGCTTTCGGCGTCGTTCTTCGATTCGTTCGTTCCGTTCGTAAGCCGGGTCGCCCGCCTCGGTGCGCACAATACGCTGGTACAGACGGTGTTGAAGCTGACGGCGCCGGGCGTGCCCGATTTCTACCAGGGCGCCGAGCTGTGGGACCTGAGCCTGGTCGATCCCGACAACCGCCGTCCCGTCGCCTTCGACCATCGCGACTCCGCGCTGCGGGAGGTGCAGGCCGAGCTGGACGCCGACCGCACCGGCGCTATGTCGGCGTCGGCAGATCGCTGGTCGACGCGCTCGGTCCGCGCTTACGCAAGATTTCTCCCGAAGTGCACTACGAGCCGCGGGTCAACGGCTCGATCGGGCGCATCAACCGCGACATCCGTTTTTCGCAGGACAAGTCGCCGTACAAGGCGCACCTCGACCTGTGGTTCTGGCACGGTGATCGGCGCGGCTGGAGCCTTCCCGGCTTCTTCTTTCGCCTCACCGACAAGACGCTGATCCTCGGCGTCGGCATGCACATGCTGGACAAGGAGCAGCTCGCCGCGTTCCGCGACGCCATCGTCGACGCGAAACAGGGCACGGCGTTGATGGCAGCGATCGACAAGGTGAAGAAGGCCGGGCCGTACGCGGTTGGCGGCGCGGCGCGCAAGACGGTGCCGCGCGGCTTCGACAAGGAACACCCGCGGGCCGAACTCTTGCTTTACGAGGGCCTGCACTCCGCGTGGGAAGGGCCGTGGCCCGCGGAAGCCGCGACGGCCAAATGCCCCGACTGGTGCGCGGCACACTTCCGCGCCCAATGGCCGGTCGGGAAGTGGCTGCTTGGCGTGCTGGAGTCCTAGTGCCCGCCCGCGCTGGGGTGGTGGAACATCTCCTCGCGCATGCCCGAATCGTACGCCAGCCCAGCCGGGGTCAGCTTGATGGCGTAGGGGAACTCGGATACCGCGAGACCCTTGCGCTCGAGCGCCTTCCACACCGCCTCGTTGGTGAGCCCGGTGGCGTCCTTGGACATCACCACCGCTTCGCCGACATGGAAGTGATTCCCGTGGATGACCGGGAAACGCAGGATGCGCACGTCGCCGGTGATCTCCTTCTGGATGCACTCCGGATCCTCGGCGAGCGCCTGGAGGAGCGCGAGCGTCTTGCGCTGCAGCGGATTGAGTCCGAGTGGGTTGTTCTTGGGCGGCACGGGTCGTCCTTACTTCTTGTTGGGTGTAAGGTCGAAATAGCCGCGCTCGAGCGCATGGCGTAGCGCGCCGAAGCCGTGCAGCGCTTCCTCGTATGCCTCGCGCATCTGGCGCAGGTCGAGGATGGAGGTGGGGTCGAGCGCCTTGTCGCCGGACTCGGCGGTGAGCTTGAGCACTTCCTTCAGGTAGCGCGCGCAGCCGCGACACGGTGATGGCGACGCGCAAGACGTGTTCTTTGGTTATTCCGCCCGCCGCCGCAGTGAGGGCGGCGCGATTCGATTCTCAAATCGCCTGCTCGAACTCCAGGAACATCCGGCGGCGGCTGCGATCGTCGTCGAAGGCGTCCAAATCATGTTCCGGCATGCGTTCCCCCACGGCCGGTTACAGGCGAATTGCCCAAACTTTGGGGCGATTTGCCTCGGAAAGGCAAGCGCCAGGGCCGCTTAGGCCCCGAGCTTGACCGTTGCCCCGTTCGCCTCTTGGATGCCGCGATGCGCTGAATTGCCCTCGCTTCGCTGCTCCTCCTGCTTCCGCTCGCCGCCGCGGCGCAGGAGCCGATCCGGCTGACGCGGATCACGCACATCTACGGAATCGTCCCGCATCCCCAGGATGCGGAGAAGGTCATCGTCGCAACCGATCGCGGCATCTACGCCGCGGGGCCCGATGGCAACGCCCAGCAGATCTCGGCGGGGACAGAGGCCCGTCAGGCCTTCGGCGTCACGCGCGACGGCGCCTTCCTCGCCACCGGTGCCGAGGGCGAAGGCGCCGTCAACTCGCGGAACTTCGGTCAGACCTGGACGCGCCTTGGCCAGGGAACCCAACCCGGCCCGTTCCTGGTGATCGAGCCATCCGTGGCGGACCCGCGGCGGGTGTACGCGGCGACAGGCAGCGTCCTCTATCGCAGCGATGACGGCGGCGTGACGTGGACCGAGCTCGGCGCCGCGCCCGCGCCCGTCGTCGACCTGGCGGGGGCGAGCGCCCGCGACTTGGTTTACCTCGCCACGGCGCGCGGCATGTATCGCAGCGCCGACGCCGGCCGCACCTGGACCCTGCTGCAGGCGGACGGCAGCACCCGCCCGATCAGCGCCGTCGCCACCCTGCCCGACGGCTTCACCTACGCGTTCGTGACGGGGGTGGGCTTGGTCGCCATCAATGCCAACGGCGTGGGATGGGTGGTTGGCTCGCCCGCGGCGAATTTCGACGGAGCCTTGCTGCACCTGACCGCCCGCCTCACGGGCCGCACCTATGCGGTTACCCAGTTCATGAAGATCCTGGTCAGCGAGGACCGCGGCCGGACCTGGGCTCCCTTCAATCGTTAGCCGGCCCCGTGCGAGAGGCGCGGGTGCGACCAACCGCCGCACCTTGCCGGCCGTAGCACGGAAAAGCGGGCCGATTTGAGCGCCCCGGCCCTTGAAGGGCTTCTCCGGCTGCATATATAGCACGGCGATACATGCCCCCTTGGAAGGGGGCCGAGGACCCGCCTCTCGGGGAGGCCGGTCCGCCGAGGGGAGCCCGCCGTGAACGTCGCCACCCTGTGCTTGGGGATCCTCGCCCTTGGCGATGCCTCCGGGTACGAGATCAAGAAGCGCTTCGACGGCCCGCTGAAGCGCATTCAGCAGCCGAGCTTCGGCTCCATCTACCCCGCGCTGACCGAGCTCACGCGCGAGGGCCTGGTGTCGTGCACCGTGCACGCCCAGGAGAAGCGCCCCGACAAGAAGGTCTACAGTATCACCCCTGCCGGCCGCGCCCACTTGAAGGCCGCGCTGCAGGAGTCCCTGCCCGCGCCCGACCGCATCCACTCCGACTTCCTGGCGACGATGCTGTTCTCCGACATGCTGTCGCCGGATTTCGTGGCGCGCGCGGTCAAGGACCGTATCGCCTTCTACCGCGACATGGTCGATCACACTCAGTGCGAGCACCCGAGCGACGCCTACAGCGGCGGGCGCGCGTTCGTGCACGGCTACGCCCGGGCGGTCTGCAGCGCCGCCATCGCCTACCTCGAAGCACATGCCGCGGAGACCCGGCAGGCCGCCGAAGACCTCCGCGAGCGCCGTTCATCCGACGCCACCCACGCCACGCAGCCCGGGGATTCCGCGCCATGAAGTTCTCTTATTTCGTTGCCGCCGCGGTCGCCATCGGGGTCGCGGCGTGGGTAGCCACCGGCGAGTGGGGCCAGGGGCAGATTGCGCGAATTGGCGGCGGTGAGCCGGCGACCGAGCCGGCCGCCGCGCCGGCGGCGGCGCCGGGACCGATCGCGCAGGCGCAGGCCCGCGAGCCGTCCGTGATGTCGGTCCGCGTGCAGACCTTGACCGCCACCAACCGCACCCGCGAGATCACCGTGCGCAGCCACACCGAAGTGAGTCGCGCCGTCACGGTGAAGAGCGAGATCCCCGGCAGCATCGCCGAGGTGCGCGTCAACAAGGGCGACCGCGTCACGCCGGGACAGGTCATCGCCCGCCTCGATCTCGGCGACCGCGCCGCGCGCCTGAGCGAGGCGCAGGCCAACGCCGCCAATCGCCAGCTCGAGTACAACATCGCCAAGGCGCTTACCGACCAGGGCAACACGGCGCTGACGCGCCTCGTCGCCGCCCAGGCCGCGCTGGAGAGCGCCAACGCCGCCCTCACCCGCGTCGAACTCGAGATCGACAAGACGGAAATCCGCGCCCCGTTCATGGGGGTGGTCGAGGACCGTCCGGCGCAGATCGGCGACTTCCTCAACGCCGGCGCGCCGGTCGCGCTGGTCGTGGACGACGATCCGTTCCTGGTGGTCGGCGCGGTCTCCGAAAACGACGTTCACCTCGTGAAGGTCGGCACGCGCGGAATGGCGACGCTCATCGGCGGCCGCCGCGTCGAGGGCATCGTCCGCTTCCTGGCAACGGTCGCCGACCCGCAGACGCGCACCTACCGTGTCGAGATGACGGTGGCGAACCCGCAACACAACATTCGCGCCGGGATGACCGCCAGCATGGTGATCCCAGTCGGCACCTCGGCAGCGCACTTCGTGCCGGCGAGCGCGCTGGTGCTCAACGAGAGCGGCCAAGTCGGGGTCAAGGCGGTGGCGGACGGCCGCGTTGTCTTCCACCCGGCACGGGTACTGACATCGGAGAACTCCGGCATTTGGCTCGACGGCCTGCCGGCCATCGTCAGCGTCATCACCGTCGGCCAGCAATTCGTGCGCGCCGGGGACACGGTGCGCCCCGTCGAGGAACGCCAGGGAGCCTGAGCGGGGCAACACCGATGATGCACGCAATCATCTTTGCGGCGATCGACCGCGCCCGCGCCGTGTTCCTGGTGCTGGTGCTGCTGCTGGTGGTGGGAGGCATCGCCTACCTCTCGATTCCCAAGGAAGCACAGCCGGACATCGACGTGCCGGTGATGCTGGTCAACGTGAGCCACCCTGGCATCTCGCCGGAGGACGCCGAAAAGCTGCTGCTGCCGCCGCTCGAGAAGCGGCTGATGACGGTGGAGGGCCTGAAGAAGATCACCTCCCTCGCCGGCGAGGGCTTTGCCCACCTGACGCTCGAGTTCGACGCCGGCTTCGATGCCGACCAGGCGATCCTGGACGTGCGCAACGAGATCGACATCGCCAAGCGCGAGCTTCCGGCCGACGCCAACGACCCGACCGTGACCGAGATCAACGTCGGCCTGTTCCCGGTCGTGGTGGTGGCGCTGTACGGCGACGTGCCGGAGGCGACCCTGGTCGCCGTCGCTAAGCGCCTGAAGGACGAGATCGAGCGCCTGCCGCAGGTGCTCGAGGTCAACATCGCCGGCGACCGCGAGGAGCAGGTCGAGCTCATCGCCGATCCCGGCCTGATGACGAGCTACAACGTCTCCCCGGCTGCCGTACTGCAGACCGTGACGCAGAACAACCGCGTCATCGCCGCCGGCGCGCTGCAGGACGACCGCGGCCGCTTCCCGGTGACCGTGCCGGGACTGATCCGCACCGCTCAGGACCTGTTCGGCCTTCCGGTGAAGGTCAACAACGACACTGTCGTCACGCTCGGCGACGTCACCACGGTGCGGCGTACATTCAAGGACCGCGCCTCCTACGCGCGCTTCAACGGCCAGCCGGCCGTGATGCTGCAGGTCACCAAGCGCCTGGGCGAGAACATCATCCAGACCGTGGACGGTACCAAGGCGGTCGTCGAGGCGGCGCGCGGCATGGACATCTGGCCCGCGGGCGTGAACGTCTCGCTCATCCAGGACCAGTCCAAGCAGACACGCGACCTGCTGGGCGAATTCCAGAACCACGTCATGATAGCCGTCGTGCTGGTGATGATCGTCATCATCGCCGCGCTCGGCGTGCGCTCGGCGGCCCTGGTTGGCATCGCCATCCCGGGGTCGTTCCTGTTCGCCACCTTGGTCCTGCAGTCGATGGATCTGACGATGAACTTCGTCGTCTTGTTCTCGCTCATCCTGGCGGCGAGCCGGGTCATCGACGGATCAATCGTGGTGACCGAGTACGCCGACCGCAAGATGGCGGAAGGCCTCTCCAAGCGCGAGGCCTACGGCACCGCGGCGACGCGCATGTCGTGGCCGATCATCACCTCGTACGCCGCGACCATCGCCGCGTTCAGCCCACTCCTGTTCTGGCCGGGGCTGGTCGGCGAGTTCATGAAGTTCCTGCCGATCGTGATGATCGCGACCCTCGTCGGCTCGCTGGTCATGGCGATGATCTTTGTGCCTGCGCTCGGCTCCTGGTTCGGCCGCCCGGCGGCCGGCAGCGAGCACGAGCTGAAGGCGCTCGCCGCCGCGGAAGCCGGCGACCTGAAGGACGTGACAGGGCTCGCCGGCGCCTACGTGTGGATGATGAAGGCCATCCTGCGCTTACCCTCGCTCGTGCTGGTGGCCGTCCTGGTGTTGCTGGTCGGCGTCTATTACGCCTACATCACCGCCGGTCGCGGCATCGAGTTCTTCCCCACCGTGGAGAGCGAGAGCGCCGCCGTGCTGGTGCAGGCGCGCGGCAACCTCTCGGTCGACGAGAAAGACCGCCTGGTGCGCGAGGTCGAGAACATCGTCCTGCGCACCGACGGCATCGAGACCGTGTTCACCTTGGTTGGGTCCGGCGGCGGCAACGACGTCGGCACGGCACTGGGCGGCGGAGGCGGCGGCGCCGATACCATCGGCACCATCCGCATCAACTTCGTGCGCTGGGACCAGCGCCGCAAGGCGCGTGACATCCTCGAAGACATCGTCGCCGAGGCGTCCAGGATCGCCGGCATCAACGTTCGCTTCTCGGAGGCCGGCTTCGGCCCACCTACCGGCAAGCCGGTGCAGCTCGAGCTCACCGCCTCGGACAACGCGCTGATCCCGCTCGCCGCCGCGGCGGCGCGGGCCAAGATCGAGTCCATGCCTGGCCTCATCAACATCGAGGACACGCGGCCCATTCCGGGCATCGAGTGGCAGGTGACCGTCGACCGCACCCAGGCCGGGGTGTTCGGCGTCGACGTCACCACCATCGGCAACATGGTCAAGCTCGTCACCACCGGCATCAAGGTCAGCTCGTACCGGCCAGCGGACACCGACGACGAACTCAACATCGTCGTGCGCTATCCGCCGGAGTACCGCACGCTGGAGCAGCTCGACGAGCTCAAGATCAACACGCCCAAGGGCGTCGTCCCAGTCTCGAGCTTCGTCAAGCGCGCGCCCGCGCCGCAGGTCGGCACCATCACCCGCGTCGACGGCAACCGCGTGCTGTCGGTAAGCGCCGGCGTCGAGACCGGCGTGCTGCCGGCCAACGTCGTTGCCGAGCTGAAGCAGTGGATCGCCGCGGGCGGCCTGCCGGAAGGCGTTGCGGTCAAGTTCGGCGGTGAGGACGTCGAGCTGCAGGAAAGCCAGGCGTTCCTGATGCAGGCGTTCATGATCGCGATGTTCCTCATCGCCATGACGATGCTGATCCAGTTCAACAGCTTCTATCAGACGTTTATCGTGCTATCGGCGGTGATCCTGTCGACCATCGGCGTGCTGCTCGGCCTGCTCATCGCGGGCCAGCCGTTCGGCGTCGTCATGTCGGGCATCGGCGTGATCGCGCTGGCGGGCGTGGTCGTGGACAACAACATCGTGCTGATCCAGACCTACAACTACCTGCGCGAGCGCTACGAGCCGATCGAGGCGATCCTGCGCACCGGCGCCATGCGCCTGCGCCCCGTGTTGCTGACCGCCGGCGTGACCGTCTTGGGCCTGACGCCGACCATGTTCGCCATGAACGTCGACATCCTGAACCGCCACGTCGAGGTCGGCGCGCCCGGCACGGCGTTGTGGACCCAGCTGTCGCTGGCCATCGTCGCCGGCTTGTCGTTCGCCACTATCCTCACACTGGTGGTGACGCCGAGCCTGCTGGCAGTCGGCGCGCACGTGTCGGAACGCCGCGCCAAGCGCCGCGAGCGCCGCGCGGCCCGCCGCGCCGCCAAGCAGATGGCGGTGCGCTCCGAGCCAATCCCGGACGCGACACCGGCCGAGTAACAGCGGCAAGCAAGAACGAACTTGGGCGCCGCGAGCCATCGCGGCGCCCTTTTAGTTTGTCGCTAGTGCAGGCGCGCGGGCCGGTTGTCGGCGGGGAAGGCGGGCGGCTCGACCGATGACGCCGCAGGCGGCGAGGCCGGCGTCCCTTCCGCCGGCTCCGCGGCGGCTGGGCGCAGGGAGTGCCGGTGCTGCAGCTGCAGGTACCGGTACGCCGTGATGGGAATCGACACCAGGTAGGCGATGCCGCACGCGCCGAGCGTGACCCACGGATACACGGTGAGGGCGGCGACGCCGATGCCGATGCCCAAGAGGATCGGCAGCACGTAGCTGCGCTGCACGCGCAGCCGCTTCAACGACACGGTCGGCACGCGGCTCACCATCAGGGCGGCGATGCCCATGACGTAGGGCGCCAGCAGGTACGGCGAGCGCAGCACCGGCTCCAGTGCCGGAATCTGGAAGGTCAGCACCGGCGGCAGGATGGCGAGGCCGGCGGCGGCCGGCGCGGCGACGCCGACGAAGAAGTTCAACGTCCAGGCCGGCTGCTGCTGGTGCGCATCGGCCATCGTGTTGAAGCGCGCCAGTCGCAGCGCGCAGCACACCGCGTAGACGAGCACGGCGATCCAGCCCATGCCGGCAAAGCCGCCCAGGCTGTTGAGGCTCCACAGGTAGAGCACGAACACCGGCGCGACGCCGAAGCTGAGGAAGTCGGCGAGCGAGTCGAGCTCGGCGCCGAAGCGCGTGACACCCTTTAGGAGGCGGGCGAGGCGGCCGTCGAGCCCGTCCATGATGCCGGCGAAGACGATCGCCAGCACGGCCAGCTCCCAGCGCTCGTTCAGCGAGAAGCGGATGGAGGTGAGCCCCGCGCACAGCGAGATCACCGTCAGCATGTTGGGGATCAGGCTGTTGACCGGCAGCGCACGCAGCCGTGGGCGGCGGTGCCGCTCATGATTGTTCAGCCGTTCGTGGTTCATCGTCCTATTCCTGCTCCCCGAGGCGGGCGAGGACCGTCTCGCCGCCTACGGCGGTCTGGCCGACCCGCACCGGCGTGGGAGTGCCTGCCGGCAGGAATACATCCACCCGGCTGCCGAAGCGAATCAGCCCAAGCCGGTCCCCTGCCCTTACAACTTGGCCCTCTTTGAGGTCGCAGACAATGCGCCGGGCAACCAGGCCGGCGATTTGCACCACAACGACGTCCACCCCCTCGGGGGTGACGATGTGCACGGAATTGCGCTCGTTGTCGGTGCTGGCCTTGTCCAGGCTGGCGTTGACGAACTTGCCCGGCACGTAGCGGACGGACTTCACCGTGCCGCTCACCGGCACCCGGTTCACGTGGACATTGAAAAGCGACAGGAAGGTCGAGATGCGCAGGCGCGCCCCGTCGCCCAGGCCAAGCTCGGCGGGCGGCGGAACGTGCACCACCGCCTCGATGCGCCCATCGCCTCCCGCCAGCACGGCCCCCTTGTCCTGAGGCGGCACGCGCTCCGGGTCGCGGAAGAACGCGCCGACGCCCAACGTGGCGAACACGCCGATGGTGCCCAGCACCGGCGAGAACCAATAGAGGACCAGCGTTGCGACCGCGGCGATGGCGACAAATATCCTGCCCTGCGGGTGGATCGGCGCCAGCCACGGAGAGTTGGTCTCACTCTGCCGCATCGGCGCCTGCCTCGGCGAGGCGGGCCTGGTAGAGAGCCGCCTCCTGCTGCTTGTTCCACATGGCGGCGTAGCGGCCATGGCGAGCGATCAACTCGCGATGGGTGCCGCGCTCGACGATCTGTCCCTTGTCGAGGACGATGATCTCGTCGGCGTCGACCACCGTCGACAACCGGTGCGCGATGACCAGGGTGGTGCGGTTGGCGGAGACCTTACGCAAGGACGCCTGGATGTCCTTCTCGGTGTGCGAATCGAGCGCCGAGGTCGCTTCGTCGAACAGCAGGATGGGCGGGTCCTTGAGCATGGTGCGGGCAATGGCGACGCGCTGCTTCTCGCCGCCGGACAGCTTGAGGCCGCGCTCGCCGACGCGCGTGTTGTAGCCGTCCTTCAGCGAGGCGACGAAGTCGTGGATGCTGGCGAGCTTCGCCGCGGCCTCGATCTCGGCCTGGGTCGAGTCCGGCTTGCCGTAGCGCATGTTGTAGCCGACCGAGTCGTCGAACAGCACGGTGTCCTGGGGCACGACGCCGATGGCGTGGCGCAGGCTCTGCTGGGTGACTTCGCGGATGTCCTGGCCGTCGATGCGCACCGCGCCGAACCCGACGTCGTAGAAGCGGAACAGGATGCGCGAGATGGTGGACTTGCCGGCGCCCGACGGTCCGACGATGGCGACGGTCTTGCCGGCCGGCACCGTGAAGCTGACATCGCGCAGGATCACCCGGTCCGGGCTGTAGCCGAACGTCACGTGGTCGAACTCGATGGTGCCGCGGCTCACGGCGAGCGGCTTGGCGTCAGGCTTGTCGGCGACCTCCTGCTGCACCACCAAGAGGTCGAACATGACCTCCATGTCCACCAGCGACTGCTTGATCTCGCGGTAGACGAAGCCGAGGAAGTTGAGCGGGATGTAGAGCTGGATGAGGTAGGTGTTTATCATCACCAGCTCGCCCAGCGTCATGGTGCCGCCGACCACGCCGCGGGCGGCGAGCAGCAGCAGCACGAACAGGGCGATGTTGACGACGACCTGCTGGCCGATGTTGAGCATCGACAGCGTCACCTGGCTGCGCACGGCGGCGTGCTGGTAGCGCGCCAGCGAATCGTCGAAGCGCCCGGCCTCGTGCCGCTCGTTGCCGAAGTACTTCACCGTCTCGTAGTTGAGCAGGCTGTCCACCGCCTTGGTGTTGGCCTCGGCGTCGGCGGTGTTCATGGCGCGCCGGTACTTGGTGCGCCACTCCGTCACCCACACCGTGAAGACGATGTAGCCGAGCACCGACAACAGCGTGATCGACGAGAAGGCGATTCCGAACACGACGTGCAGGATGACCGCGACGCCCACCACCTCGATCAAGGTGGGCAAGATGTTGAACAGGGTGAAGTTCAACAAAAACTGGATGCCCTTGGTGCCACGCTCGATGACGCGCGACAGGCCGCCCATGCGCCGCTCCAGGTGGAAGCGCATGGACAGGCCGTGCAGGTGTCGGAAGGTCTGCAGCGCCACCTGCCGGATGGCGTGCTGGGCGACGCGCGCGAACAGGCCGTCGCGAATTTCGTTGAGGATTGACGCCAGCGCCCGCGCTATCGAATAGGCGAGGATGATCGCCACCGGCACGGCGACGATCTGCGCCGGTCCGCTCAGGGAATCGACGATGCGGCCGTAGAACACTGGTGCGTACAGAGTGAGCGCCTTGGCGCCGACCAGCGCCGACAAAGCGATGACGACGCGGGCCTTCAGCCCCGGCTCGCCGGGCTGCCACAGGTAGGGCAGCAGCGTGCGCAGGGTACGCAGCTGGTTGCGCGCCTCGGTGGGGGCGTTGGGATCGAACGGAGCGCGACCACCGCCTCGCATCACCAGCTTCCCTGTCTCTCCAAGCAGTCCCCGCAAAAGCAAGCCGCGCGCTGGTGGAAGACGCGCGACCCGGATGATTGTAGGCGATTCGCCCCGCCGGTGCGCCAGCCGCCAAGGGCGGCGATGGGATAGCTAGGCCGTCACCGGGCGGGCGGCAAGGTGAAGATCTGGCCCGGATAGATCAGGTTGGGGTCCTGGATCTGCTCGGCGTTGGCCAGGTAGATCACCGTGTACAGGGTGCCCTTGCCGTAGGCGTTGCGCGCGATGCGCCACAGCGTCGTGCCGGGCTGGACGATCACGTCGCCCGGGGCCAGCGCCCGGATCGCCTCGGGCGCGGCGCGCAGGAACGGCAGCTCCATGCGCGCCACCATCACCCCCGCCGGGTCGACCTGCTCGAGGCGCAGCTGATGGCGGCCGATGTCGACGGCGTTGCCGGGCGTGATCTGCCACAGGCCGCCCGCGTCGGCCGCGGCGGTGCCAACCGGACGGTCGTCCACGAACACCTGCACGTGGGTCCCGGTCTTGGCCTTGCCGGCGAGCACGAGGTTGCCGTGCTCGTCGTACTGCACCGCGTCGAGGGTCAGCGCTCCCGCGCGCACGCCGTCTTCCGTGACGGCGCCCTGCAGGAGACGGGGGGCGGCGGCTCCGCCACGATCCTGCAGGACCGCGACGGCGCGCTCCTCGGCCGGCGCGCCGACGCCGGGAATGACGACCGTGACGACCTGGTCGGAGCGGACACGCTCGCCGTTCGGCGTTGCCGCCATCAACGTGATCTCACGCGGTCCGCGCGGCAGCGGGTTGTCGGGAATCGCCACCCACTCGCCGAAGGCATCGGCGCGCGTGACCGCGACGATCTCGGCGCTGGCGTTCACGGTGACCTCGGCATTGGGCGCGGCGCGTCCGGCAATGACGGCGCGGCCCTGCGGATTGATGCGC
>VGER01000024.1 GCA_016869235.1 Alphaproteobacteria bacterium | reverse complement strand
GTCCCTCGCCACTCTGGCCTTCGCGGCGCTCGCGCGGCTCGCCCGGCTCGCGCGGCTGCTGCGGACGCGGCTCGCCCGCGTCGGCAACCAGGCTTTCGCCCTCCTCTTGTTTCTCTTCCGCTTCCTCGCGCTCGGTGGCGATGACCGCGGCAGTCTCGTCCTCTCGCACCGGCGGCAGCGCCATCGCCTCGGTGCGCGGCAGCGACCCGACAGGAACGGCTCGTGCCTCGCGCGTGATGCGATGGGCCGGCGGCACCAATGCGGCGTCCGGCAGGATGGTGACGACGAGGCCGAAGCGGCGCTCGAGATCCGACAGCGCGGAGCGTTTCTGGTTGAGCAGGTAGATCGCCACCTGGGGCGGCACTTCCACCGTCAGCATTGAGCTGCCCTTGATGCCTTCGTCCTCGATGACGCGCAGCACGTGCAGCGCGGCGCTCTCCGTCGAGCGGATGAGTCCGGTGCCACCGCACGTCGGGCAGGTTTTGGTGCTCGTCTCCAGCAGGGAGGGGCGCAAGCGCTGGCGCGATAGCTCCAAGAGTCCGAATGCGCTGATGCGTCCAACCTGGATGCGGGCGCGGTCGCCTTTCAGGCTCTCCTTGAGCTTGCGTTCGACGGCGCGGTTGTTGCGCCCTTCCCCCATGTCGATGAAGTCGATGACGATCAGGCCGGCGAGGTCGCGCAGGCGCAGCTGGCGCGCGACTTCCTCCGCTGCCTCGAGATTGGTGCGCGTCGCCGTCTCCTCGATGTTGCGCTCGCGCGTCGAGCGGCCGGAGTTGACATCGATGGCGACGAGGGCCTCGGTCGAGTTGATGACCATGTAGCCGCCCGAGCGCAGCTGCACCCTGGGGCTGTGCATAAGGTCGATCTGCGATTCCACCTGGTAGCGGTGGAAGAGGGGGATGCGGTCCTCGTAGCGCTGCACGCGCTTGGCGTGGCTCGGCATGAGCATCTTCATGATGCTCTTGGCCTGTTTGTAGCCTTCCTCGCCCTCGACGAAGACCTCGTCCACGTCGGAGCGGTAGAGGTCGCGGATCGAGCGCTTGATGAGGCTCGCTTCCTCGTAGACGAGGGCGGGCGCGACCGACTGCAGCGTCAGCTCGCGCACGTTGTCCCAGGTGCGCAGCAGGTATTCGTAGTCGCGGCGGATGTCGGCCTTGGTGCGCTGCTGTCCGGCCGTGCGCACGATCAGGCCCATGCCGTCCGGCACTTCGAGCGAGTCGATGATCTCGCGCAGGCGCTTGCGGTCGGTAGCGGTGGTGATCTTGCGCGAGACGCCGCCGCCGCGCGCGGTGTTGGGCATCAGCACGCAGTAGCGGCCGGCCAGCGACAGGTACGTCGTGAGCGCCGCACCCTTGGTGCCGCGCTCCTCCTTCACCACCTGCACCAGCAGGACCTGTCGGCGCTTGATGACCTCCTGGATCTTGTAGCGGCGGCTGTGCCGGCGCGGCAGGTAGGCTTCGAGGGTTTCGTCGCCGCCCACGGTTTCGGGCTGGTCGGCGAGCTCGGTCAGGTCGACATCGCGGGCGGGCGGCTGCGGCTCGGGCGACTCGCCTTCGCCGCCCGGCGCGCTTGCCTCGGCTGCCGACGCTGGCGCGCCACCCTCGGACTCGCCGTTCTCGGCGCCCTCGGGCACCAGTGCGGCCACCTGGCCGCCCACGACCTCCGGCATCGGCTCTGGCGCGGCGTCCACCGATTCGACGTTGCCTTCCGGCCCGGTGTCGCTTGGCCCGTCGCCACCGCCTTCGTCGGCGGCGAGCTCGCGCGCGTTGCGCTCGGCGTCCTCTGCGGCTCGCTCCTCCAGGAGCGCCTGCCGATCTTCGTAGGGGATTTGGTAGTAGTCGGGGTGGATGTCGCCGAAGGCAAGGAAGCCGTGGCGATTGCCGCCGTAGTCTACGAAGGCGGCTTGAAGGGACGGCTCAACGCGCGTCACCTTGGCGAGATAGATGTTGCCCTTGAGTTGTTTCCGGCTGGCGGACTCGAAGTCGAATTCTTCGAGGCGGGTTCCGTGGACGACGACGACGCGCGTTTCTTCCGGGTGCGCCGCGTCGATCAGTAAGCGAGTTGCCATGGTCTGGCAGCTCCTCCGAGGACGGAGCGGACTCGTGCGAACGGGTGAATCCGTTCCGTCTTGGTCTAGGGAAGCCGTGAAGCGCCAACATCCGGCCGCCGTGGCGGCGAGATAGGCAGCCCTTCCCGGAAACTCCGGTCCGGCTTCTGGTCCAATACGCCCCGCAATGCCTCGAGCGCGCCGGCGCCAGCAGAAACCCCAACTACATCAGAGGCTTAGCTGTCGCTCGCCACGCCGTTCGCTCCTTGAGGCCCAGAGCGCCAACGATCGAACGGGCTGCGAGGGTTCGCGTGTTCATCTTACGGTCACTGGTACGCGATCAACAATCGGAAATGCGATGCGTCCCCAACAATCGTGGGGATACCGTTGCTGAATCGTAACAGATTCCCGTATATGTGGTGGGTCCGCGCCGGTGCGGACACCACATGGCGGGCCCACCCATCGTCACTCGTGTCCCTCTGGTGACGTTGATGCAGCGATTCGTGCGCCTCGCGACGTTTGCGTGGGTGATGGCCCTCGCCGGCCTCGCCAGCGCCGCCCCCAGCGTCGTGGGCGTGCGCATGGGCGACCAGGGCGAGGCGACCCGGCTTGTCCTCGACCTCACGGAATCCGTCCGCTACGCAGTCTCGGTGCTCGACGGCCCCTACCGGGTGGTCATCGACCTGCCGGTGGTGGAGTGGGCGTTGTCGCCGGCCGACGAGGCACGCAAGCTCGGGCCCATCGAGCGCTTCCGCTATGGCCGTTTCGACGCTACCACCTCGCGCCTGGTGCTGGATTTGGCCGGGCCGGTGGAGATTGCGCGCACCTTCGTCCTGCCGCCCGAAAGCGGCGCCCGCTACCGCCTCGTCGTCGACCTGAAGCCGGTCGGCGCCGCGGCGTTCGCCGCCAACCGCGCCGCCACCGCCAAGCCGGCGCCGGTGCCTCAGGTGGTCGCACGGCCGCCGCCGCCCGCGCGCTTCGACAAGCCGGTCATTGTCCTCGATCCGGGCCACGGCGGCGTCGACCCCGGCACCATCGGCGCCACCGGCTCGCGCGAGAAGGACATCACCCTCGCCATGGCCCGCGAGCTGCGCCAGACCCTCGAGGCCACCGGGCGCTACCGGGTCGTCCTGACCCGCGAATTGGACGTCTTCATCCCCCTGCAGCGCCGAGTCGGCATCGCCCGCGAGGTGGGCGCCGCCCTGTTCCTGTCGCTGCACGCCGATTCGGTCGGCCAGCCGTCCATCAGCGGCGCATCGATCTACACCTTGTCTGAGCAGGCCTCGGACAAGGAGGCCGAGTTGCTCGCCGCCAAGGAGAACCGCGCCGACCTCATCGGCGGCCTCGACCTCGCCGACCAGACCAACGACGTCGCCGCCATCCTCATCAGCCTCGCCCAGCGCGAGACGATGAATCTCTCGGCCACCTTTGCCAGCATGCTGGTGCCGGAGTTCGCCAAGGACTGGCACCTCGTGCGCAACACCCACCGCTTTGCCGGGTTCGCGGTACTGAAAGCACCCGATGTCCCGTCGGTGCTGGTCGAGCTAGGGTACCTCTCGAACCCCAACGACGAGCGCTCCCTACGCGCTCCTGCCGGCCGCAAGCCGGTCATCGACGCGGTGACACGGGCGGTGAATCGCTACTTCGATCTGCACCCGGTCTGACGATCATGTGTTCGCGCGTCACAAAAGCGCGGCAACCCCTCGTGCCAGCGGGATTCTTTGAGGGCCGCTTTGGTATATAGGAGCCTCATTTCGGTCATAGTGTTTCGCGACCTTCCCGGCCACTGAGCCCAAGGACCAAAGCCCGTCCCAGATGCTGCGCCTCCTCGCCACGCTCCTCACGCTCGCATTCGTCGGCGTCATCACCGCCGGCGGCGTCGTGCTGTGGGGATTCGCGCATTACGGCCGCTACCTGCCGTCCTATGCCCACCTGGTGGCGTGGGAGCCACCGACCACCACGCACCTCTATGCCGGCGACGGCCGTCTCCTGGTCGAGTATGCGCGCGAGCCGCGCGTGTTCGTGCCCATCACGGCGATCCCGCCTGTGGTCAAGCAAGCCTTCATCGCCATGGAGGACAAGAATTTCTACTCACACCCGGGCGTCGACGTGGTGGCGATCGTCCGCTCGCAGATCACCAACCTGAAGAACATTGCCGAGTACAAGCGGCCCATCGGCGGATCGACCATCACCCAGCAGGTGGCCCGATTGCCCGGCCTGTCGCTCCTGAACGCCCAGGAAGGCACGCTCACCCGCAAGATCAAGGAATGGATCCTGGCCCTGCGCATCGAGCGCGCGCTGGCCAAGGACCGCATTATCGAGATCTACCTCAACGAGATGTACCTGGGCTTCGGCTCCTATGGCCCGGCGCAGGCAGCGCTCAACTACTTCAACAAGTCGATGGACGACCTCACCATCGCCGAGGCGGCTTACCTTGCTGCGCTCGCCCGCGCGCCGTCCAACTACCACCCGATCCGGTACGCCGACCGCGCCAAGGAGCGCCGCGACCTGGTGATCGCGGCGATGCTGGAGGAGAACTACATCTCGGCGGCGCAGGCCAAGGAGGCGTGGGCGACGCCCTTCACCATCAACCCGCGCACTGAGACCGAGATATTCACCGCCGACTACTTCGCCGAGGAAGTGCGGCGCGAGCTCGCCCAGCGCTACGGCACCGAGGCGCTCTACGGCGGCGGCCTCACGGTCCGCACCACCCTCGACCCGCGCCTGCAGGACATCGCCGTCGCTACCTTGCGCGACGGTCTGGAGGACTACGACCGCCGCCACGGCTGGCGCGGTCCCATCGCGCGCATCGAGATTCCCGAGCTCAACTGGATGGAGCGCCTATCCCGGGTGAAGACCCCCGCCGGCCTCGGCGCCGACGCAACAGGACAAGTGCGCAAGCTCGCTGTGGTGCTGGCGGTGCGCGAGACCGACGCGGAGATCGGCTTCGTCACCGGCGCCAAGGGTCAGATTCCGATGCGCGCCATGGCGTGGGCGCGCCCCCGGCGCGAGGACCAGCGCGTCGGACCTGCGCCGCGCCGTCCGTCCGACGTGCTTGCGGTCGGCGACGTTGTCGCCGTGCAACCGTTCGAGGCGGAAGGCACGTGGGCGCTGCACCAGATTCCCGACATCGAGGGCGCGCTCGTCGCGCTCGACCCGCACACTGGCCGCGTGCTGGCCATGGTGGGCGGCTACAGTTTTCAGCAGAGCCAGTTCAACCGCGTCACCCAGGCGTGGCGCCAGCCGGGCTCGGCCTTCAAGCCGTTCGTCTACGTCGCGGCGCTCGAGGACGGGTTCACCCCGGCGTCCCTCGTGCTCGACGCGCCGTTTGTCGTCGATCAGGGTCCCGGCCTGGGCAAGTGGAAGCCGGCCAACTACAGCCAGACCTTCTACGGCCCTTCGACCCTGCGTCTCGGCATCGAGAAGTCGCGCAACCTGATGACGGTGCGCCTCGCACAGCACATCGGCATGGATCGCGTCGCCGACTACGCCCAGCGTGTCGGCATCGTCGACAAGATGGAGCCCTATCTGTCCAACTCGCTCGGCGCGTCCGAGACGACGCTTATCCGCCTCACCGCCGCCTACGGCATGGTGGTGAACGGCGGCAAGAAGATCACGCCGACCACCATCGACCGCGTGCAGGACCGCCGCGGCAAGACCATCTTCCAGCACGACGCGCGCAGTTGCGCCGCGTGCAAGGGCGTCAGCTGGGCCGGCCAGGCCGAGCCGCAGGTGCCCGATATGCGCCGCCAGGTGCTCGACCCCATCGCCGCCTACCAGATGACGTCGATGCTCGAAGGGGTCGTGCAGCGCGGCACCGGCGTCACCATCAACGCGGTGAAGAAGCCGCTCGCCGGCAAGACCGGCACCACCAACGACGAGATGGACACCTGGTGGGTCGGTTTCTCGCCCGACCTCGTCGTCGGCGTTTGGGTCGGCTTCGACAATCCGAAGTCCTTGGGCGCCAGCGAGCAGGGCGCCTCTGCCGCGGCGCCGATTTTCCGCGACTTCATGGCCGAAGCCTTGAAGGGCAAGCCCGGCATCCCGTTCCGTGTGCCCAATGGCGTACGCCTGGTGCGCGTCAACGCCGAGACCGGCCAGCCGGCCAAGCCGACCGACCGCAGCGTCATCCTCGAGGCCTTCCGCCCCGGCACCGAGCCCAACCCCACCACCGCGCTCGTGCTCGACAAGGGCTTCGTGCCCGTCGACGCGCAGCTACTGGCGAAAGGCCTGTACTAGTCGTAGGTCGTCGGGCCGGGCTTGACCCGGCCACCCACGTGCGCAAGTTCACAACAGCGCGCCAACGCTTTGTGATAGTGACTGCTCCCCATGCGTACCGAAGCCGAAGCCGTCGCCAAAGACATCCGGGAGTCGCTCGCGCTCCTGAGGAGGTCTCTTTGACTCCGAAGGCGCAGCCGAGCGCCTGAAGCACCTCAATGCCCGGGCCGAGGACCCCGGCCTGTGGAACGACCCCGCGCGCGCCCAATCCATCATGCGCGAGCGCGCCCGCCTGGAATCCTCGGTGGGCCGCGTCCGCGACCTCGAAAATCAGTTCAACGACGCTGTCGAACTCATTGAATTAGCGGAAGGAAAGGGCGACGAGGGCGTCCTCGCCGACGCCCTCTCCGAGCTCGCCCACCTGCGCGATCTCGCCGCCAAGCGGCGCCTGGAATCGCTCCTCTCCGGCGAGGCCGACGGCAACGACGCCTACCTCGAGGTCCACGCAGGCGCCGGCGGCACCGAGTCCCAGGATTGGGCCGAGATGCTCGTGCGCATGTACACGCGCTGGGCCGAGCAGAACGGCTACAAGGTCAGCTGGGAGCAGGAGACGCCGGGCGAGGAGGCGGGGGTGAAGTCCGCCACTGTGCGCATCTCCGGCGAGAACGCCTACGGCTGGCTCAAGACCGAGTCCGGCGTGCACCGCCTGGTGCGCATCTCGCCCTACGACTCGGCGGCGCGCCGCCACACCAGCTTTGCCAGCGCGTGGGTCTATCCGGTGGTGGACGACAACATCAACGTCGTCATCGAGGACAAGGACCTGCGCATCGACACGTATCGCGCGTCGGGTGCCGGCGGCCAGCACGTCAACCGCACCGATTCGGCGGTGCGCATCACCCACATCCCGACCAACATCGTCGTGCAGTGCCAGTCGGACCGCAGCCAGCACAAGAACAAGGCCGAGGCGATGCGCATGCTGAAAGCCCGCCTCTACCAGGCCGAGCTCGAGAAGCGCGAGGCCGAGAAGGCGGCAGCCAACGCCGCCAAGACCGACATCGGCTGGGGCCACCAGATCCGCAGCTACGTGCTGCACCCCTACCAGATGGTCAAGGACCTGCGCACCGGAGTGGAGAAGGGCAACGCCGCCGCCGTCCTCGACGGCGATCTAGGCGACTTCATGAACGCCTCGCTCGCCGCCCGCTTCGAAGCGGGCGGCGGCCAGAACAAGGTCTCGTAAGGTTCCTCACCCTGGGCCTGTCGAAGGGTGAGGCGATGTATCATGGCGGCGGGGGAACGACGCTGACTCGGATAGCGCTCGCTGCCGGACTGCTGCTCCTGCCGGGAGTTGCGCCGTCAATCGCCCAGGAGCTGCGTCCCAAGGAAGTTTCCGGCCGCGCCTCGGTGGTCGAAGGGGACACGCTGCGCATCGGCATCACCACCGTGCGGCTGTGGGGCGTGGATGCGCCCGAGATCGTCAATTGCCGCCAACCAGCCGTTCTGCGGCACGCCGCGCGCCGAGGCGTCGCGCGAGAGTCTCGAGCGCATCATCGGCGCCCGCGACGTCGTCTGCCGCGAGGTCAATCGCGACTCCTTCGGCCAGATGATGGGGGAGTGCTTCGTCGGCCGCACCAACGTCGGCGTTGAGCAGATCCGCGCCGGGCACGCCTTCGGCTGGCCGAGCTACCTGCGCCAGAACGCCCAGCTCGCCGTTGCGTATACGGCCGCCGAGGCCGAGGCTAAGGCGCCGCGCCGCGGCCTCTGGCAATAACTCCGCCACAGGACCCTTTCGCGCGGCCGGCGCGCAAGGGCACTCATCTCGGGGTCTCCCCGGGGTCGCCAAGGGGTCGCCCCGGGGTCGCTAAGGGTCAAGCGTCATTCGACCGGGTTGATCTTGGTGATCTTGGTGCCTTCGATCGATAGCCCCGCCATCAGTCCCTGGGCGCCCGCCTCGAAAGAGGTAGCCGCGCCTAGCCTAGATGCAGAATACCGCCGGCTGCTGGCGGCAGGCGGCGGTCAGCGAGAAGCTCCAGAATTCCTCGACCTTGCCGGCGGCGCCGTCGAACTCGCGCGAGCGGCGGATCAGCGTGAGCCCGAAGCGCACGCTGTTCAGCCGCAGCCGCACCGCCTCCGGCAGCAGTCGCAGGGTCAGGTCGTTCAGCGTGCCCGCCACGCCGACCTGCAGCTCCGCGACGCCGACGCGCTTCGACACGCGTGGCGTGTCATGGAACAGGCTGCCGTCGAGGAACAGGTTGTAGGCTACTGCCTGCGCGCCGATGCCGACGAACACGTAGCCGGCGCCGCGGTGGTGCGGGTGAAGGTGTCGTAGCCCGACACGCCCGGCGGGATGCGCGGCGGGCGGAGGTCGTTCGGCAGGTCGGCGCCGAACCGCAGCTGCAGGTTCGTCATGCCCATGGTGAACGGCGTGCCGAGCTAGAAACCCCAGTTCCACACGGCGTCGTAGACCACCGGCGCATTCGGCGTCAGCGCGCGCTCGGGCAGCAGCCGGCGCGTGCTGCGGTACACCAGCTGCGCGGTGAGCTCGCCCAGGAGTTGGTTGTCCCAGCCGAGGAACGGCTTCCAGTCGTTGACGTTGTGCCACCAGGTTTGCACGTCGTCCGCGTGCGCCTTGGGACCGATGACGCCGATGTCGATCTCCACGGTGTTCAGCCCCTGACGTTGGCTGGCGCGGTCCGTCAGAAACGGCACGTGCAGGGCCAGGCCGCCGTAAAGCCAGCCGCCGTACATGCGGTCCGCCGCGATCGCCGCCGCAGTCGTTTCGTCGCGCAGGGCCTTGCCGGGCGTGAACATGCTCTGGCCGAGCGACAGGGTGACGCGCGCGGCGCTGATGTCGGTCGGCGGCTGGCGGAACAGGCGTCCGGCGTCGAGCGCATCGAGCTTGCGCACCTGCTGCTGCAGCCCGAGGAACTCGTCGGAGCGCAGCACGTAGGCCATGCGCATGCCGTTGGTGTAGTGGTCGTCGCCGAACCCGAAGGCGTCGTTCTCGAATTGGAAGCCGAACACGCCGGGCAGCGCTTCCTGCGCGCGTGCCGGCGCGGCGCCGGCGATGTGGGCCGCCATCGCGAAGCAGCCCAGTAGCAACTTCCAGGCGTGCACGGTACGCCCCCGCAACCGAGGCGTGCAGGATAGCACGGTCGGGTCAGCGCCGCTGCGCCAGCCAGACGGTATCGCCGCCTCAGTCCGGGTCGTCGGCGACGTGGGCCACGATGTCGTAGCCGTTGTCCGCCAGCAGCCGCCGATACTCGTCTGGCGCCAGGCTGGCCGAGTACAGGGGCTCGCCCTGCCATTCGCCGAGCCGCTCCCCGTGCTCATGGCCGCTGGTGAACAGTAGCGGCGCTCCCAAGCCGGCGTGCGCCGCGAAGATCGGGAACATGGCGCGCTGGTCGTCGGGCGGCAGGTGGAACAGGCTGTGCCAAGCCACCACCCCCTCGAACGCGCGGCCGAGCGACAGCGTGCGCATGTTCGCGGCGACCCATTGCCCGGACGGGAAGCGGCGGCGGCACAGCGAGATCAAGGATGGTGCGCCGTCCACTCCGGTGACGCGATGGCCCTTGTTGAGCAGGTGCTGGGCGCTTGGCCGGCCCGACCCGCATCCAAGGTTGAGCACATGGCCGCCGCGCGGAACGAGCGCCAGGAAGCGCGCGATCCACCCGCGCTCCAATGCTAGGCGGTCGCCGCGCGCCTTGTCCCAGGCCGCCGGGGTCACCTCATACAGGGCGAGGATGTTCGCCGCGGAGGGGTGTGGGCCGGTCTTGCGCAAGAGTAGCGCGATTCCGCCGCATCCCAATACGTCCGGACACGTATTGGTGGCAGCGGAAGGCCCCGGAAACGCAAACGCGCGCAGGTGGCCCTGCGCGCGTTCAACATGGGCGGCGCGAGGAAGGGCTTAGCTTGCGGCCTTGGCCTCGGCGAGCTTCACCGTCTCGGCCTTGCGACGCGGCTCCTCGGAGCGCGACTTCACCTCTTCGTCGAGGCGGCGCAGCTGGCCCTCGATGTGGGAGCCGGCTTCGATGGCGAGCACTTCGTGGACGATGTCGCCGACGACCTTCGCCGTCTTGGCGAGGCGCACCTGGCGCGCGGAAATCTTCCCGGAGATCTGGCCGTGTACGATGATGTCGTCGGCCACCAGCTCGCCGGCAATGCGCGCATGGGCGCCGACGGTGAGTGACACCGCGGTGACGTCGCCATCGATGACCCCGTCCACCTGGATCTCGCCTTCGGTCTTCAGGTTGCCAACGATGTGCAAGTTGGCGCTGATGATGGAGGGCGCGCCGCGCGCGCCACTGGGTGCGGCCGCCGGTCTCGGCGTCTCGGCCATCGTCTTAGTCTCCGGTTTTGAAAACATTGCGTCCTGCCTTGAGGAAATTGGCGGGGTCCATCGGCTCCCCGTCGAACAGTATCTCGTAATGGAGGTGCGGACCGGTGGTCCGGCCGCTGCGCCCCATCGTACCAATATCCTGCCGGAAAGCCACCTTCTGGCCTTTCTTGAGCGGAGCCTTGGAGAGGTGGCCGTAGCGGGTCGTGATGCCGAAACCGTGGTCAATCTCGACCATGAGGCCGTAGGAGCCCCACTAGCCGACGCGCGTGACAACCCCCGGCGCTGGCGCCTTGATCGGGCTGTTGAGCGGACCGGCAAAGTCCAAGCCTTCATGGAACGCCGGCTTGCGAGTGAAGGGGTCGATGCGCGTGCCGAACGAGCTCGACAGCGAGAACTGGTCGGCCGGCGCAGTAAGCGGGAGCGCGGCCAGGAGCTGCTCCATGGCATTCCAGCGGTCGAGCTGCTGCTCCACCGCCATCACCGCCTGGAAGAATGCGTCCTGGGCGTCGTGCGCGCGGCCGGCGTAGGCGAGGGGGCATAGGGTCCACCCATGGCGGCACCCATGCCGTCGCCGTTCGGCGCGTTGGTCAGCAGTTGGTCGATGTTGAGACCGGTCTGCTTGATCCGCGTTTCCGCCATGGCGACGTTGTCGTCGGCGCGCACGCGCAGCCGCTCGACCAGGTCGAACTGCGACTCCTTCAGGCCCGTCAAGCGATATTGCAGCTCGTCCACCAGATGCGCCATGAAGTCGCGCGAGCGCAGCGCTTCGTCGCGCTCGGTGGCCACGCGGGTGGCCTGGTCCTCGGCACGGCCGAGGTCGCGCAATAGCTCGGTGGTGCGCTTAGTGGTGGTGGCGTTGCGCGCGTTGAGATCGGCGATGGTGCGCTCAAGCTCCGTGCCGCGCGCGGCGACGGCGCCGCGTAGCGCCGCGGTCAGCTCGGCGATGTGGCCGGTCAGCGCGCGGTTCTCGTCGACGACCGCCTCGCGCGCCAAGGCGAGCGCCTGGCCGTTGCGTTGCGTCACGTCGAGCGTACGGGCGAGGCCGTTGGCGTTGACAGTGGCGGCGGCAAGCTCCTGCTCGACCGCGTTGATGCGCCGGCGCAACCCGTCCACGTCGGCACGCGCCTGGTCGCGCTCACCGGCGGTGCGTGCGAGCGCTCCGTGCAACTCCTGGATGTCCAGCTCGAGGCGGCTCCGGTAATCGACCAGCGCCACCAGCTGGCGGTGCCGCGCCTCGACTTCGCCGGTGATGGTGAGGAAGCGCTTTTCCGTCTCGGCGCTGCGCCGCGCGAGGGCGTCGAACGCCGCGGTGACCTCGCGGATGCGATCGTTCTTGGAGGCGATGATCTCGTTGCGGAGAACGACCTGGACGGAGGTGAAGGTCAACCAGCCGAGGACAAGGGCCAAGCCGCCGCACGCGGCAACTTGGGATTTCTTGCCCAGGGTGATGAACCGGACGACACCCTGGCTGCGGTAATAGAACTGGCGCTCGGGAAACCAGCGATCGAGAGCGGCGCGCATGCGCTGGGCGGACGACACCCCTTCGTCGGCCATGCAATCCCCCTACAAATGCCGGCGCACCGTAGGTACCGGTTCCCCTTGAGCTTGGCAATGAAAAGGAGGCGGTTTGGTAGCTTGCCGGCCACAAAAAGACCGCTTGCACTTTGGCCGAATGTCGGCGGCTTGGCCGGTGACCAAATTGTGGCGCGAGTCCGTGCAACTTCGCGCCACAAAGTCTCCGCCGTTAACCCTTGGGTGGGGCGGCACTCAGCCGCTGGCTACAGCGCCTTGGCCGCGGCAAGCACCTCGTCGACGTGGCCGTCCACGCTGACCTTGCGCCACACCTTGCGCACCACGCCCTTCTCGTCAATCAGGAAGGTCGCCCGCTCGATGCCCATCGACTTCTTGCCGGACAGGTTCTTCTCGACCCAAACCCCATAGGCATCGACCACCCTGCCGTCCTCGTCAGCGGCGAGCGCGTGGTCGAGCTTGTACTTCTCGCGGAACTTGGCGTGCGAGGCGCACGAATCCTTGGAGACGCCGATGACAGCGGTGTTGGCCTTCTCGAACTTGGACAGCGCGCCCGTGAAGGCGATGGCTTCCTTGGTGCAGCCCGGTGTGTCGTCCTTGGGGTAGAAGTACAGGACGGTCTTCTTGCCCTTCTGCGCGGCGAGGCTGACCTTACCGCCGTCGTCCGTCTCCATGCTGAACGCGGGCGCCTTGTCGCCCTCCTGGGGTCCTCCGGGCTGTGCGGCCATTCGGCTAAACTCCTCCTGTTTTCAACAAGTTGGTAAGGATTGCTAAGAGCCGGTTTGCGCCGCGGCGGCGGCCGGCGCTTCGATCCGGGTGCGGAATTGTTGGTAAACCCACGCCTGGGTTTGCACAAGTTCAGCGGCGAGCTGCTTGCCGGACGACGCACCGGCCGCCTTGGCCATTGCGGCCATTAGCGCTGGCGGCGCCTGCTCCGGGTCGAGATCGTCGATCAAGCAGGCGCGCAGCCAGCCATGCACAGTGCGTTGCAGCAGGACGGCGCGGCTCAGCCAGCCGGCAACGTCCTGCGCCAGCACGCCGGCCTTGCCGAGCGCGTCGAACGCTGCCGCGGTGTCGCCCTGCAGCACCTCCGGCCGGTCCGCCGCGGTCTGCAGGGCCAACGCCTGGGCAAGGAACTCGAGGTCCAAGGTGCCGCCGCGCACGTACTTCACCCGCCAGGGATCGCGGGTACTGTGCTGGGCGTCCACCTTGCGCCGCAGGTCGGCGACGTCCGCCAGCACGCGGGCGGGATCGCGCCGCCGCGCGAGGATGCTGTGCAGATCCGCCGTCACGCGCGCCCCAAGCTCTGGCGAGCCGGCGACATAACGGCCGCGCGTCAGCGCCATGTGCTCGAACAGCCAGGCTTCTTTCTCCTGGTAGCGCAGGAAGCCTGCGAGGGAGCTGGCGATCGGCCCTTGGGTGCCGGACGGCCGCAGGCGCATGTCCACCTCGTACAGGCGGCCCGTGGCTGTGGGTGCGGTCAGCGCCGCGATGAGCCGCTGGCTCAGGCGCATGTAGTACGTCTGGGCGGGCAGGGGGGTGCGCCCGTCCGACTGAACGTCGGGCGCGTCGTACAGGAAGACGAGATCGAGGTCGGACGCTGCTGTCATCTCGCGGGCGCCGAGCTTGCCCAGCGCCATTACTCCGAAGGAGCCGCCCGCCACGGTGCCGTGCTGGCGGGCAAACTCGGCGGCGGCGCGCTCGAGCACGGCTTCGACCACCACGTCGGCGAGGTCGGACAGCATCCACCCGGCGGCGCGGGCATCGGCGCGTCCGCGCATCACCTGCACGCCGACCTGGAACTTGCACTCGCCGGCGAAGCGCCTGGTGCGGTCGAGCACGTCCTCGATGAAGGTCGCGTCGTCGAGCGCGGTGGCGAGCTTGGTTCTCAACGTCGCCTTGGACGGCAGGCGGCGGAAGAAGGCGGGGCTCAGCACCGCATCGAGCACGTCCGGCCGCCGCGCCAGCGTCTCGGCGAGGCGCGGGGCGGCGCCCATGATCTCGGCCAGCAGGTCGAGCATCTCGGGGTGGGCATGCAGCATGGCGAACAGCTGCACCCCGGCGGGCAGGTGGCCGAGGAACTCGTCGAAGCGCAGGAAGGCGAAGTCGGGATGCGGTGTGCGGCCGAATGCATTGAGCAGCGCCGGCATGATGGCGGTGAGCAGCTCGCGGGCCCGCTCGGTGCGCGTCGCGGCGATGCGCCCGTGGTGCCAGGCGCGCACGATCGCCGCCGCCTTGGAGGGCTCTTGGAAGCCAAGGCGGGTCAGCGTCTTGATCGTCTCGGGATCGTCCTCGAAGCCCGTGAACACCAGGCTGCCGCCGCCGGACAGCGCCGGTGCGCTCTGGAACAGAAGCCCGGAATGGTGGCTGACCTTGAGCAGGTGCGCGCGCACGTCCTGCTCGAAGGCCGTCTCGTCGTCCCAACCGGAAAACAGGGCGATGCGGCGGAAAGCCTCTGCATCCTGCGGCAGCGAGTGGGTCTGCTCGTCGTTGACCATCTGGAGCCGGTGCTCAATGCGGCGCAGGAACCAATATGCCGCCTCCAGCTCCTGCTTGGCGTCGGCCGAGATGCGCTGCGCGGCGGCCAGCGCCGCAAGCGCCGCGGTCGTCGCGCGTTTTCTCAGGTTGGCGTCGCGGCCGCCCGCAATGAGCTGCAGCGTCTGGGCGAAGAACTCGATCTCTCGGATGCCGCCCGCGCCGAGCTTAAGGTTGTGGCCGCGTACCGTCACCTCGCCGTGCCCCTTGTGGGCGTGGATCTGGCGCTTGATCGAATGGATGTCGGCGATGGCGGCGAAATCGAGATGCTTGCGCCACACGTACGGTCGCAGCGTCGCCAGGAAGCGCTCGCCGGCGGCGATGTCGCCCGCCACCGGCCGCGCCTTGATCCAGGCGGCGCGCTCCCAGTTCTGGCCGACGTTCTCGTAGTACGCCTCGGCCGCGGCGAAGGACATCGCCACCGGAGTCGCCCCCGGATCCGGACGCAGGCGCAGATCGGTGCGGAACACGTATCCGTCCTCGGCGCGCTCGGTGAGCTGGCGGACCATGGCGCGGGTGAGGGGCACAAACACGTCCGCTGCGCTAGACGCGCTGCCGAGTTCCAGCGCGTCCTGGTCCCACAGCGCGATCAGATCGACGTCGGAGGAGTAGTTGAGCTCGCCCGCCCCCAATTTGCCCATGGCGAACACCACGTATCCGCTGGGAGCAGCCGCGAGGTGCCCGGCGCGCACCTGCTCCTGCAAGAGGTGCTCGACCACGGCGGCGATGGTTGCGTCCGCGAATGCGCTCAAGCATGAGACGACCTGTTGGCTCGGCATGCCGGCGATGTCGCCGAGGGCGATGGTCGTTGCCGCGCCGAGCTTCTGCTGGCGCAGCACCCGCATGAATTCCGGCGTCGGGAGCGGGATTGCCGCGGCTACGTCGCGCGCCGAGCGGGTCAGGGTTGCGTTCGGCCCGTGCTCGGCCATGTGCACCAGAATCTCCGGCTGGCGCACCAGGGCGTGTGCCAGGAAGGGGCTGTTGCCGGCGGCGGCGCGCACCAGCGCCGCGACGGCGGGATCGCCGGTTACGGCTCGCGGTAGCTCGGCGAGGGTGCGCTCCGCGGCATCCGCGTCAGCGGCAGTGGGCAATCGCGCAGGCGAGGGCAGACCAATCACGGGCGGACCCTATTGCGGCTGCGTCCGGCGCGGAACCCCCGTCGCACCAAAGGCCTCTACCAGCGCGACGCAGTGCCGCGAAGTCACACCCATGCTAAGGAAAAGGCCGGGGGCTAGGAGGCGAGGCGGTTGAAGCGCGCGCGTACGTTCCTGGTTAGGCTGCTCGCGGCCCTTACCGCGGGGTTCATCGTGGTCCCCGCCGGAGCGATGTGGCTTGTGTCCACCGGCCCGGTTTCGCTCGGTTTCCTGACACCCTATTTCGCCGAGGCGCTGAACCGCAGCGCTGCGGGGTATCAGGTCGTCTTCGCCGACACGGTGCTTGCGTGGGGTGGCTGGCACCGCACCCTCGATCTGCGCGTGGTCGACGTACGTGTCCTCGATCCGACCGACGTCGTGATCGCCCAGGCGCCCGAGATTTCCATCACCCTGTCAGCGCGCGCGCTGCTCCAAGGCATCGTTGCGCCCACGCGTGTCGATCTGATCCAGCCGTCGCTGCGCCTGGTGCGCAACGAAGACGGACGCCTTGCCATCGGGGACGCGTTCGGCGACGCGCGCCGCGCGGGCGGCATGCTCGAGTTTTTGCTGGGAGCGCTCAGCCAGCCGCCGCCGCCCGGCACCCCCATCTCCTACCTGTCGCGCATCGGCATCGCCGGGGCGCGGGTTTGGATCGAGGATCGCGCCGCCGCCGCCGAGTGGTTCGCGCCGCAGCTCGACGCGATCCTGACGCGCAAGACCGCGGGCGTCAGCGCCGAGCTCGATCTCATCCTCGCGCTCGAAAGCGGCGCGGTGAACTTCACCGCCACCGCCGACTACGCGGACATCCCCGGCGTACTGACGGTTGCGGCGGCGTTCACCGATGTCAACCCGATGGCGCTGACGAAGTCCGCGCCGCGGCTGGCGGAGCTGGGCAGCGTCGATGCGCTGGTGAGTGGCAACGTTGCGGCGCTAGTGACGCGCGACGGCACGATCTCTCGCATCGAGTTTGACCTCGCCAGCGGCCCAGGCATCGTCACCGCGGGGTCGATCTGGGAACAACCCTTGTGGTTCGACAGCGCCACCGTGCGCGGCACCGTGCTCGACTCCCTGCGCACCGTGCGCATCGACGACCTGTTCGTGGCGCAGTCCGGCGCGACCGGCGAGGCGAGCGGCCTCTTCACCTTCGACCCAGTCGGCCTCGGCTTTGTCGTCGATGCCAGCTTCAGCAACCTCCCCGCCGACCGGTTCGACGCGATGTGGCCGAAGACACTCGCCCCGCTGACGCGGGCGTGGGTGACGGAAAACGTCCATGCGGGGCTCGTCCAGCAGGGCACGCTGCACCTGCGCGCCGCACCCGGCGAGGTGCCTCTCATGCCCGCGAAGGGGGACGTCGACCTGCGTTTCACCTACACCGGCGGTGTGTTGACCTACCTGAAGGGTCAGCCCGACCTGCGCGATGCACGCGGCGCCGGCCGCCTGACGGCGCGCGACTTCGAGATCACTGTCGAATCGGGCCGCGTCGGCGCGCTCGCAGTCGCCGAGGGCGCGGTGCACATCGACAGCTTCCTCACGGTGCCATCGATGGTGGTGGAGTTGGTCGCCAGTGGTCCAACCGCGGAAGCGATGCGCATCCTCTCGCTGGCGCCGCTGTCGTTGGGCCTGCCGGCCGGGTATGGCGGCGACACGGCGGCGCGGGCGCAGCTAGCGCTGCCGGTCATGGCCGCCCTCACTGCGCAGCAGGTGAAGTACGCCGCCGCCGCCAATCTGCGCGACCTCAGCATCCCGACAGGCTCCGCGCGGCTCACGTTGAACGGCGGCACGATCTCCTTGCGCGCCGATGCGGGGGGCCTGGAGGCGCAGGGAACCATCGCCGCCAATGGCACGCCGCTGCGCGTGGACGCAAGCATACCGGTGCGGGCCGGCCAGGCGATCCAGGTCACCGCCAGCGGCACTTTGAGCGACGAAGCGCGCCGCCGCCTCGGCCTCGACCTCGGCGCGTTGGTGCAGGGGCCGGTGGGCGCCATCGCGCGACTAGAGCTTCAGCCCGGCGCCTTCAATGCGTTCGGGCTCCGGCGTGGCTCGTTCGTTCTTGATCTCACCACGGCGCGCATCGACCTGCCGGGCGAAGGCTGGGACAAAGCCATCGCGCAGCCGGCGACGGCGAACCTGCTCCTCGAGCCCGCCGCCGACGGCATGCTGCGCTTCCCGGGCGTGATGCTCCACTCGCCGCAGATCGAGGCGAACGGGCAGTTCGCGGTCGATCCACGCACGGCGACGGTGGAGGGCACCGCGGAGCTCAATGGCTACGCCATGACCTTCGCTTGGAAGCCCGGCGACGCGCCCGGGGCGGGGCACTTCAGCGCCACGGCGAAGGGTGACGAGAAGCTGCTGGCGGCGTTTGGCTACGACCTGTCGCAGTGGCTGACCGGACCGTTACAAGCGACGGCGGTCGCCGACACCGCCGGCACCGAGCCCGGCACGCTGCGCATCGGCCTCGACTTGCGCGAAGCGACGGTGGCGACACCGATGTACAGCAAGCCGCCGGGCCAGGACGGTTTCGCCGAGGTCACGTTCGTTCCCGACGCGACCAGGTCGTACCGGTTGCGCTCGTTCGCGGGAACGTCGGTCGGATTGGCGGTGTCCGGCGCCATCGAAGCGGCTGCGGCACCGCAACCGGGGTGGCGCCGCATTCAGATCGCTCGCCTTATTCTCGGCGAGGGCAGTCTCAACGCTACGATCGACCGGCAGGATAACGGCACGCTCGCCGTCACCGCGCAGGGTCAAAAGCTCGACATCCGCCCGCTGCTCGGCGGCGCAACGGCGGACCGGCAGGGCGCGTCGACGTTGCAGCTGCCGCCCCTGCAGCTCAGTGGCCGTTTTGATTCCTTGGTGCTAGGGCCGGACCGCACGCTCACCGATGCGTCCGGCACGGCCGTTTATCAAGGCGGCGCCTGGCGCTCCCTCGGTGCCACGGCCAAGATGCCCGGCGGAGCGAGCGTCGCGATCGCGCTCGCCGATGCCGAGGATGGGCAGGACATCTCCATCTCCGCCACAGACGCCGGCGCATTCCTGGCGAGCTTCGGCCTGTTCCAGGGCGCGGTCGGAGGCTCGCTGGAGATGAACGGCAAGGTGAAGCAGACCGGCGGTACGTCGCTGGAAGGCACCCTCGTGGCGAAGAACTTCCGTGTGGTGCGGGCGCCGGCACTCCTGCAGCTGCTGCAGGTGGCGTCGCCATTCGGCATCGTCGAGTCGCTACAAGGGCCCGGCATCCCCTTCGTGGACTTCACCTCGCCGTTCCGAATCTCGGCGAACCGCGTCGTCCTCGCCGAGTCCCGGGCGCGCGGCGCATCGCTCGGCGTTACGGTGGAAGGGACACTGGACCGCAATACCGGTGCGATGAACTTCAGCGGCACGATCGTGCCGTTCTACGCCATCAACGCGCTTTTGCGGGATATCCCGGTGCTGGGGGACATTCTGTTCGGCGAGGGAGTATTCGCGACGAACTATCGCGTCTCCGGCACGACGGCGTCCCCGGTCATCACCGTTAACCCGCTCTCGACCTTGGCGCCGGGAATCCTGCGCGAGCTGATGCCCTAGCCCCCCAAGGGCAGGACTATTTGCCGCCCACCTTGTAGCCCTGAGTCACTCCGAGCGCGTGCCGCTTCTTGCCGATCGAGAGCTTGATGCGGCCGTCGCCGTCCAGGTGTTGCCGGCCGATGATCTCGGTCTCGTTGCCGATCACCTGGTCATTCAGGCGCACGCCACCGCTGCGGATGAGCTTGCGCGCTTCGCCCTTCGAGGGGACGAGGCCTGACGCGAACACCAGCTCGAAGGCCGGAATTCCGGCGGCGAGCGCCGCCGAATCGAGGCGGAACGTCGGCAAGCCTTCCGCCGCCGTGCCTTGCTCGAACGTCTTTCGCGCCGTCTCCTCCGCAGCGCGTGCGGCGGCCTCGCCGTGGTTCATCGTCGTCGCAGCGTTGGCGAGGGCGATCTTGGCCTCGTTCAGCTCCTGTCCTTCGAGCTTCTCCAGGCGCGCGATCTCGTCGAGCGGCAGGTCGGTGAACAGGCGCAGGAAACGCCCGACGTCGCCGTCGTGGGTGTTGCGCCAGAACTGCCAGTAGTCGTACGGCAACAGCTTGTCGGCAGAGAGCCACACTGCACCCTGGGCCGTCTTGCCCATCTTCGCTCCGCCGGCAGTGGTGATGAGCGGAGTGGTCAGCCCGTACATCTCGCGGCCGTCGACCTTGCGCGTGAGATCGACGCCGGTGACGATGTTCCCCCACTGATCGGAGCCGCCCATCTGCAGTGTCACGCCCTGGCGCCGGGACAACTCGAGGAAGTCGTAGGCCTGTAGCACCATGTAGTTGAACTCTAAGAACGAAAGCGGCTGCTCGCGCTCGAGGCGCAGGCGCACGCTGTCCATGGTCAGCATGCGGTTGACCGAGAAGTGCGCGCCGAACTCCCGCAGGAAGGCGATGTAGCCGAGGCGATCGAGCCAGTCGGCGTTGTCGACCATCACCGCGTCGGTCGGACCGGTGCCGAACTTCAGGAAGGAGGCGAAGTTCTTGCGGATACCTTCCTTGTTGGCGGCGATGTCGGCGTCGGTCAGCACCTTGCGCGCCTCATCCTTGCCGGACGGGTCGCCGATCTTGGTGGTGCCGCCGCCGACCAGCACGACCGGCTTGTGGCCGGTCTGCTGCAGGCGGCGCAGCATCATGATCGACACCAAGTTGCCGACGTGCAGGCTCGTCGCCGTGCAGTCGAAGCCGATGTAGGCGATGACGCGCGCGCTCGCCGCCTTGGCGTCCAAGGCGTCGCGGTCGGTGATCTGATGGACATACTGGCGCTCCTCCAGGACGCGGAGGAGCTCCGAACGGGCGGCGCTCATGGCGCGCTATGCCCGGACGGAGGCGTCGGCGTATCGATCGATGACGGCCGACAGTTCGTCGAGCTTGCCTTCGAAGAAGTGGCTGGCGCCTGGGATCGTCTTGTACTCGACGCCGCTGCCGCGCTGGGCCTTGAGCCGGTTGGCAAGCTTGGCGACCTCGGGCTCCGGCACGACCTCATCGCCGGTGCCTTGGATGATCAAGCCGGACGACGGGCAGGGGGCGAGGAAAGCGAAGTCATAGATGTTGGCCGGCGGCGCCACGGCAACGAATGCGTTGATCTCGGGGCGGCGCATCAGGAGCTGCATGGCGATCCAGGCGCCAAACGAGAAGCCGCCAACCCATGTCTGCGAGGCGTTCGGGTGGAAGGTCTGCAGCCAATCCAGGGCCGCGGCAGCGTCGGCCAGCTCGCCCTGGCCGTTGTCGATGGCGCCTTGGCTCTTGCCGACGCCGCGGAAATTGAAGCGAAGCACCGCGAACCCCGAGCGGCTGAGCGCGTGGAACACGTTGTAGACGACCTTGTTGTTCATCGTGCCACCGAAGCGCGGATGCGGGTGCATCACCAGCGCCACGGGCGCGGTGGGGCTGGCCGCCTTCTGGTAGCGGGCCTCGATACGCCCCTCGGGACCGTTGATGACAACTTCCGGCATGCTCAAACTCCCCGGCGGCGCCCCCGCGTGCCGGCGGTGCCGGCAGCTCGGGCGCGCTGCCAGAGCCAAAGTCCTACTGTTCTAGTTCAGTTTACGCCCCGAGAAAGACGCCCGGGACGCTTCGGCCGGCGCCCCCTCTAGCCCGCAAACTTGACTAACCAGGTCAGACAACTACAATTCCAGGCATTGGGCCAAGTCCTTGGGCCGTCGCCCTGAATTCTGATCGGAACTCAGGATTGGCTGGCCTTAAGGGCGACTCGCCGGGCGGCGCCGGTGCTTTTTCGCGAGTCACGCGCCACCGCAACGAGAGGCGGCTTATATCATATCTCGGCCGGCGAAGATCAAGCGCAGGGCCGCGCAACGGAGCAGGCTTCGCCTTGGCATTCGAGACGGTCCGTAGCGACATCGCCGCGATCTTCGAGCGCGATCCTGCCGTGCGCTCGCTGCCCGAAGTCTGGCTGAGCTATCCCGGGTTCCACGCGGTCCTCGTACATCGCCTCAGCCATCGCCTGTGGCGGTGGCGATGGCGGCTGCTGGCGCGAATCCTCTCCAACGTCGCGCGCCTGTTCACCGGCATCGAAATCCATCCGGCCGCCAAGATCGGCAAGGGCTTCTTCATCGACCACGGCAATGGCGTGGTCATCGGCGAGACAGCCGAAATCGGCGACGACGTCACCCTCTATCATGACGTAACCCTGGGCGGCATTGCCCCGGCCGTCGACTCCGGCGCCCAAGTCAACACCAAGCGCCACCCGACCCTGCGGGACGGCGTCATCATCGGCTCCGGCGCGCAAGTGCTGGGGCCGATTGTCGTTGGGGAGTGCGCCCGCGTCGGCGCCAACGCCGTGGTCCTCAAGGACGTGCCAGCTGGCGCGACCGTGGTCGGCATCCCGGCGCGCGTCGCCATGACGCGGCGCGAGCGCGACGCCCACTTCGAGGCCTACGGCACGTCGCGCGAGGAGGTTTCCGACCCTGTCGCGCGGGTCATCGAAGGGCTGCTGGACCAGATCGAGGCACTGCAGGCACGGGTCGCCAAGCTGGAGGGCGAGCAGGTGGCCGAACCGTGGAAGATCCGGGCGGACAGCAAGGACTAACGGCGAGCGACGAAGGCCAAACGGGATCGGGAGCGAGGCAATGAAACTCAGTTCGCGCGGCAGATATGCAGTCATGGCGATGGCAGACCTGGCAATCCACAGCTCCGACCGTCCGGTCTCCCTCGCCGAGATCGCCGAGCGGCAGGAAATCTCGCTGTCCTACCTCGAGCAGCTGTTCGGCAAGCTGCGCCGCAACCACCTCGTGCGCAGCATGCGCGGCCCGGGCGGCGGCTACAAGCTGGCCCGCGCCGGCGAGGAGATCCGCGTCGCCGACATCGTCGTCGCGGTAGATGAGCCTCTCACCGCCACGCGCTGTCGCCCGGGATCGGCCACGGGCTGTCACTCCTCGCGCGGCCGCTGTCTCACCCACGATCTGTGGGAAGAACTCGGCAATCAGATCCACCTCTACCTCTCCTCCGTTTCGCTCGCCGACGTCGTGAATCGCCGGGTGCTCGGAACCAGCGGCCTGCTGGCGCGCGCGGCGCTGGAGCGCTTCGAGCCCCGGCCGGTGCCGGTGCCGGCAGAGTAGGCAGCAAGTAGTCGCCCATGGATTCGCGCTGGACATACCTCGACTACAACGCGACCGCGCCGGTGCGGCCTGAGGTGGTGGCGCGTGTCGCCGAGGCGATGACCATCGGCGGCAATCCCTCGTCCGTGCACCGCTTCGGACGCCTGGCCTGCGCGTTTGTCGATCGCGCACGCGATGCAGTGGGGGGGCTGGTCGGCGCCGAGGCCGAGCAGGTGCTTTTCACCAGCGGCGCCACGGAGGCCAACACACTGGGCTTGCGCAGCCTGGCGCGCCATGCTGCGCCGGGTGGCCGCGCCTGCGCGGCGAGCCGCATCCTGATCTCGGCGATCGAGCACGACTCGGTGCTGGGCGCCGCTCACACCCTCGACCTGCCGGTAGAGACCGTTCCGGTGACGGCGGGCGGCGTCCTCGACCTCGGGGCGCTGGACAAGATGCTGGGGGCGGGCGGCACCCCGGTGGTTGCTTTGATGCTGGCCAACAACGAGACCGGCGTCCTGCAGCCTGTCGCGGAGGTCGCGACGCGGGTCCACGCCGTGGGCGGAACCTTGCACTGCGACGCCGTTCAGGCGGCGGGACGCGTGCCGCTGGACTTAGATGCACTCGGTGCGGATACCCTCGTCGTGTCCAGCCACAAGCTTGGCGGACCGATGGGTGCGGGCGCGCTGATCGTGCGCAATCTCACTCTGGTTTCGCCCATGCTGGTGGGCGGTGGCCAGGAGCGTGGCCTGCGTGCCGGCACCGAGAACGTGGCCGGGCTGGCTGGCTTCGGCTTGGCCGCGGAGCTGGCCCTCTCCGACGTCGCTAACTCCAACAAGATCAAGGCATTGCGGGACGATCTTGAGAATCGGTTGCACGTTATTGCGCCGGCGGCGCAGGTGTTCGGTGCGGATGCCGAGCGCATCCCCAACACGACGTGTCTTGCTCTTGCCGGCCTCGACAACGAGACCCAAGTAATCGCCCTCGATCTCGCCGGGGTGGCGGTGAGCGCCGGAGCCGCATGTTCCTCTGGCAAGGTCGCGGCGCCACGCGTGTTGCGCGCCATGGGCGCGCCCGAGGCGCTCGCCAAAGCCGCCATTCGCGTCAGCCTGGGATGGGCCAGCACGGCCGCCGACATCGATCGTTTCTGCGCTGCCTGGTCCGAGTTCGTCGCGCGTCACGCCGCGCGGGCCGTTGCGCCCAACCCATATTCCCGCGCCGCCGGAGCGCAGTAGTGAGCACCATGGCAACGAAAGCGACCGAACCGACCAAGAGCGCGGTCACGCGCAACATCCCGCTGCCGATCTACCTGGACTACCAGGCGACGACGCCCACCGACCCGCGCGTGTTCGGGGCGATGCTGCCGTACTTCACGACCAAGTTCGGCAATCCGCATTCGCGCAGCCATTCATTCGGCTGGGAGTCGGAGGAGGCGGTGGAAACCGCGCGGGGCCAGGTGGCGGCGCTGATTGGCGCCTCCGACAAGGAGATCATCTTCACGTCCGGCGCCACGGAGTCGAACAACCTCGCCATCAAGGGCGTGGGCCGCTTCTACAAGGACAGGCGCAACGAGATCGTCACCGTGGTGACCGAGCACAAGTGTGTGCTCGACGCCTGCCGCCACCTCGAGCAAGAGGAAGGCTTCAAGGTCACCTACTTGGCGGTGCAGAAGAACGGCCTGATCGACCTGAACCATTTGCGCGAGGCGGTCACCGACAAGACGGCGCTCGTCTCTGTCATGGCGGTGAACAACGAGATCGGCGTCATCCAGCCGCTCAAGGAGATCGCCGCCATCGCCCACGAGAAGGGTGCGTTCTTCCACACCGACGCCGCGCAGGCGGCGGGCAAGATTCCCCTCGACGTCGAGGCGATGGGCATCGACCTGATGAGCATCTCGGGCCACAAGATTTACGGGCCCAAGGGCATTGGGGCCCTGTACGTGCGCCGCAAGCCGCGCGTGCGACTGCACGCGCTAATCCATGGCGGCGGCCAGGAGCGCGGCATGCGCTCCGGCACCGTGCCGACGCCGCTGGTCGTCGGCCTCGGCAAGGCGTGCGAGATCGCCAAGAACGAGATGGGCACCGACAACGAGCGCATCCGCGCCCTGTCGGATCGCCTCTACAACGGCATCACCAAGCAGCTGAAGGACATCGTCCTCAACGGCGATCGCGACCATCGCTTTCCGGGCAACCTCAACCTGAGCTTCTCGTACGTCGAAGGCGAGTCCCTGATGATGGGCATCCGCGACATCGCCGTGTCGTCGGGCTCGGCCTGCACCTCAGCATCGTTGGAGCCCTCGTACGTCCTGCGCGCCCTCGGCGTGGAGGAGGAGATGGCCCACACCTCGATCCGCTTCGGCATCGGCCGCATGACGACCGAGGCCGAGATCGACTACGCGATCGAGACGGTCGTGAAGCACGTGAAGAAGCTGCGTGAGATGAGTCCCCTGTGGGAAATGGTCCAGGAGGGCATCGACCTGAAGTCGATCCAGTGGTCCGAGCACTAGCGGCGGGCCGTTCGCGCGGTTGAACGCGGCGGAGAGCGGCCCATTTCAACGAGTCAGAGGGCGGAGGCGAACATGGCGTACGGCGAGAAGCTCATCGATCACTACGAGAACCCGCGCAACATCGGGTCCCTCGACAAGAACGCGACTGACGTGGGCACCGGCCTCGTCGGCGCGCCCGCGTGCGGCGACGTAATGAAGCTGCAGATCAAGGTCAACGCCGCCGGCGTCATCGAGGACGCGAAGTTCAAGACCTTCGGCTGTGGCTCGGCGATCGCGTCGTCGAGCCTCGTCACCGAGTGGGTGAAGGGCAAGACCGTGGACGAGGCCGAGACGATCAAGAACACCCAAATCGCCCAGCACTTGGCTCTGCCGCCGGTGAAGATCCACTGCTCGGTGCTGGCGGAGGACGCCATCAAGGCGGCCATCGCCGACTACCGCAGGAAGACCGGCAAGGCGGCCCCCGCGGCCGCCGCGGCGAGCGAGCCCGCGAAGGTCGCGGCCGAGTAGGGCATCGAGACGCAGAAGCGAGAGGATATCGACGAGACGTGGCCACGCCCGTTATCACCATCACCGAATCCGCAGCCAAGCGCGTCGCCGCGATGATTACGGACCGCGGCAAGCCGAGCCAAGGCGTACGCATTGGCGTGCGCACCGCAGGCTGCTCTGGCCTATCGTACACACTCGAATTCGCCGACGACATCCAGCCCCAGGACGAGGTGGTGCGCGACAAGGGCGTCACGGTGTACGTCGATCCCAAGGCGACCATGTTCCTGGTCGGCACCGAGATGGACTTCGTCGAGGGTGACCTGCAATCCGGGTTCGTGTTCAGGAACCCGAACGAGCGTGCCCGCTGTGGCTGCGGCGAGTCGTTTCACGTCTAGCCGTCCGCCGGCACACCAGCACCTCCCACCGGCGGCGCCGGTCCTCGGCGCCCGAACCTCCTCCGCAAGGCAGAACCCATGACCCCGCATGCTGCGCCGGCTTCGGAGCGTACGCCCGCGCCGGCCGCGTGCTGGTCGTGCAGCGGAGCCGTGGACAAGGACGGGCTGTTCTGCGTGACATGCGGGGCGCTGCAACCGCCACTTCCTGCCGACCACTTCGCGCGCTTCGGCCTGCCGGCGGGATTCGGGCTAGACGTGCCGGCGCTCGAGCGGCGCTATTTCGAGCTGCAGCGGCGCATGCACCCCGACCGCTTCGCCGCGCGTCTGCCCAAGGAGCGCGAATACTCCCAGCAGCACGCCGCCAACCTGAACGACGCGTATCAGACGCTTCGCGCGCCGGTCTCGCGGGCGGAATACCTGCTGGCATTGCGCGGCAAGCCGATGCGCGGCAGCGGCCAGGAGACGGTCGACGACGAGGAAATCCTCGTCCACGCCATGGAAATGCGCGAGCAGCTGGCGGAAGCGGCCAGCCCCGCCGACGTGGAGGCCATCCTCAAGACGGCGGCCGAGCAGGCGAAATCGGTCGAGCGCGACATCGCCGCCGCCTTCGCTGCGGGCGACCTCGCCGCCGCCGGCCGCGGCACGCTGCGCCTGAAGTACCTGCACAAGTTTCTCGACGACGCGCGCGAGCGCCGCGGCCGGCCAAAGCTGTAGCGCGATGAATCTCCTGCAGATCCACGAGCCCGGCCAGACGCCGCTGCCGCATGCCAAGAAGTCCATGGCCGTCGGCATCGACCTTGGCACGACCAACTCCCTCGTGGCGGTGTCCGAAAATCAAAAGCCTCTGGTGCTCAAGGACACTCACGGCCGCGGGTTGGTGCCGTCCGCCGTGCTGTACCAGGCCGGCAGCATCCACGTGGGCGAGCTGGCGCGTGCCGCGCTCAAGGACCATCCCGAGCGTGTCGTTGTCTCGATCAAGCGGCTGATGGGGCGCGGGCAGGAAGACGTGATGCGCGTTGCGGACCAGCTGCCCTACGAGCTCGACACGTCCGCCGGCGGCATGGTGCGGGTGAAGGTCGGCGGACGGGTGCTGACTCCGGTGGAAGTATCCGGCCACATCCTCGAAGAGCTGCGCGGCCGCGCGGAGCGCACCCTGAATCGGGAAGTGCGCCAAGCGGTGATTACCGTGCCCGCACACTTCGATGACGGCGCGCGCAACGCCACCAAGGACTCGGCCAAGCTTGCCGGGCTGCAAGTGTTGCGCCTGGTCAACGAGCCAACGGCGGCTGCGCTCGCCTACGGTCTCGACAAGGGCGCCGAGGGGACGTACGCGGTATACGACCTCGGCGGCGGCACATTCGACGTCTCGGTGCTGCGGCTGCGGATGGGCGTCTTTCAGGTGCTGGCCACCGGCGGCCACGTGCAGCTCGGCGGGGACGACTTCGACCGCGCGGTTGCCGAGCACTTCCTGGGCGAACGCACGCGCATGGTCGGCGCCGAGAAGGCCACCACCGCCGACGTGAAACGCGCGCTCGCCGTCGCGCGCCAGGCGCGCGAGCACCTTACCGCGCACGAGACGGGATCGTGGCCGCTCGATCTCGGTGGGCGGCTGACGTGGCACAGCCTGGACCAGGCCACGCTGAACCAACTCATCGCGCCCAAGGTCGAGCAGACCATCGAGATCGCCCGCTGCGTGCTCGACGACGCACGCCTCGAACCGAGCGAACTGTCAGGCATCGTGCTGGTGGGAGGCGTGACCCGCACGCCATTGGTGCGCAGACGCGTCGCCGAGTTCTTTGGTCGCGAGCCGCTCACCGACATCGATCCCGACGAGGTGGTGGCGCTCGGCGCCGCCCTGCAGGCGGAGGCGCTGACGCGCGGCTCCGAGGCGCTCCTGCTCGACGTAACACCCCTGTCGCTGGGCCTGGAGACTATGGGCGGCCTGGTGGAAAAGGTGGTGCAACGCAACACACCGATCCCCGTCTCCATCGCCCAAGAGTTCACCACATATCAGGACGGCCAGACGGCGATGGCGATCCACGTCGTGCAGGGCGAGCGTGAGCTGGTCGGCGAGAACCGCTCGCTGGCGCGCTTCGAGCTGCATGGCATTCCGCCGATGACGGCGGGGGCGGCGCGCATCCGCGTGCTGTTCAGCGTCGACGCGGATGGATTGCTGACCGTGAGCGCTGAGGAGACCACCACCGGCACCCGCCAGGAGGTGGCGGTCAAGCCGGCCTATGGCCTGAGCGAATCAGAGATGGCGGCGATGCTACGCGCCAGCATCGATCACGCCAAGGACGACATGAACGAGCGCCTTCTGCGCGAGGCGCGCGTGGACGCGGAGCGCCTCCTGCACGCGATCGACGGCGCCATTTGCGCCGACGGCGACCTTCTGGAGGATCGCGAGCGCAAGGACGTGCAGCGCCTGATCGAGGCGCTGCACCGCGCTATGGCTGGCCGCGACCGCGGCGCCATCCTCGATGGGATCGACACGCTCAATGCCGGCACCGAGGCCTTCGCCGCGCGGCGCATGGACCGCGGCATTCAGGCCGCTTTGCAGGGAGTCGCGGTGAACGCCCTGGCCGAGCGCCTTGAGGCGCCTAAACCTCACGGCCGAGGCCGCAAGTAGCTCTTTCTTTGGCGGCCTGAAACCGCCATGTTCTCGCCGCCTTGGCTGGGGGCCAGGGTGGGCTTGCCCCGGGTGGAGCCAGGAGTACCCGCGCCGTATGCCCAAGATGACGTTCATCCATCCCGACGGGAAGCATCAGGAAGTGGATGCGCCGCTCGGACTGTCGGTCCTCGAGATCGCCCATCGCAACAACATCGATCTCGAAGGCGCGTGCGAAGGCTCACTGGCGTGCTCGACGTGCCACGTCATCGTCGACGCAAAGTTCTACGGTCAGATCCCGGAAGCGACCGAGGACGAGGAGGACATGCTCGACCTCGCCTTCGGCTTGACTCACACGTCCAGGCTTGGCTGCCAGATCATCATCACGCCGGAACTCGATGGCCTCGTCGTGCAGCTGCCAGCGGCGACGCGCAACATGCTGCTCGAAGGGGCCTGACCGCCGTGGCGCTCAAGTGGACCGACGTGCAGGACATCGCCATCGCGCTGGAGGACGCACACCCCGACGTGGACGTGGTGAACCTGCGCTTTACGGACCTGCACCGCTGGGTGCGCGAGTTGCCTGATTTCCAGGACGATCCCAATAAGTCCAACGAGAAGATTCTCGAAGCGATCCAGATGGCGTGGCTCGCCGAACGCGACTAGCCGCTGGGCGGATGGCATGCCGCCGCATACCTTCCGGGAAGGAGACGAGCGCACCCGGCGCGACTTCGAGCGGCTGTTTGAAGGCCGCGGCGGTCCCAAGCATTTTTGGTGCATGGCGTGGCGGCCGATTCCGGTGGCGGTGCGAACGGGGCCCGCCTCGGGACGCAAGAGGGCGATCCGGAAAGCCGTTCGCGAAGGGGTGCCGGTCGGCATCCTGGGCTACGACGCCGGCGAGCCGGTGGCGTGGTGCTCGGTGGCGCCGCGCTCCACCTATCGGCCGCTCGGCGGACCGCCGGCCCGTGACGAATCGAAGGTCTGGCCGATTGTCTGCTTCTTCGTCCGCCGCGATCTGCGGGGGCAGGGATTGGGACCGCAATTGCTGGATGCTGCGATCGCCACCGCACGACGGCACGGCGCAACGATCGTCGAGGCCTACCCTGTCGCTCCGGATGCGCCGAGCTATCGCCACATGGGGTTTGTGCCGATGTTCGCGGCGGCAGGATTCAAGAAGGTCGGCGTGTTCGGCGTCAGGACCAGTGATACGGATTTAGCGTCTTGAGGAAGGGAGGATTTCCGGCTCATCGTGAACCCGAGAGGAAACGAGATGAGACAGAAATCCACGAAGACGACC
>VGER01000023.1 GCA_016869235.1 Alphaproteobacteria bacterium | reverse complement strand
ACGGCGTGGGGCCGTCCCGGCGATCCCCGCGCCAACATGCGCACCATCGAGGTCGAGATTCGCGAGCTCCATGACGGCCGCATGTGGTTCGACCCCTACGTCTTTAACGTCCGGCTCGGCGAGCAAGTTCGCATCGTCATCAAGAACTCGGGCGATTTTCCCCACGCGTTCGTGATCGCGACGCCGCAAGAGATTCAGCGTTACGTGACCGATTTGAAAGACAGACCGGACTTTTGGCGCAGCGAGGCTAACTGGGCCTGGGTCATGCCAACCGAGCGGGGTGAACTCGTGTGGCACTTCACGCGTGCTGGCTCCTTCGAGTTCGCTGACGTCGCGCCCGGCCGCCGCGAAGCCGGGCTCACCGGCCTCATCAACGTTCGATAGGGAGGACTCGTGGTCCGATTGTCTCTGTTCGCGGCCGCTCTTCTGCTCACTGGAGCGGCCCAAGCCCAGATGGGCGGCATGGATATGGGCGGCGGCATGAACATGGGCGGGCAGGCGCCGGCCGCAGCCCCTGCCGGCGTGGCGCCCGCGGCCGGCGTTCTCAAGGCTACCGGGAAGGGCGAAGTCACCCGTATCGACGAGGCCACCGGACGGCTCGGCATCCGCCATGAGCCGATCCCCGAGCTCAACATGGCGACCGGCATGAACATGCTGTTCCGCATCGCCGATCCGGCGATGCTGCAGCAGGTGAAGGTCGGCGACCAGGTGACCTTCGAGGCCTCGCGCGAAGGCGCGGTCGTCACCATCCTCAAGCTCTCGAAAGCGCCGTAACGGGCCTTCCGGCGGGCGCTTCAGCCGACGCGCTCGAAGCGCGGAACGGTACGCCCGTCGACGACCACGTTCTCCTCGAACATGGCCTTGGGCCGCACCCATAGGTCGCCGGCGCCGTACAGCGGGCGATAGACGACGAACCGCTCGCCCGTCTCGCTGTGGGTGGCGTCGCCGATGACCTGGTACTCGTTGCCCTTGTAGTGCCGGTAGCGTCCCGGTGCGGCCATCGCGGTCCTCCTGCGTCGTCGCCGCCGACGCTCTAGACTGCTGGCGCCGTCATGACAACCGCGCGCCGACTTCTGTTCCTGCCCGGAGCCTCGGCGGACCCCGCCTTTTGGCGCCCGGTCGGCGATCGGCTGCCGGCCCAGTGGGAGAAGCTTTACGTCGCCTGGCCGGGCGTAGCCGCGCAGCCGCCGGACCCGGCGGTGCAGTCCTTCGCGGATCTGATTTCGTTGGCGGAGCGCTCGCTCGGCGCCGGTGCCGACGTGCTAGCCCAGTCCATGGGCGGCGTCGTGGCGGTGTCCATTGCCTTGTGCAACCCTGCCAAGGTGCGCCGCCTGGTGCTCGTTGCGACGTCGGGCGGCGTCGACGCGATGCGGGCGGTGGCCTACGACTGGCGCCCCGACTACCGCCGTCAGTTCCCGCGCGCGGCGGCGTGGATGGCGGACGCGACCGCCGACCTCACGGCCGAGCTCCTCAACGTGCGCTGCCCGACCCTGCTGCTCTGGGGCGACCGCGACGTCATCAGCCCGCGCATGCTGATCGACACCACCATCGGCGGCCAGCAACGCAAGGTCGTCGCCCAGTTCACGCGCGGCGGCTTCTTCTACGAGTGGGACCGCGCCAGCGGTGGCTTCATCCAGGCCGAGCCGTACACGTTCGTGAACTGGACGCGCGGCATCGATCCCAAGACCGGCAAGCCACTCGAGTACAACCCGAACGTACTCGTGCAGAATTACGGCCCGGGCAAGTCGGTGAAGCCCTTGGACTTCACCACCTCCCAGAACGTCTGCCCCAACTGGGTCGGCTCGCCCACCTTGATGCCGCCGACCTACGACGCGCGCCGCCAGATGGCGTTCGTTGGCGCGGCCACCGGCTGCTTCGACACCGAGCAGCGCGAGATCGCCGCCAAGACCAATGTCAACGAGGGCGCCAACCGCAGCTTCCCAGCAGTCACGTTGCGCAGCATCGGCCGCCAGCAGGGCCGCATCGTCTCGGTGGACGTGCGTACCGGCAAGCAGGTGGCGGAGTCGCTCCATCCGTGGCCGCTTTACTCGGGCACGCTGGGCACGGCCGGTGACCTGCTGTTCACGGCGCAGGCCGACGGCAAGGTCATGGCCGTCGACAAGGACACGCTTGCCGAACTGTGGTCTTTCCACGTCGGCACGCCGATTGCGGCGCCCCCGATCAGCTACGCGGTGGAGGGCAAGCAGTACATCGCCATCGCCGTCGGCGCCGCGCTATACCGGCCCGACGACTTCAACACGCAGGAGCTGCTGATCCTGCAGCGCAACGCCCAGATCGTGGTGTTCGGACTCTAATCAGCGCAACGCGCTACGCATCGGGGGAGCCGCAAGGCTCCCCCGTTTCGTTTCTGGCTCTGGGTGCAGCCCGGCCACAACCGGTTGAGGATGCGCCTTTCGGACTCGCTTGCGGTGGCGTGTTGCACTTCTCCAACAGAGGAAGGCCCCGTTGCCGGCACCGGGCGTGGCTGCCTATGATGTCGCGCTGCCCACTGCGACGTGCCGGCGGCATCGCTGCGCGCGCGGCTGGGCGGTGAAACTCTGGGGAGGGTTTTCCGTCATGAAACGCATCGCAACTGTCTTGGCCGCCCTGGCGACAACCGCCTTGGCGGGAGTTGCCGTGCCGGCAAGCGCCTTTGAGGTCACGCCACAGCGGCTGCAGAACGCCCAGGGCGAAGCCCACAACTGGCTGCTGCCGTGGGGCTCGTACGCCGGGCACATGCACTCCAACCTGGCGCAGATCAACCGCTCGAACGTTGCCAATCTGCGCGTCAAGTACCTGCACTCGCTCGGCGGCATGAACACGACCAATGCCACCGCCAGCCCGCCCACGCTGCAGTCGGTGCCGGTGGTCAACGAAGGCATGATGTACGTGCACAACGGCTGGGGTCAGATCCTCAAGATCGACGTGCGCACTGGCAACCGCGGACAAACGGTGTGGATGTACGACCCTAAGCTCGCCACGGCGGGAGCGATGCGCGGCGCTGTCGCGCTTGCCGGGAACTATGTCTACACCAACACCGTCGGCGCGCAGCCGCGCCTGATCAAGGTCGACGCCAACACCGGCGAGATGGTGTGGGAAGTCATCCTGCTGGCGCCGGCCAGCGAGACGTCGCCGGGCGCGCCCTCGGTGCAGCCGATGGCGATCAAGGACCAGCTGATGATCGCGCAGAAGGGTTCGCGCGGCTGGCTGGGCGCATACGCGCAGGCGGACGGCGCGTTCCGCTGGCGCTTCTACACAATCCCCGGCCCCGGCGAGGTCGGCCACGAGACGTGGGCCGGCGACTGGGGTGCGTGGAAGACGGGCGGCGCCGTGCTGTGGATGCAAGGTACCTACGACGCCGCGACCAATCTCTACTACTTCGGCACTGGCGAGGCGAAGCCGTGGGCGGATCCCGAGTTCCGGCCCGGCGACAATCTGTTCTCGTCCAGCCTCGTGGCGGTCGACGTCGACAGCGGCAAGCTGAAGTGGTTCTTCCAGGTGGTGCCGAACGACACCCATGACCGCGACAACGTCAATCCGGCGATGCTGTACGACGTCACCATCAACGGGCAGACGCGCAAGATCATCGGTCAGTTCACCCGCACCGGCTTCTTCTACGAGTGGGACCGGGCCAACGGCGACTTCATCCAGGCCGAGCCGTTTACCTTCGTGAATTGGACCCAGGGTATCGACCCCAAGACCGGCAAGCCACTCGAGTACAACTCCAATCTGCTGGTGCAGAACTACGGGCCCAACAAGTCGGTGTTCGCGCTGAAGCCGGAGACCGGCCTCAACGTCTGTCCGAACTGGATCGGCTCGCCGACGTTGATGCCGCCGACCTACGATGCGCGCCGGCAAGTGGCATTCATCGCCGCCGCCGACGGGTGCTACGACACGGTGCAGAACGCACAGGCGCCCAAGCAGGACGTCGAGCTCGGCAAGACACGCAGCTTCCCGAGCCAGATCACCACCAGCATAGGCCGCCAGCAGGGCCGCATCGTCTCCGTCGACGTGCGGACCGGCAAGCAAGTCAACGCGTCCATGCATCCATGGCCGTTCTACTCGGGCGCCCTGGGCACAGCCGGCGACCTGATCTTTACCGCCCAGGCGGATGGCAAGGTCATGGCGGTGGACAAGGACACCCTGGCCGAGCTGTGGTCCTTCCACGTCGGCACCGTCGCTCACGCACCGCCGATCACGTTCGCCGTCGATGGCAAGCAGTACGTCGCCATCGCGGTCGGCGCGGCGCTGCGCAACGATCTCAACATGCAAGAGCTGGCGATCCTGCAGCGCAACTCGCAGATCGTGGTCTTCGGCTTGTAGTTACGCGCGGGCAGGTGGGGGAGCCGCACGGCCCCCCCCCTTGCTATGATGCCGCCATCATGTGGCGCGCACGTAGGCTGGCATGGGGAGCGCTCGCGATTGCACTGGCGGTCGCGGCGCCGGCGGCGGCGCAACAACGCCTGCCGCGCATTTGGGACATTCCGTTCGGCACGCCCATAGCCGATCTCCCCGGCGAGTTCGTCGATCCGTCCTGCGGCACCAACGGCGGCCCAGCGGGCCAGCCGCTTGCTTCGTTTGCCGACTTCGCGCGCTGCGCCCCCGAAGCAAGCGGGTTGCGCGAGGTTTGGTTCATCTACGACGACATTCGCGAATACATCGGCCTCGCCCTGCGCATGCCGGCCATTCGTAGCGCCACGACGCTGCTCGACCAGCCTGTGATCCTCTCGTACTTGGTTGACGGCGACGGCCGCATTGCCGGCCTGCGCGTTTTCACCGATCCGCGTGCCGATCCCGATCTGCGCCTCGCGGCGCACGAGGTCTCTCTCGCGTTCAAGGCCCGCTACGACGTCGGGCTTGAGCACTGCGCCGATCAGCCTGCCGGTGCCGGGGAGACACCGATCGACGGCGTCTATATCAAGGAGCTGTGCCGGCTCGAGGCGGCGGGACGGCGCATCACCATCGAGTCGCGCTTCTTCTACAAGCCGGGCCACCAGGTGGTGGACCCGCGCACTCTTCGAGCGACCGACAACGAGTTCGAGAGCTGGGCGCGGCTCGAGGTGCTGCGGGCGGGTCCGTTGCCGCCGCCCGCCGCGCGCGTGCCGCTCGCCGCGCTGCCGCCTGGCGGAGATCGCCGCGACGCGTTCCTGTCCGGCTTGAGCAAGGATTGTCCGGGCTGCGACCTCGTCGGCGCCGACCTGCGCCGGCACGATCTTGCCGAGGCGAACCTCGCCGGCGCCAACCTGGAAGGCGCTGTGCTGCATCGAGTCAACCTGCGCCGCGCCAACTTGGAGGGCGCGACTCTGCGCAACGCCAACCTCAATCGCGCGAACCTGGGATTCGCCAATCTGAAGGGAGCGGACTTGTCGGGCGCGCTGCTCTACCAGGCCGAGGCGTCGCGCGCCGACTTCTCCGGCACCGACCTGCACAACGCGCGCATGGGACGCGTGAACCTGGCGCTCGCCAACCTCGCCAACGCCAACCTCGATCAGGTGGACCTCGGCGAGGCGCGCCTCAACGACGCCAGCCTGGCGGGTGCGACGCTCAACGGCGCGTTCCTGCCGCAGGCGGTTATGTTCCGAGCCAACCTGCGTGGCATGGTCGCCGAGCGCGCGGTCATGGTGGACGTCGCCCTGCGCGGCGCCAACCTGTCCCAGGCGCGCTTGCGCGGCAGCGATCTCTACGGCGCCGATCTCTCCGGTGCCGACCTCGCCGCCGCGGACTTCAGCGGCGCCCGCCTGCTGGGGGCGAAGCTTGCCGATACCAGCCAGATGGGTACGATCTTCACCGGCGCAACCATGCCGGACAACACCGTGCATCGCTAGCGCACCCGTGCGTGCACGCGTCGCCGCCGCGGCATTTCTGGTCGCCGTCATCGCCATCGCGGCACCGGCCCGCGCGCAGCAAGCGCATCCCGGCCTGCAGGTGTGGAAGTCCGCCGGCTGCCCCGAGTGCCACGGCGTGCTGGGGCAGGGTGGCGATGACGGCGACCACCCCAAAGGTCCCAACCTGCACCGCATCTACCAGGATCGCGCGTTCCTGATCGAGACTGTCAGCTGCGGCCGGCCCACGACTCCCATGCCGGCTTTTCTCGACGTCGCCTATACCCGGCGCATCTGCAACGGCTACCTCAGCCCGAACGGCGTGCCGCCCGAGATCAATCGCCTGGCGCTGCTGACGGCGGACGAAGTCGCCCTCGTCGTCCAGTACGTGCTCGACCGCGTCATGGGCATGGGCGAGATCTCGCGCTCCGAATGCGCGGCATACTTCGGTGATGCCGACCACCCTGTTTGCGCCGGCGCCCGCTGATCCGGGGCGCTGCCTGTACGTCGTCCCGGGCGTTATTCCTGCCTGAATACAAGGCACGTTGTGCGAGCCGGGGGACGTGAACGTCGGGGGCTGCGGAGGGACGTTCGCCGAGCTGTGAAGGCGCTGGGGCTACGGAAAGCCGCAGTTTTCCTGGGTTCGACCGGCGTCGATGGAATTCTACGTCACGGTTTACGTTGCACCTGTGACACTCTGACCCGTACCCTGCCTGCAGCAGAGGCAACTGTCTTTGTGGCGCCCGGCTCGCGATGGCCCTCTGTCGCGTTTAAGGGCGCTCCTTGAGAGGGAGGGAGCGCAGAGATGGCTCTTACATTGAGCGTCAACGGCACCAATCACACCGTTGATGTAGAACCGGAGACCCCGCTTTTGTGGGTGCTCCGCGACACGATCGGCCTCACCGGCACGAAGTACGGCTGCGGTATCGCCCGTTGCGGCGCCTGCACCGTGCACATCGACGGTCAGCCCGTGAAGTCCTGCAACACGAAGGTTTCGGCCGCGGTCGGCACTCGCGTGACCACGATCGAGGGCCTGTCCGCCAACTCGACCCATCCGGTGCAAGTGGCCTGGACGGAAATGGGCGTGCCGCAGTGCGGCTACTGCCAGTCCGGTCAGATCATGGCCGCCGCGGCGCTTCTGTCCAAGCGCGCGCGTCCGACCGATGCCGAGATCGACGAGGCGATGGTCGACAACCTCTGCCGTTGTGGCACGTACCTGCGCATCCGCTCCGCGATTCATCGCGCGGCGGAGCTCGGCGCTCGCTAGGGGAGGCTGACATGACGCATCTCAACGTTACTCGCCGTCAATTCAATGTCACCACGGCCGCGCTGGCCGGTGGCGGCATGATGCTCGGCTTCCACATGCCCGCCCATGGCGCCGCGACCAACAAGTCGCCGTGGCTCCTGCCCACCGACAAGGAAGGCACCGAGATCAACGCGTGGATTGCGATTGATCCGGATGGCGGCGTCACCATGCGCGTCCCGCACACCGAGCAGGGCCAGGGTGCCCTCACCTCGGTGCCGATGATGCTGGCCGAGGAGCTGCACATCGACTGGAAGTCGGTGCGCGCCGTCTTCGCGTCCGCCAACCGTCACGTTCGCAACAACAACGAATACGTGACGATGTCGACCGCGGGCTCCAACGTTGTCCGTTCGCGCCATCCGCACATCATGGCGGCGGGCGCCTCCGCTCGCGAGCGCCTGAAGGAAGCCGCGGCCAAGGCCTGGAACGTGGCCCGTGCCGACGTTGTTGCGAAGGATGGCGTGCTGACCGCCGGCAACCGCCGCGGCACGTTCGCCGAGTTCGCGACCGCGGCTGCTGCGATCCGCCTCGAGGCGGAGCCGAAGATCAAGACGCCGGACCAGTGGTGGTTGCTCGGCACGTCCGTGCAGCGCCTCGACATCCCGCACAAGGTCAACGGCTCGGCGCAGTACTCGATCGACACGCGTCTGCCCAACATGGTCTACGCGAACGTCGTCTGCTGCCCGGTTCCCTGGGGCGAGCTGAAGTCCTTCAACTTCGAAGCGATCAAGGGACGCCCCGGCGTCATTGGCGCCTACGAGATGAAGATGGGCAACGGCCGCGGCGGCGCCGACATGCAGTCGGGCGTGGCCGTGGTGGCGGACAGCTTCTATCGCGCCAAGACCGCGCTCGATCTGCTGCCGATCGAGTGGGACTTCGGCCCGAACGCCGCCGTCAGCAACGCGACGCTGGCAGCCGACGTGCAGAGGTTCATGACCATGCCCGGCGAGGCGGTCGGCGACAACGCCGGCGGCGACGTGTTCGCCATGATCGCCAACCCCGGCAACGCCAAGGTCGTCAAGGCCGAGTACCATCGTCCATACGAGACGCACTTCCGTATGGAGCCCATCAACGCGACCGTCAGCGTCACCGCTGACCGCGTCGACGTGTGGACCCCGAGCCAGGACCAGTCGGCTGCCCTGCAGCGGGCTGCGAACCAGTCGGGCATGGATCCGAAGAACGTCTACACCCACACGACCTTCATCGGCGGCGCCTTCGGCGGCGGCGGCGGCGGCAACACCGCGGTCACCCGTCAGGCCACCGAGCTGTCCAAGACCTTGGGCCGCCCGGTCAAGCTGATGTGGACCCGTGAGGAAGACGTCCGTCACGACAAGCAGCGCAGCCCGCACACCACGCAGTTCACTGCGTTGCTTGGGGCTGACGGTTATCCGACCACGTTCTTCTCCCGGTCGATTGGAACGGAGACTCGCGTCACGTCGGGTGTCGCCGACATGCCGTACAAGATTCCGAACCGCCGTCACGAGCGTTCGCTGCAACCCTCGCACATCCCGACCGCGAGTCACCGCGCGCCGGGCACGAACCAGAACGGCTTCATCTTGGAAGGGTTCGTGGACGAGATGGCCATCGCCGGCGGCATCAACCCGCTGGACTGGCGCCTCAAGATGACCGAGGGCGCCAACGACTGGCAGGCCGTCCTCAAGGTGATGAAGGAGAAGTCCGGCTTCCGGATCGACCTTCCGCGCGGCGAGGGCATGGGCGTTGCGATCATGGAAGACCATGCGTCGATCTGCGGCGCCTGCGCGACCGTGACCGTCAGCCGCCGTGGCCAGCTCACCGTCGAGAAGGTGATGGTCGTCATCAACAGCCAGCACATCATCAACCCGCTGAACTGCGCCGAGCAGCTCGAGGGTGCGGCGTGCTGGGAGTTGGGCACTGCTTGGTTCGCCGGCCTTGACCTCAGGGACGGCCGCTTTACCAACACCAACATCGACACCTACCAGCTGATGCGCATCAACCAGATGCCGCCGGTGGAAGTGCACTTCGCGCTCACCAAGGGCGGCACATGGGGTGGCATGGGCGAGCCCGCCGGCCCGCCGACGCCAGGTGCGGTTGCCAACGCGATCTTCTTCGCGACTGGCAAGCGCATCCGCAGCACCCCGTTCCGCAATCACGACCTGAGCTGGGCGTAAGCCCACTTAGGGGCTCCGTTCGCGGAGCCGGAACGCGACGAAATGGTGGCCGGGACGGAAACGTCCCGGCCACTGGCTTTTCGGCGGTTGCCAGGCGTTGCAGGGCATCCGGGCGCTGCGGCCGGCCTTTGCTACACTTACGGGATGAATGTCGCGACTACAGCGCTGCTCTCGGCTTCGGGTGTCGCTGCGGCGATTGCCCTCCTCGCGGGAGCGGCGGCGTGGCTGGCGCTGCGCGGCCGCAGCCGCATCGTGCTGGCGGGCAGTGCGTTGCTCGGCGCCGTGGCACTGGCCGCAGCGGCGGTCGCCTCGGCGACGCCACGAGTCGAGGCCGCCCGGCTGCAGGCGGCCGGCGATGCCAGCCTGCTGCTGGCGGCCCAGGAGCTCTCGGATGGCTACAATGCCGAGGCTTGGGCGGCGCTGGATCGCGCTGAAGGCGAGTTTCGGGCGCTCGGTTTGCGCGGCGGGCGCAACGCAGCCGCGGCGCGTGCCGGTCTCGCCCGGGTCGAGGCCGGCCGCGGCGATGTGGAACGCCTGCAGGGCCGCTTGGACGAGGCAAGGACGCGCTACACGAACGCGGCCGTCCGCCTCAATGCGCTGTCGCACCCCGACGTCGGGTGGGCGCTGCTGCGACTGGGTCATGTCGAGCTGGCGCTCGACAACACCGCCGCGGCGCGCGCGGCCTACGCCCAGGCCATTCCGGTCTTCGCCCGCCTTGGCATGACCCGCGGCGAGGCCGAGGCCCATCTCGCCGACGGTGCGATCGCGCGCCGCGCCGGGGCGTTCGGCGACGCGATCGGCCACCTGCAGGCGGGGTTGCGTTTGTTTGGCGAGGATCTCGTCGGCGCGGGCCGGGTCCTGGTCGAGCTTGCCTGGGTGGCCCAGGCCCAGCGTCTCAACGCCGAGGCGCTCGCGCAGATGTCCGCGGCCGAGGAGCTGTTCCGCCGCGCGGACGTTCCCATGGGCCTGGTGCTGGCCCCGTTCGTGGGCGCCGAGATCGCCATCGAGGACGAAGAGGGGGAAGTGGCTCACGCCCATCTCGACCGCTCCCAGGCAGCGTGGGACAGCATGAGCGATCCGCTGGCGGCTGCGGGACGTTACCTTGGCTTGTCGCCGACCTCCGCGCTGCGCTCGCGTGCTGCGTCCGGTGCTAGTGTGGCGGCCTTCCCGGATCATCACTTCGAGGCGCGCATGCTGCTGGAATACGTCGAACGGCAGATCCAGCACGGGCGGAACCAGGCCGATGCGGTCCAGTAGGAGCGTTTCCGTTCTCGCGCTGTGTGCGCTGGCGTCGGCGGGCTGCGGCGAGAGCGACCAGCAGCGGGCGCAGCAGCCGGCGCAGGAGATGTCCGCCGCCAAGACCGCCGCGGGCGGCACTACCGCCGGCACCGCGGCGGGCAACGCCAAGGCGGAGAGCCTGCTCGCCCAGGCCGAGCAGGCGGCGAACGCCGGGCGCGATGACCAGGCGCACGACCTCTACGAGCGGGCAGTGGCGCTGTACCAGCAGTCCGGCGACCTTGCGGGGCAGGGCAAGGCGCTCCTCGGCCTTGCCACGCACACGCGCTACACCGGCCGCGGCGAGGTGGCGCGAGACATCTACGCACGCGCCAAGACCGCCTTTGCCCAGGCCGGCGACGCCCTCGGAGTCGGCCGTGTCACGTTCGCCGTCGCCGAGCTTGAGCGCGCCCGCTTCAACAACGAGCAGGCGCTGGCCGGATTCCGCGATGCCGCCGCCGTGTTCCGCTCCCACGGCCAGCTCGCGCTCGAAGGTCAGTCGCTCTTAGGCATAGCCGATAGCGAGCGGCGCCTCGGCCGCATTGTCAGTGCCATGTCCAGCGTCGACCGTGCCCGCCCCATCTTCGAGATCACCAATGACCGCGCCGGCATGCAGGCGGCCGACCGCACGCGCGAAGAGCTCGTCACCTATGTCGACGAGAACGACGAGCGCCGCCTCAAGCTCGCCTACGACATCAACTACGCCGATCAAGGCGGCAGCCGCCTGCTCGAGGCGCTTGGCAACCTCGGCATGGGGCGTCTCGAGACGGGCGCCGGCCGCCCCGCGCTGGCGCGCCGCTTCTTCAACGAGGCGCGCGCCATCTTCGCCGAGATGCGCCTGCCGAACGGCGAGGTCGACGCTCTCGCGGCGCTCGGCGACCTCGAGCGGCGGCTCAGCAACGCGGCGGCGGCGCGCGAGGCCTTCGAGCGCGCGATGCTCCTGCAGGATCGCGCCCGCGCCGCGCAGTCCACCGAGGCGCGCGCCTTCGAGGACGCCGCGGCAGCCCCGATCGAGCAACGCCACGCGCTCCTGCTCGCCGCGTATGCGGAGCTCGTCCCAGTCGCCGAGGCGGCACGTCACCTGGATGCCGCGCGGGCACTGGCGCCCGGTCAGCCGTCGGTGGACGGCATGATCGCCATCGCGCGCGGCCGCCTGGAGCAGCAGGCCGGCAACCTCGATGCGGCGCTTGCGGCCTACACGCAGGCCGAGATGCTGCTCGCCGATCCGGCGTTGGGCTTGAGTCTCGGGCAGGCACTGCTGGCGCGCGCCGATCTCGAACGCGGACGCGGCGCCAACCTGACCGCCGCGCCGCTCTACCAGAGGGCGCTCGACGCGTTCCTGTCGGTGCGTGACCGCATCGGCGAAGGCGATGCGCGCAACGGCATCGCCCGCACGCTGGCGGCGGTCGATCGCACCGAAGCCAACATCCAGTACCGCATCGCCGGCCGGGTGTTCGACGAGCTTGGCCTGTCGGAGCGCTCCCAGGCCGCCCTGGCGGCGGCGCGCGCTCTCAACTGAGGCGGGCCACCCGACTTGGCGCCGATTCTCGACGCGCGCCCGTCGCTGGCCGAGGCGATCTCCGCGGTGGTCGCCGAGCGTCAGGTGGCCATGGCCATTCCAGGCACGAGCCCCGAGACGGTCGCCGACTCGCGCGAGGTGAAGTCGGTCGCCGATCGCATCCTCGGCGGAATTCGCCGCTTCTTCGGGCTGGCGCTCAAGCCCGCGGCCTAGGGCGCGCCGCCCTCAGGGGTAGTACAGATCCTTCAGCACGCGCACCAGTGCGCCGATATTATGATCGGCGATGCGGTAGTAGATCGTCTGGGCGGCGCGCCGCGTCGTCACCATGCCCCCGGCGCGCATCTTGGCGAGGTGCTGCGAGAGCGACGACTGCCCGATGCCGGCTTCGTATCCCAACTCGCCGACCGAAACCTCGTGGTTCGCCAGCAGGCGGCACAGGATCAGCAGCCGCCGCTCGTTGGACAGCAGCTTCAATAGCCGTGCCGCGTCGCCTGCGCGCGCTTCGAGGTCCGATGTTTCGAGTAAGGCTTTGGCCACGGCTGCTTTTTGAGCAATTGCTATATTAGCTTGAGCTAATATACCCTGACTGAATCGAAGCGTCGACGGTGGCGCGGATGATGGGGAGGAACAAGCACATGCGTAAGACCGGAAAACCCGAGCGCGGACTATTCGAGCTGTACCGGGACGATCCCGAGCGGGCCGATGCGGTTGTCTTCGGTCGCCGCACCGGCGTCGGCCGGCGCGGTTTCCTGCAGGGCGCCGGCCTGACCGCGATGACTGCGGCGGTCGGCGCGGCGATTCCGTTTGCCGACAACATGCCGAGCGGCTTCATCCCGGCGGCGCTGGCCCAGGCGGCTCCCGCCGCGGGCGCAGCTCCTGCCGCGACGCTGCCCAAGCCGTTGCAGATGGAAGGCAAGGCCGGCATCTCCGTCATCCAGGAGCGTCCGCTCAACGCCGAGACGCCGCAGGCGATGCTCGACGACGACGTCACGCCGACCGCGAAATACTTCGTCCGCAACAATGGCTTGCCTCCCGAGCAGCTTGGTGCGCCGGCGAGCTGGCGCATCACGGTCGACGGCGAGGTGAACACGCCGCTGACCCTGACCGTCGCGGAGCTCACCCAGCGCTTCCAGCCGGTGACCCTGAAGCTGCAGCTGGAGTGTGGCGGCAACGGGCGTTCGTTCTTCACGCCGGAGGCGCGCGGCAACCAGTGGGGCAATGGCGCCGCGGGATGCGCCGAGTGGACGGGCGTGCGCCTGCGCGACGTGCTTCAGGCCGCGGGACTGAAACCCTCTGCCGTCTATACCGGCCATTACGGCGCGGACAAGAATCTGCAGGGCACCGATGCGCCGGTGATCTCGCGCGGCGTCCGCCTGGCCAAGGCCATGGACGAGACGACGCTCATCGCCACGCGCATGAATGGCGAGCCTTTGCCGAACATCCACGGCGGGCCCGTCCGCTTGGTCGTGCCGGGCTGGGCGGGTTCCACGTCGCAGAAGTGGCTGACGCGCATCTGGATTCGCGACAAGGAGCACGACGGTCAGGGCATGGGCGGCTTCTCCTACCGCACCATGCGCACGCCGATCGTTCCCGGCGGCCAGGCGGCGGAAGCCAATACACAGATCCTGGAGTCCATGCCGGTGCGCTCGATCATCACCAACCCGGCGCATGGCGCCCAGCTCGCCGCGAACACCCGGCAGGTTGCGCTGCGCGGCGCGGCGTGGGCGGGAGACAAGACGGTCCAGGCGGTCCATATCTCCGTCGACTACGGCGTCACCTGGGCGCCGGCGCAGGTCGCGCCGCCGGCCAATCGCCACGCGTGGCAGCGCTGGACGGCCAACGTGACGCTGCCGTCGGCGGGCTACTACGAGATCTGGTCGCGGGCGACGGACCAGGACGGCAAGATGCAGCCGCATGTCGCCGGCAACTGGAACCCGCAAGGCTACGGCGGCAACCCCATCAACCGCGTCGCGGTGCTCGCGGCGTGAGGTCTTGAGCAGCCGTCTGCAGGTAGCGATCGTCGCCGGTACGCTGGGTCTTTCGGCCCTGCTGCCGGCGGCGTTCGCGCCCGCCCAGGAGGTTCCCGAGACTCCCGACGCGCTGCCGGACGGGCCGGGCCGCGACGAGACCTTCTACCTGTGCACCGCCTGCCACGGCGCGGCGATCATCCGCCAGCAGGGGATGAGTCGCGAATTGTGGGACCAGACCATCGACTACATGGTCGCGCGCCAGCAGATGGCGCCGCCGGATGCCGCGCTGCGTACGGTGATCGTCGACTATCTCGCCGCGACGTTCCCGCCGCGCCGCCGCGCCCCGGCCAATCCCTTCCTTCCCTAGGTCGGCAGGTCGCAGGGCGGCTCGCCGCCTAGCGCCTGCCGCGCGCCTTCGCCGCCTTGTTGGCGGCCTTCGCCTGCGGGCTGCCCTCGTCGAGGCGGAAGCCGATCTTCACCCCCACCTGGAAGTGGGCGACTGCACCGTCGGCGATCTGGCCGCGGATTTCGGTCACCTCGAACCAGTCCAGGCCGTGCATGGTCTTGCTGGCCCGCGCCACCGCGGCGCGGATGGCGTCGTCGATGCCCTTGGGGGACGAACCTACGAGGTCGAGCTTCTTGTAGACGTGGCCTGCCATGTGCGGGTCTCCCTCTGCCCGGTGTCTGGGTCAAGCGCAGGGCAGGGTAGGCAGGTGGCGGCTGGCCGTCGAGATGCCGATGAGATGCCCCCCGAAGGGGGACATTCTTGCGTACAATCGGCGTCCCGCCACGCCGGGAACGCCTCACCAGCCGGACGCCCGTCATGACCGACACCACCGTACCCGTGACCCTCAAGCCCAAGCGGGGCGTCCTTCGCTCCTTGTGGCGGCTGACGTGGCCGTACTTCTATTCCGAGGAGCGCTGGCTCGCCCGCGGCCTCGCGGTGGTGGTCATCGCGCTGGCGGTGTTCTCGGTCTTCATCGATGTGAAGATCAACACCTGGTACGGCCGCTTCTACAACGCCCTGCAGGAGTACGCCTGGAGCACGTTCTGGTGGGAAATCCTCATCTTCACCGGATTGGCGTTCGCCGGCCTTGCGGGCGCCGTGCTGCAGCTCTACCTGCGCCTGTACCTGCTGCTGCGCTGGCGGGTGTGGCTGACGGCCCGCTACCTCAACGACTGGCTGCGTGACCGCGCCTACTACACGTTGCAGATGCGCGGCTCCGCCACCGACAACCCGGACCAGCGCATCGCCGAGGACGTCGACTCCTACATCAGCCAGACCGAGCTGCTCTTCCTCGGCCTGCTCGACGCCGTCATGACCCTGGTTTCATTCAGCGTCATCCTGTGGACGTTGTCCGGACCGATGGCCGTGCCGCTGTTCGGCCGCGAGGTGACCGTCTACGGCTACATGTTCTGGATCGCCCTGGTGTACGCCATCGGCGGCACCATCCTGACGCACTTGATCGGCCGCCCGCTCATCAGCCTGAACTTCATCCGCCAGCGCCTCGAGGCGGACTTCCGCTATTCGATGGTGCGCCTGCGCGAGAATGCCGAAGGCGTCGCCCTCTACGGCGGCGAGGGCGACGAGCGCGTCGTGTTCAACCGCCGCTTCGACAAGGTGATCGACAACTTCTGGGCCATCATCATGCGGCAGGTGAAGATCGTCACCTTCACCAACGTCTACGGGCAGGCCTCGGTGATCGTGCCGTTCCTGGCGGCGGCGCCGCAGTACTTCATCACCCGCACCTTCCAGCTCGGCGGCCTGATGCAGACGGTGAGCGCCTTTGGCCGCGTCCAGAACGCGATGTCCTGGTTCATCAACGCCTACATCTCGATCGCCAACTGGCGCGCCGCCGTGGACCGCCTGACGACCTTCACCGATGCCCTCGATGCGGCGCACGAGACCGACAAGACTCCGGGCGGCATCGCCGTCTCCACCGGCGCGGACAACAAGCTGAACGTGAGCGGCGTCGTGCTCGGCCTGCCCAACGGCCAGACGCTGACCAAGGCCATCGATCTTTCGGTCGCCCCGGGCGAGTCGGTGCTGGTGCGCGGTCCGTCCGGCGTCGGCAAGTCCACGCTGTTCCGTACCCTCGCCGGGCTGTGGAAGTTCGGTGCGGGAACCGTGCAGCTGCCGGCGACGGGACGCGTGCTGTTCCTGCCCCAGCGCCCCTACCTTCCCCTCGGCACGCTGCGCTTGGCGGTGAGCTATCCGGCGCCGCCGGACGGCTACAGCGACGCCGAGGTCGTCGGTGCGTTGCGTACGGTTGGCCTGCACCACCTGGTCGACCGCCTCGACGAGGAATCCAACTGGGCGCAGACCTTGTCCCAAGGGGAGCAGCAGCGCGTCGCGTTCGCCCGCACGCTGCTCAACAAGCCCGATTGGCTATTCATGGACGAGGCGACCGCGGCGCTCGATGAGAAGACCGAGTCGGCGCTGTACCGGCTGGTGCGCCAGCGCCTGCCCGGCGCCGCCATCGTCAGCATCGGCCACCGGCCGTCCCTCGCCGAGCATCACGACCGCACGCTCGAAATCCATCCGGCCGCCGAGCCGCAGCCGCTCGCCGCCGAGTAGGCACAAGAAACACCAAGGGCCCCGGTTGCGGCCGGGGCCCTTGCTGTTTGTACGGGAGAGAAGAAGCGGGAAGCGTACTAGGCGGCTCAAGGCGGAAACTACACGAGGGAAACTTCGTAGCGGCCGGGTTCGGGCTCGTCGCCGCCCAGCGACACCACCACCGGATCGGCGCTGCGCGGCTCCAGCAGCGGGTCGGCGCCGGCGCCCGGCGCCACGTAGACCGGCGCGGCGAGGCGTAGCTCGGCGGGCTGCGCAGGCGCCGCCTGTCGGCGCAGCGCCGCTTCCTTGACCGTGCGCTCCAAGATGAAGCGCGCCGCGCTCTCGATCTCGGCGTAGCGCTCGCTCTTGTTGGCGCGCCGGTTGGGCGCGAGCTTGAAGGTCTCGAGGACCTTCGGGAACTCCATCTCGAACTTGTGCAGGGAATAGGGTGTCGCGAAGATCCCTTTCCTGCTTTTTCGAGCCGAATAGGCCGAACATCCGGCGAGCTTCTCCCGGCGTGGCGGGCTGACGCCCATGACCGCCAATGCGTCCGGCCGACCCCCCATGGCCGCAGGTTGGTCGACAGTAGCGGATTCCTTGGGGGTTCGCGAGGTGCGGCTTTTTGTGACAAAGCCACCAAGAAATCTAGGAAAACGGCGCTCCCCACGGCGGAGAAAAGGCCGGAGCGGGGGTACCGCTCCGGCCTTTCCGATGATGCCCGCGGCGCGGGACGCGCGCCGGGGTGTTATTCGGCGAGGCTGATGCTGACCGCCTCGCGGCCCTTGGGCGTCTCGACGACGCGCATGGAAACGCGCTGCGATTCGTTGACGCCGGACAGGCCGGCCTTCTCGAGTACCGAGACGTGCACGAACACGTCCTTGGCGCCATCGCCAGTCGCCACGAAGCCGTAGCCCTTGTCCGGGCTGAACCACTTCACGGTGCCGCTCACCTCGGTGGCGGTGGACATGTCGATCTGGGCGCGCGCCGGACGCGGGCCGCGCGGGCCTGCCGGACGGCGTTCCTGGGTGGCCGTGCTCTCGTCCACCTCGATCACGGTGACGACCTGGGGGCCTTTCTGCCCCTGGCCGACCGTGACCTTCATCTTGGCTCCCGGGGGCACGCTCTCGCGGCCGGAATTGTGCAGGACTCCGATGTGCAGGAAGGCGTCGCCGCTCCCGTCACCGAGCTCGACAAAGCCGAAACCCTTCTCCGGATTGAACCACTTCACCACACCCTCGGTGGGCGGGCCGCCGGCAGGTGCCTCGCGGTGAAACGTGCTGCCGCCGCTTCCCATGCTGCTGCCCATTCCGCTCATGCCCATGGGCGGGCCCGAAGGTGCGCCACGGCGGTTGCTACCCTTGTCGCGCGGCTGAAAATCGTCGTCGTCGAAACCGCGGCGCCGGGGCCCGCGATGGTCGTAGTCTCTGCTCATAGTCTCCTGCTCAAATTTTCCCCCGCCGGTCACGGGCGGACCTGCAGAACAAAGCACACGGTCCGGCCGGCGGGGACTGCGGTCTTGGCTGGCCATACCTCGCCAAAGGCAGTTGTCGCATGGAAATTGCCAAGGTCGCAACCGCCCCGGCCGGCGGGCTTGGTCCACACAAGTGCGTGCGTGGCCGCTTCCCCGCCACGCGGAATGCCCCGGAATTCAAAGGCTCGCGGCGGCGCCTCGCGCGGGCCTGTGCGGCATGCGGACGCGCTACACTCTCCCACCTTGGCTGATGGGGGAGGGTATCCTGCGCGCGACGTTTGCGGCAGCGGCGGCCGGCGCCTTGGGCGGCGCCGCGGTCGCGGCGCTCTTCCAGTGGTGGCTGCGTCCACCCGACACGCTAGCCGTGGCCGCCGCCTTGCGCCGCGAGGCGAGAACGCGCAGGTCGCCGCACTCGCCCAGGAGATCGCAGACGCCAAGGGCGCGCTCGGCGGCAAGGCGTCCACGCTCGCCCCGCAGACCGTGGTCGGCTCGACGTACATGACGGCGGGGCAGCGCGGCGAGGTCGTCATGACGTGCCCAGCCTCCACGCAGCCGGTGTCCGGCGGACTCCAGGACCAGGACGACACCGCGCCGCTACGCGAGTTCGAATTCTTCCCGGACGGCGCGCGCTGGATCGTGCGCGTGCTCAACGGCGCCACCCAGGGCTCCCACGCCATGGTCGACTATGTCGTGTGCGCCGGCTTGAAGTAGCTACGGCTGCAGCAAGCGTGCGGCCGGCGGCCGCGTCATCAGGTCCTGGTATTCGCGCAGCTCCGCCGGCAATGTGCTCTTGATGTAGGCGAGCACCGAACGGATCTCCTCGTCGCTTAGGATTCCGGCGAATGCCGGCATGTCGGTGCGGTAGGTGGGCCCCAGCACCGCCTGGGGTCCGTCGCGGACGATCGTGAACAGCAGCTCGTCCGGGTGGTGGAACGTGTGTCCGGTCGCGTCGTGGGGCGGCGCCGGCCAGCGCCCGTCCGGCAGCCGCTCCTGCCAGTTCGGCGCGCCCTCCAGGTAGACGCCGTGGCAGCCGGCGCAATGATCCAGGTAGATCGCCCGGCCTCGGCTCTCGCGCAGCAGCATGAAGGTGGCGGTGCCGCCGATGACGGCAATCGTCACGATCGTGGTGATGGCCTCGCCCCGCATTGGTCCGCCTCAGCGCCGGCGACCGGCCGCGCGCCCCTCGAGGCCGACTGGGGTGACCGCGCGACCAGGCCGGCATCCGGCGGGATCAGGCAGGGCGAGCTCCATCGCCGCAGCCTAAGGCGTTTGGGGGGGCCGCGCCGCCATCAGGCACGCCGTTGAAATCGAACCCGAATTCCACATTGTCCACCGATTGAAGTGGAGAGCCCACGCGGTGTGGATAAGGGCGATTCGACCGGAAGGTGAATTCAGCTGTGAGCGTCGTACATTGACTCTTAACCAGCGCGGACCTATTTGGAGGGTGCAACCGATCCGTGGCCTCTGGCCGCCGCGCCCCGAGTCGATGTACCGGGCCTCCGACGAGACTTACCCACAATCGAGATTGTCGAGGCCGCGCGATCCTCGCCGGCTTCGTATGTATTGAGACAGTGCCCGACGAGGGCGCACCTTGAGAAAGCTAGAACGACGATGGCTACAGGCACTGTGAAGTGGTTCAACTCCCAGAAGGGCTACGGCTTCATCCAGCCGGCCGACGGTGGCAAGGACGTGTTCGTCCACATCACCGCGGTCGAGCGCGCCGGCCTTCCGGGTCTGACCGAGGGTCAGAAGGTCAACTTTGAGGTCGGCACGGAGCGCGGCAAGGCTTCCGCGACCAATCTTTCGGCCGCCTGAGGCGACCCAAGACAGCCGCTCCGGCAAGGAGTCAACGAAATCCTGGCCCGCAAGGCCGCCCGCGTCCCAGATTTGAAATGGGCGCGAACTTAGAGAAAGCGAAACGACAATGGCTAAAGGCACTGTGAAGTGGTTCAACTCCCAAAAGGGCTTCGGCTTCATCCAGCCCGATGACGGTGGCAAGGACGTGTTCGTCCACATCACCGCGGTCGAGCGCGCCGGCATGTCCGGCCTGAACGAAGGCCAGAAGGTGAACTACGAGGTCGGCATGGAGCGCGGCAAGGCCGCGGCCATCAACCTCTCGGCCGCCTAAAGCGCGCCGAAGCGCTCGCAAGAGCCCACGGAGCCCCGGAGAAAACTCCGGGGCTTCTTGTTTTCGGCGACCTGCTGTCCGTCGCCAACGGACGGAGTATCCCGCGAACGCTGGCGCCCTACGCCTTCCGGCGCCGCCTGCGCTCCGGGCCCGGCGCTAGGGTGCGGTTCCGGACAATCGTTCGGGAGGGCAGGACCGTGGCGCACCGTCGTCGCGACCGCAGGCGTATCCAGCGCACGCGCATGGCCGCACTGGCCGCTGCCGTCATCCTGCTTTCCGGCTGCGCCAACATGGCCACCGGCGAGGGCGGAACGCCGCCCAAGGGCGAACTGCTCACCCAGGCCGGAACCGACGCCCCAAAGGAACCCGCGAGCAAGCAGCCGGATGGGCATTGCCTGGCGTGCTTCCCGGAAGCGGCGCGGATGTTCAACATGCCGTTCTTCGGGCTGCGCTGAACTTCGCTGCCGACTTCAGGATGAACGAGCCGTCCCCTGCCGGCGCGCGAGCCGTGCCACCAGCGCTACACCGGCGAGCGCAAAGACAACGACCGGCCCTGCGGGAAGGTCGGCAGAGATCGCGACCAGGAATCCGGCGAAGTAGCCCGCGACCGCGGTCCCATAGGCGACCCAAGTCCCGATGCGGCCCGCCAATCCGTGGGCGGCTATCGCCGGCAGGATGAGGGTGGCGAACACCAGGTACACGCCGACCAGCTGCACGGATGCCGTCACCGTCAGTGCGAACAGCGCGTAGAACTCGAAGCGGCTGAGCCGACCGCGCCGCCACCACCACCGGCCCAGCACCAGCCCATACAAGATCGCCACCGGGAGCAGTGCCGACCAAGTGGTCCACAGCACCTGCCCAACAAGGAGGTCCTGGAGATGCTCGCCGGCGTGCGGGTTGCTGGACAAGGCCAGCAGCGCTGCGCTCGCCGCCAGCACGAACGCCGACCCGATGACTGCCTCCTGCAGGACGCCCACCCGTGCCTCGGTCCACGCCAGGACGGCCGCGGCCATCAGCGCGGCCGCGGCTGCGCCCACCTGCAGCAGGGGCGCGCCGCTGCCGACGTCGAAGCGTACCCCGATCAGGATGACACCGAAGCCGGCCGCCTGGGCGATGGCGAGATCGAGGAAGACGATGCCGGCGCGCAGCACCTCGCGCCCGAGCGGCACGTGGGTGGCGGCTACCAGCGCCGCCGCCGCGAGCGCCGGCACGAACACCAAGGCGGTCTCGATCACCGCTGCGCCTGTTGCAAAGCCGCGAGGAGGCGCTGGACCGTGACGTCGAACACCGCCGTCAGGGTGTCCGCGCCACGCACTCCTCCCACGGTTAGCGGCAGCACCACCATGGGAATGCGCGCCCGCTCCGAGACCCAGCGCGCCGGCCGATCGGACTCATAGGCGGCGAGCAACACCATGCGTGGCTGCGCGCTGGCCGTCGTCCGCAACAGCTCGGTCAGGTACGTGGTGCTCGGTTCCACGCCCGGTACCGGTTCCAGTGCCGCCACCTCGCGCATGCCCAGCCAGTCGAGCAGGTAGACGAGGTTCTTGTGCTGCACCAGCACCGACACCCCGCGCAGCGCCGTCGCCTCTGATTGCCAGCGAGCAAGGGCCTGCTGCCAGCGCGTTTCGAAGTCGGCAAGGCGCATGCGGTACGTCGCCGCGCCCGCCGGGTCGATCTGTGCCAGCCGGTCGGCGACGGCTCGGGCGATCGGCAGGTAGTGACGCGGATCGGTCTGGATGTGCGGGTTGCCATGCGCGTGTACGTCGCCCAGCCGCCGATCGAGCACGGCAGGGATTTCCTTTAACGTCACCACCGACGCAGCCTCCAGGTAGCCGGGTGCGCGCGGCAGCACGCTGGCGTTGCCGGCCTGGCGTTGCAGCAACGGCAGCCAGCCGGTTTCCAGCTCGGCTCCCGTGCACACCACCAGCTGGGCCGTGCGCATGCGCGCGATCAGGCTCGGCCGGGCCGTGATGTGATGTGGGTCCTGGGTGCCGGTGGTGGCGGAGAACGTGGTGACGCGGTCGCCGCCGATCGCCTCCGCCAGCGCCGCCCATTCCGGCTCGCAGGCGAACACCTCGACGGCGGCGGCGGCGGGGAACGCCGCCATGGCCGCCAAGGTCGCCGCTAGGATGGCGAGCATGATCTTCATGGCGTCCACCTTCAGTACTGATGCGCGGGGTGGGCGCCGAGGATCATCGTGTACTGCAGCTGGATGGTCTCGTCGCGCTCGTCGATGCGCGAGCGATCCCAAGAGTACTGCAGGCGCAGGCGGCTGAACTCCGTATTTTTCCACTGCGTCACGAGCGTGTGCCGCGTCGCGGTGTGGCCCATGTCGTCAATCGCTGTGCCGGCCAGTGCCGCCGGAGCATCGCCGGGACTTACGCGGTCGTAGCGGTAGCCGGTGCTCCACTGCGGCGCGAACTGATACACGAGCTGCGAGTACCAGCCGTGGTCTTTGCGATCGAGCAGCTTGGCGTTGAAGGTTCCATCGATGTGGTTGCGCAAGAATTCGGTCTGCCACTTCAGGGCTTGGCCGCGCCTCGGTGCCCACTTGAGGACGAGGTGAGCGATGCCGGTATCGGTGGTTCCGGTGAAGACGTCGGGCCCATCTCCGGTTTTGCGGTCGCGCGCATCGGACCACAGCCACGACAAGCCAGCCTGCCAGCTCCAGGCAGTGCCGATATCGCCGCCGGTCCGCGCGAAAAGGGAGCGCGCGCCGGTAGCGTTGTGTCGCTCGCCGGCAGCGGGAAAAGCGTCGCCGCGCATGACCTCTCCGCCCAGGCGCATGTAGAAGGGCGATGGCGCCACCCAGCTCAGCCGGATGCCGGCGTCGGAGACGAAGCAGCCGAGGAAGGCGCAGTAGGCGAGGGGACGATCGGCGAAGTCGTCGGCATCGGCGTGGAATGCGTTCAAGTAGCCGATATCCGAGAGGAACTTGCCGGCAGTCACTTGCAGCCCTGCCGGCATCGCCAGGGTCTGAACGAATGCTTCCTCGAGTTCGACCTCGGCCTCGCCGCCCTCCTCGATGACCGCAATGGTCGCATTGCCGAAGAACTTGTTGTCGACATTCGCGAAGACGTTCAGCTCGACCTCACCGAGCGCCAGGCCACGGATGCCGGGTCCTTCGGCGGCCTCGCCGCCCAACGGTGTGCCGGCGATTGCATATGTCTCCGGGTCGAGACGCGAGTATCCGGCGCGACCATCCAGGACCAAGCCGATACCGGGATTGAATCCGCCTCCTCCGGTCAGCGGCGCCGCGCCTGGCGTCGCAGCAGCCCCAGGCGCGGGGGCGCGCGTTTGTGTCGCCTCCAGTTGGTCAATGCGCGCCTGCAGCTGGCGGAGCTGCTGACGCAGGGCTTCGATTTCGTTGGCTTGCTGCGCCACTGACGGCGCGGCGTACAGGACGAGCGCCAACGCCGTGGCGCCCAACAGACTCTGGGTAAGCATGCTTCTCTCCGCAAATGTGGATGAACGTCCACGCCCGATACGACGGACGTGGCGGCGTGCGCGCACACTGCGGTGCGGTCAAAGGGTCCCGCACCGCAGCGTCGCGGTCAGCTAGACGCGGGTGGATGCTGGCGGACCGCGAGAGGAGCGGGGCTGGTAAACCGCGTCGATGGCCGCGCGGATCTCTCGCAGCGGCCACGCTGTCGCGCAAGGCGACGGCAGCGGTACGGCAAGCGTGACTGGTGGCGGAGCGAAACCGTCCGCGACGAATGCGAACTCGCACGAGTCCGGTTGCTCGCCATGGACGTAATGTTCACCCTCGTGAAGGCCGAGGATGGCCAGCGCCAACAGTGCCAGGACGGCGCCGAGCGTGCGCACCCGAAGGGATCGCATGCGATCGGATCGCCACGGCGCAGCTATGGCGATGTTGGAAGGCTGCCTGCGGAGCACGGCGGGGTCAACTGGGTTTTTGTTACAGTATAACGGCGGGCGTCTTGCGTAGCGTCGGACGCCATACCCGCCCCACGCTGGCTATACTCGTGTTCCGCACCGGGAGGGGGCAGGAATGATCGGACTGCGTTCGCTCGCCGCGGCGCTCGCGCTGGCGGCGGGGCCAGGAGCTGGACTCGCGGGCTCTGCCCTCGCGAACGATGACGTGCTGCGGCTGTCGCGCGATCCGGCCAACGTGGTGATGCCGGGAATCACCTACGACGGGTGGAACTACAGCCCGCTCGACCAGATCAACGCGGGCAACATCAAGCTGCTGTCCCTGCAGTGGACGCTGCAGATCGGCATGCTCGATTCCCACGAGGCGGCGCCGCTGGTGATCGGCGACACCATGTATCTCGTTTCGCCGCGCCAGGACTTCGTCTACGCCTTCGACCTGGCCGCCGACGGGGTCTTCCTTTGGGAGTTCCGGCCGACCCTCGAGCAGATGCCGCCGGCGGTGCAGAACTGCTGCGGCTCGCCGCCGCGCGGGCTGTACTACGCCGAGAACAAGCTGTTCCTCGCCGCCACGGATGGGGCTCTCGTCGCCCTCGATGCCCAGTCGGGCCAGCAGGTGTGGCGCCGCGTCGTCGCCGACGCCAGCAAGGGCGAGGCGATGGCCGGCAACGGCATCGTCGTTCGCGATCGCTTCATCGCCGCCACCGACGGCTACGGCGCGCGCGGCAAGGTGCTCGCCGCCGGCCTCCATGACGGCCGCGTCGCCTGGACCATGTACAACGTCGGCCCCAACGCCGACGTAGGCATCGGCGCCAGGTTCCAGAAGAACTATCCGTACCTGGGCGGCGCCAACCCAGCGCAGGAGTCCTGGTTCGTCGATTCGTGGCAACACGGCGGCGCCGGCGCCGCGGGGTTCTTCACCTACGACCCCGACACGAACGTGTTCTTCTACTCGACCGGCTCGTGCCGCCCGGGCAACCCCGACTATCGCCGCGAGCGCGGCGTCGTGGCGCTCGACGCCGGCGGCCGGCTCACCGCCTTCCACAACAACTTCTGCTCGGCGCAAATGGCGCGCGACGGCACCACCGGCGAGCTGGTGTGGGCCTTCACGCTGACGCCCCAGGACATGTGGGGGCTCGACGAGCAGTCGGTGACGCCGCTCATCGACCTCGACTCCGGCAAGGCGGCGATCAAGGCCTCGGCCAATGGGCTGTTCTATGCGTGGGACCGCGCCGGCGGGAAGCTGCTCGGCCAGCCGTGGATGCATTCCTTCCAGGACATCATCAAGGGTCCGGCGTTCGTCGACCTGCAGACCGGCCTGCCGGCCTACGACGCCGACAAGCTCGCCTTCACCGCGGTCGCCGACCGCCGCCGCGTGACCCAGGCCGACCCCGCCGCCGCCGAGCGGCGGCCGGCCGACTACACCGGCACCGAGGTGGTCGCCTGTCCAGCGGGCGGCGCGCGCAAGTGGGAGACCGATGCCTACTCGCCGCGCACGCGGCTCTTGTACGCGCACACCAACAATGTCTGCGGCGCCTTCGCCGTCGTCGCCGGCGACTACAAGCCGGGCGAGCCCAACAACCTGCTCCGCCGCGCCAACGTCGCCAGCGTGCCGCGCAAGGACGTCGCCGGCCAGCCCACGACGGTGCCCTCCGAGCTCAAGGCGCTTGATCCCATCGGGCGCAAGGTGGCTTGGTCGCGCCCGATGGGCGACGAGACGCGCACCGGCCAGCTCGTCACCGCCGGCGACCTCTTGTTCAAGGGCAACAACGCCTCGGGCTTCATCGAGGTGCTCGACGCGCGCAACGGCGAGCCGCTGTGGTCGTTCCGCACCGGCTCCGGCTTCAGCCAGTCGCCGGTCACCTACCTGCACGGCGGCCGCCAGTACGTGGCGGTGGTGGCGAGCTCGGGACCGGTCAACGCGCCGATCGGCTTCAACGCCGGACCCGAGGCGGCGGCGCGCATGCGCCGCGGCGGCACCACCCTCTACGTGATGGCCGTGCCGGAGATGTGAAAAGCCGTCCTCGCCCTGCACCCGGCGAAGGGTGAGGGCAACTCGCTCCGGTCGTTACGGCCGCGCGCCCGGGGCTCCGGCCGCCGCACGTTCGCGCGCCGTTTTCGCGCCGCCACGGGCAACACGCCGCTCGAGTACGTGCAAAGGGTGCGCATCGAGGCGGCCAAGCGGGCGCTGGAGGAGGGCAGGACGGTCGCCGATGCCGCGCGGCGCGTCGGCTACGGCGATCCGGTCGCCTTCCGCAAGGTGTTCGCCCGCCTCACCGGCCTGACGCCGGCCGACTACCGCGGCCGCTACGGTCCGCGTCGTCTCGTGCGCGCCTGAGGCGGGCGGCGGCTTAGTGCGCCGCGGGCTGGAACAGCTCGACGATGTTGCCGGAGGGATCGTCGAGGAGGATCTGGGCGCCGCCCTTGCCCTCGACGATGTCGTTGCGGAACTTGAGGCCCGCCTTCTTCAGGCGCTCGACCTCCGCCTTGAGGTCGGTGACGTGGATCTGGAAGCGAGACCAGCCGCCCGGCGTCTGCTTGCGGCCGTCGGGCATCTCCTTGGCGCCGGCGCTCGTCTTGTTGCTGAGCAACAGGCGCAGCGGCCCGCGGTCGAGCGCGGCGAACGCCGGCGCGGTGTCCTGGTGCACGGTGAAGCCGAGGTGCTGGGTATAGAACTTCAGCACCGCCGGCACGTCGTCGACGATGTAGCGCACCACCACTGCTGGCTTGTCCATCGCGCTTACCCCAAGAATCCGATGTGGTGGGTGACGGCCGAGGCGATGCGCCGCACCAGCTCGTAGTGGTCGCGCAGCGGCCGGAACACTTCGTTGTGCTCCGCCTCGTAGGTGTGCTGCTCCTCGCCGAAGTAGTCGGACGGCTCGCCGAAGTCCTCGATGCGCGTCGGCTGCTGCAGCGAGAAGATCTTCTCCAGCATGTCCACCGCGCCGGGAATGTCGAGGTGCAAGAGGCGCAGGATGGTGCGGTCGCGCGTCGTGCCCAACTGCGGGCCGAAGTCCGGCACCCGCGTCGTCAGCTCGTAGAGCCGCAGCACCAGCGCCACACGCAGCGCGTGCAGGATGTCGAGCGAGGTGCGCGTCTCGCCTTCGAGCAGCTTGCCGCCGGCGAGGCCGCCGTTGTCGCGGGCGATCTCGTCGAGGCCGGCGCGCGCCGCCAGCTGGTCGAAGTACAGGCGGCGCACCACGCGCTCCTGGGCGCCGTGCAGGTTGGCGCGCTCGAGCATGGCGGCGACCGCCGACAGGCGCTCGGCCCACGGGCCGCCCGCCGTGGCGCCGGCGCGCAGCAGCCACAGGTTCGCGTCGTGCGTCTCGACGTAGGCGCGCAGCGCGTCGAAGCTGCCCACCGACAGCGCGTACTCGGCGATGCCCATCAGCGTGCGCAGGCGCGGGCTGTTGCGGTACAGCTCGGCGAAGCGCTGGGGGTCGCGGCTGATCGCATGCCCCAGGCCGCCGGCCGAGTTCGCCAGCACGCCGAGCTGCTGCAGCGCGGCGTTCTGCGGAATGGCGCGCAGCTCGGCGGCGACCATCACCGTCTTCGCCTCCGCCTCATCGCGCTGGCGCACCATGTTGCGGCTGCCCGAGGGGTAGATGAAGTTGGGCGCGAACGCGCTCAACAGCGCGCCGAAGTCGGGGTCGGCCATCAGCTCGACCTGGAACTGCGTCACCGAGCTGAACAGCTCGAGGATGTAGTCCGAGTCGCGATAGTACGGATCGCTGGTGGCGGCGGGCGGCGAAGCCAGCACGTGCTCGAGGATGCGGGTGAGCGCCGCCAGCGCCGCCGGCGGGCTCATGTAATAAAGGTAGCCGTCGCCGCCCTGGAAGCTCACCTCTTCCTTGTGCAGCACGCCCGCGCGGTTGAGCGCCTCGCGCGCCGCCGGCGAGTTGACGTAGGCGAGCGCCGTCTCGAGGTCGTGCGGGTGGCCGCCGCGGCCGACCGACTCGCCGTGGGTGTCGAACATCACCAGCTCGACGCCCGCCATGCCGTGGTCCTTCAGCACCTTGGCGAGGCGCAACTTGAAGCGCTCGATCGCCGCCGCCGCCGGCATCTGGCCGAGGTAGCGGCCGGCGTCGGAGTAGCCGGTCTGGACGGCGATGCGCCCGCGCTTGCGCACGTAGGCGCGGTAGGCCGGCACCGACAGCAGCTGGTCGATGATGCGGTGGCCGCCCTCCAGCGCCTTCTGCGTCTCGAGCAGCGGCGAGATATCGATCTGGCCATCGATGCCGAACAGGCGCGCGTAGTACAGCGCCGACAGCACGGTGAACGCCGTCTCGCACTCGGCGATCAGGAATCGCACCGGCGTCGTGTTGTCCACGTACTTGAGCATCTGCGCCGTGACCATGAACAGGCGCCGCGCCGAGGCGCGCTCGCTCATGATGGAGCCGAAGTTGATGCGCTTCGCCTCGACCTTGCTCAGCAGCTCGGCGATGCGCGCCATGTAGGTGGCGCGGTAGCGTGGATCGTCCGGCGGCGCCTCCAGGCCCAGCGTGCGGCGCATGGCGTTGTGCAGCTGGCTGGCGTTGATGCGCACGTGCACGTGCGAAAGCCCCAGGCCCGTGTTGGCCAGCTCGGCGCGCAGCACCAGCAGCCGGCGCGCGATGGGCGAGGACTTCGCCGCATCGATGGCGCCCTGCAGCGCCTCGATGAGCGTATTCGAATCGGTCAGGCGGTGCGGCAGGCCTTCGACGATGCGCCGCGAGATCTTGCCGATGCGCGCCCTCACCTCGGCCGGCTCGTCCTCGGTGCGGCCGAAGGCGGTGATCTCGTCGGTCACCTCGTCAAGGCCCGATCGCAAGCGCACGGCGATGCGGTCGAGCGCCGCCGCCAGCGCCTCGCCGTTCTGCTTCTCCTGGTGCAGCGCCGAGGCGCGAATGGAGGTGACTTCGTCCAGCGCCAGCTTCAGCCGCTGGGCGTGGCCGCGCAGGTGCATCTGCAGCGTGTCGGTCCAGCCGATGTCGGAGCGCCCGTCGAGGTCGTAGCCGACCCAGCTGGCGATGGTGACCAGGCGCGGGCTCAGCTGGCGCCACTGCTGCGGGTACAGCTCCTCGGCCACCTCCAGCACCGCGGTGTGCGCGCGGCGCAGCGCGCGGTGCAGGTTGATGATCGCCTCCTGGCTCAGCTCTTGCTCGCGCATGAGCGTCATCGGGTCGGGCTTGTGGTGCGTGCTGCGGGCGAGCGCCAGAAGCTTGTCGCGCGCCTCCTCATCGAGCGGCCCGCCGTCGGCGCCGCGGTTGGTGGCGAGGTCCACCAGGGCATGCATCAGCTCGCCGGAAAGGTTGAACGTCGGGTGCGCGGTGAACACCGCGCCGAACCACTCGCGCTCCACGCGCCGGCGGTACTCGTCGAACGGCACCGCGTTGCCGTCCGCATCGGCGCTCAGCTGGCGGGCCAGTCGCTTGAGCGTCTCGACGTTGTGGCGCGGGTCGGTTTCGCCGAGGTAGCGCGCGAGGCGGCGCGCGCGCGCGTGGAATGCCTGCACCGTCAGCGTCTGCAAGACGCTTTCGAGCACCGACAGCGACACTTCGCCGGCCGACAGGCGGCGCGACAGCTGATGTGCCAGCATCAGGATGGGGTTGCGGAACGGATCGCTTTCGGCGCCCTCCGACAGGCGGCTGAACTCGGCGCGCAGCTCGGTGAGCAGCCGGCCCGGGTCGGTGATCGTGCCCGGCGAAAGGCCCTCCGGCGCGGCCGCCGCGGCCGCCTCGGTCATGACTTTGCTGCGCGGAGCCAGGGCTGCCACGGGTCGGTTGCTCTCGCTACTGGGGCCTACTGACGCTCTGCCTTAGCACGCCGCGCCGCCACGGCGAAAGCTCGCCCGCTAGCCGGCCATGCGCAAGGTTAGGTTGAAGCGGAAGGCTCCCGTCAGCGGATGCTCGCCGCGGGCCAACGGCGCAACGCCGTGGAAGAACAGGCGCGACGCGCCGCCCCACACCACGACGTCGCCGTGGCCAAGGCGGATCCGTCGCACGGGGTCGCGCGGGCGCGGGCCACCCCACAGGAACGTCGCCGGCAGGCCCAGCGACACCGACACGATCGGCTGGCGGAAATCGGCCTCGTCGCGGTCCTGGTGCAGTCCCATGCGCGCCCCCGGCTCGTAGCGATTGATGAGGCACGCATCCGGCGCGAACCCACCGAACCCGGCGGCCGCCGCCGCGCGCGCCGCGAGCTCCGCGAACCGCGCCGGCATCGCCGGCCAGGCCTTGCCGGTCTCCGGGTCGGTGGCGGTGTAGCGGTAGCCGGTGCGGCGGGTGACCCAGCCGAGCGCGCCGCAGTTGGTCATCGCCACCGACATCGCGTGCCCACCCGGCACCACCATGTGGCGAAACGCGGCTGCAGCCGCGACGCGCTCGATGTCGGCACTCAGCGCGGGTGCTTCTGGCGCAGCGAACCCCGCTAGAGCGACGAGTTCGTTAGAACCGGGCATTAGCGGCGCTTGGGCGCCTCGAGCGCCAGCAGCTTCTTCTTCCGCTCGACGCCCCACCGGTAGCCGGCCAGGGAGCCGTCGCTGCGCACCGCGCGGTGGCAGGGCACGGCGACCGCCAGGGCGTTGCTTGCCACGGCGCGCGCCACTGCGCGCACGCTGCGCGGCACGCCGAGGC